>JAISJU010000064.1 GCA_031261165.1 Prevotellaceae bacterium
GGGGATTGCGGGTCAAGCCCGCAATGACGGGAAGAAAAGAGGGCGGAAAAGTTATAACCCCGCGAATTAAATATATTTCCTCCAATAAAGCATATTCGGATCCGGAGCCTCAAAGCCCAGACTTTTATATAAAGTTTGGGCTTTTTGGTTATCTGTCCGCACTTCGAGGGTGATGCGGCTGCAATGTCTGTTTTCCGCCTCTTCGATGAGGGCGTTCATCAGCAGTTTGCCGATGCCCTGCCCGCGATGTTCTTTCAACACGATAAGGTCGTGAATATTGAGCATCGGTTGGGCGGTGAAAGTGGAAAAGTTCTCGAACGCCACGAGCAAGCCGACAAATTCTTCGGCGTTTTGTGCCAGCAGCACAATGGCTTTCGGGTGATTGCCCAAACCATCAACGAGCATCAGTTGCCTGATTTTCGACAGCGGTTTGAGGTCAGTAGAATTGCCGCCGCCCATTTCATCGGCGATGTAGGCGTTTATCAGCGCGGCAACGGCTTCCAGATGCGCCGTTTCGCAAAAACTTGCAGGGATTATTTTTGTCATATTCGCTTAACTGTTGTCGTTAGACAGATGTTTATAATTCATTGTGTTGATTTCGTATTTCTTTACGCGCAAGCCCATTATTCTCTCCGTGATGCCGAGTTGCGAGGCGGCTTTTGTCATATTTCCGTTGTTGGCAATGAGCGTGTCTATTATCATTTGCTTTTCCACTTTGCCGAGCAGGAGGTCGAGCGAGCCGCTGCCTACGGTGTTTGACGACACGCCGGTTTGCAGCGATGGCGGCAGGTTGTACGAGTGTATCACGTTGTCCGTGGTAAGAATCATTGCGCGTTCTATCACATTTTCCAGTTCGCGAATGTTGCCCGGGTAGGAGTACATCATCAGCATATCCAGTGCGCCGCCGGTGATGCGCTTTACGTTCATACGGTTTTGCTTGTTCAGTTTGTTGATAAAATGGTCGGCAAGCATTGTAATATCGGCTCGCCGCTCGCGCAAAGCAGGCACGTAAATGGGGAAAACATTGATGCGGTAATAAAAATCTTCGCGGAAAGTTCCGGCTTTTATCATATCTTCCAAGTCGCGGTTGGTGGCTGTCAGCACGCGCACATCTACGTTGATGGTTGTGTTTCCGCCCACGCGCTCTATTTGTCGCTGTTGCAGCACGCGCAGCAGTTTTACCTGAATGGACAGCGGCACATCGCCTATTTCATCGAGAAAAATAGTGCCTCCGTTGGCTTGCTCAAACTTGCCGGTGTGAGCGGCGATGGCGCCGGTAAATGAGCCTTTCTCGTGTCCGAAAAGTTCACTTTCTATCAAGTTTTCGGGCAATGCCGAGCAATTGACTTTGATAAAGGGCTTGGAGGCTCTGGCACTTGCTTTGTGAATGGCTTCGGCTATCAACTCTTTGCCCACGCCGCTTTCGCCGCGAATCATCACCGTGCTGTTTGTGGGCGAAACGCGCTCAATGAGTTGATACAAATCGTGCATCAGAGATGAATTGCCGATGATATTGTCGGGCTTAAAGGGTTTGTCGGACGATTTCAGGCGCAGGTTTTCTTTGCGCAACTCTTCCAGTTCCTCGATGTGTTTTCGGTGAATGGAAATGTTTTTGCCGATTAATGTGCCGACAACGTTTAGAAACTTGGTTTCGCGCGACAGGTCAATATCAAAATGGTGCGTTTTGTGGATACTCAGCGTACCGATAATTTCGCCTCTCAGAATGATGGGAACGCAAATGAAAGCCGTTATTTGCCCATCGGGCTTTTTCGCCCCCGTTTTGTTCAGAAATGTTGTGTCTTTCTGCACATCGGTGATGATAACCGGTTTGCCGCTTTCCACCACTTTGCCGATAATTCCTTCGCCCACTTTGTATGTTCCGCGACTTTTCTCTTCGGCGGTCAGTCCGTAGGCTGCACTAATCATAATGCGTTCCTGATTGGAATCTACAATGGTTACCATACTGTGTTGCGCTCTCAAAAATTTACACAGGTTTTCCAGCAGACCTTCCAAATTTTTGTAAATATCCTCACTGTGGCTTAGCACATTGCTTATTTCTACCAAAAATTCCAAATCGGCTTCCGCATAACAATCTTTTCCTTTTCTTTCACAATACATAAACCCTCCGGCTTTTAATAAAATCTATTTGGCTGCAAAGATAGTGATTTCGTGTTATAATAACGTTGATTTATTGATATGATGCGCAAAATAAAATCAATAAAGTTGTTTTCGTATTATTAAGGCGTTTCTTTGCAAGAATAATAAAAATGATTATCCTTAATGGCTTGAAAAGCCGAATTTTCATTAACCGCAGGTCAGCGACCTGCGGAAAAGCGAATGGACTAAAAACTGCCTGAAAGGCAGAACTTAACTATAATGTTTTGCCTTTCAGGCAACGGTTAGTATCTGCTTTTCTCCGCAGGTCGCTGACCTGCGGTTAATGAAAATTCGGCTTTTCAAGCCGTCAGGCAAAATGTGCAATAAATGTCTTTGACAGATATTTCACACTTTCCCACACATCAAAATAATTTCCTCCACACTGACATTTCGCTTGTAAAGTTGAGATGTTTCTTTGATTTTTTCCAGCAATGCGGGTAATTTTTCATCTTCGATAACGATATGCTGTTTTTCCAGCAAATCGACCAATGCCCCTCTGCCCGAATGTTTGCCAAAGAGGTTTTGAGCGTTTTCCCTGCCGATTAGTCCGCCATCGAAAGCCTGAAAAGCGATAGTATCCGCTAAGGTGCTTTTGGCGTGCACGCCCGATTCGTGGCTGAAAACCAAGCGTCCGCACACCGGCTTGTTGTCCGGTATCGGTCGCCCCGAAATGACGGAAACGTACTTGCAAAGGGCGTAAATGTTTGAGGTGGAATATTTGCTTTCCTTGTGTATTTGCGAGAGAATCATCAGAACTTCCTCCAATGCCGCATTGCCCGCCCGCTCGCCCAAACCGTTTACCGTAACGCTCAGCGAAGAAACTCCCGATTGAAAGGCTGTAATAGCATTTGCCGTTGCCATACCGAAGTCGTTATGCGCGTGGAAATCAATGTTCAGGTCGGGGAAATGGTTTTTGATATTTTGCACCAGACTGCCGGTAGTCAAAGGCGTAAGAATGCCAACCGTGTCTGCAATGCGCACGCGGCAAACTTCGGCTTTTTCGGCAATGCGCAGAAATTTTATCAGCCTGTCGGGAGTACATCTGCCCGCATCTTGTGCGCCAACGCTCACGTATCGGAAATACTTTTTTGCATACGCAACCATTTCGGGCAGGGTTTCGCGCACCCAGCAAAAATCTTTTTTCATAGCCTCCAACTGAATGTCTGACGTGGGAAAAGCGATGTGAATGCCCGCCGCGCCCGTTGTGGCAGCCGCCTCGATGTCTTTTTTCAAAGCCCGCGCCCATACGGAAATGCGGGCGCGGGTTTGCAGACGCACAATTTCGCTGACGGCAGCGCACTCTTCCGCACCCATAGCCGGTGTTCCCGCTTCTATTTCGTCAATACCGGTTTCGTCGAGCATACGCGCCAAACGGATTTTCTCATCTCTGAAAAAAACAACGCCCGGAGCCTGCTCGCCATCTCTCAGGGTGGAGTCGATAAGCCAACAAGCCCCTAAATCCCCCGAAGGAAGATTTAGAGAAATATTCAAATTAATATCTTTATTTGGTTTCATCATAATATATTGAGCAATATATATACCAAAATTCCAAAATGCGTTATCCAAAAAAAGAATATCACATTAAATCTTCTGATAATTAGAAATATATACTTGCAATTATTTTAATGGAAAAATAAAAACATTACAAATATGTAGTGGAAAAAAGGAGAAAACTACAAAAATGTATGTAATACGCTCAGACCATAAGTGTTCGAAACCTGCTAATGTGTTGTAATAAAGGCACAGAGTGCCGAAAATATTTGTAGTAAATGAAAATATTTGTAGAATTTTAGGTGCAGCGCACCGTAATCTACTTTTAATATCACGGTGCGCTGCACCTTTAATAAGAGAATAAAACCATTATGCTACAAATATTTACGGTGCTATGCACCTAAGAAACAAGGTTTCGAACACTTATGCGCTCAGACTTGTGCCAATCAGGGAAACATTCGGGTAGTCCCCCGAGCCATTCGGGTAGCCCCCCGAAACACTCGGGTAGCCCCCCCGAAACTTTTCGACAAAAGTTTCATTCTTCATTCTTCTTTCTTCATTCTTCATTTAAGCCTCTGCCAAAATGTCAGCCCTACTTCATTGGCACAAGAATTGCCAAATAAAGTATTGAAATTCAAAACACAAACACACAATGAACATCAATATTTATACCATCAAATCCCAAGAGGCGATTCAGCAAGCCATTGATTTGGCAAAATCGCGCGGACAGCAGGCTATCGAAACGCCGCACCTCTTTAAGGCTATCCTCGAAATAGGCGAAAGCGTTGCCCATTTTATATTTAACAAGTTGGGCATCAGCCCGCAGGCGTTGGACAATGCCGTGGAACGCCAAATCGGCACGCTTCCGAAAGTGTCGGGCGGCGAGCCATACTTGAGCCGCGAGGCGGACAACGTGCTGCAAAAAGCCGAAACATTATCCAAAAAAGACGGCGACCAGTTCGTGTCCCTCGAATACATTATATTAGCCTTGGTCAGCGAAAACAACCAACTGACCAACCTGTTTAAAGAATACAGCATCAGCGCACAAAACGTGCGGGCGGCGATAGACGAACTGCGCGGCGGCTCAAAAGTTACTTCGCAATCGGCGGAAGACACTTATCAATCGCTGTCTAAATACGCCATCAACTTGATAGAACGCGCCCGCTCGGGCAAACTCGACCCCGTTATCGGGCGCGATGAAGAAATCCGGCGCGTGCTGCAAATCCTCAGCCGCCGCACCAAAAACAACCCCATTCTCATCGGCGAGCCGGGGACAGGCAAAACCGCCATTGCAGAAGGCTTGGCACACCGCATCGTGCGCGGGGACGTACCCGAAAACCTGCGCAGCAAGCAACTCTATTCCCTCGATATGGGCGCGTTGATAGCCGGCGCGAAGTACAAAGGCGAGTTTGAAGAACGCCTCAAATCCGTTATCAACGAAGTTATCAAATCCGAAGGCGAAATCATACTTTTTATAGACGAAATCCACACCCTCGTGGGCGCGGGCAAAAGCGAGGGCGCAATGGACGCGGCAAACATTCTAAAGCCCGCCCTCGCTCGCGGCGAATTGCGCGTAGTGGGTGCTACAACGCTTGACGAATACCAAAAATATTTTGAAAAAGACAAAGCACTCGAACGCCGTTTTCAAATCATTATGGTGAATGAGCCTGACGAGTTAAGTACCATTTCCATTCTGCGCGGACTGAAAGAACGCTACGAAAATCACCACAAAGTGCGTATCAAAGACGATGCCATCATTGCCGCCGTAGAACTGTCGAGCCGCTATATTTCCGACCGTTTTTTGCCCGACAAAGCCATCGACCTGATGGACGAGGCGGCTGCCAAACTGCGTATGGAAGTAGATTCCGTACCCGAAGACCTCGACAAAGTATCGCGCAATATCAAACAATTGGAAATAGAGCGCGAGGCAATAAAACGCGACAGTTCGACTTCGCTCACTGACCAAAATAAAGTAGAATCATTAAACAAAGAAATTGCCAATTTAAAAGAAGAAGAATCAAAATACAAAGCCAAATGGCAGTCCGAAAAAGAGGTTATCAACAAAATTCAACAGAATAAAATTGATATTGAGAATTATAAATACGAGGCGGAACGCGCCGAACGCGAGGGCGACTACGGCAAAGTTGCCGAGTTGCGCTACGGCAAAATAAAAGAGGCGGAAAAGCAAATAGAAACCCTGCAAACACAATTACAGGACTTGCAGGGCAACGCCGCAATGATAAAAGAAGAAGTTGATAGCGAGGACATTGCCGATGTGGTGAGCCGTTGGACAGGCATACCGGTCAGCAAAATGATACAGAGCGAAAAGGACAAACTGCTTCACCTCGAAGTAGAGTTGCACAAGCGTGTTATCGGTCAGAACGAGGCAATCGCCGCCATTGCCGATGCCGTGCGCCGCTCTCGCGCCGGACTGAGCGACCCCCGCCGCCCCATCGGCTCTTTCATCTTTATGGGAACAACCGGCGTGGGCAAAACCGAGTTGGCGAAAGCCCTCGCAGAATTTTTGTTCGATGACGAAAATATGATGACGCGCATTGATATGAGCGAGTATCAAGAGAAATTCAGCGTGTCGCGGCTCATCGGCTCACCCCCCGGATATGTCGGCTACGAAGAGGGCGGGCAACTCACCGAAGCAGTCCGCCGAAAACCGTACAGCGTCATTTTGTTCGACGAAATAGAAAAAGCGCACCCCGATGTCTTCAACATATTATTGCAAGTTCTGGACGATGGCAGGCTGACCGACAACAAAGGGCGCACGGTCAATTTCAAGAATACAATCATCATAATGACAAGTAATCTCGGCTCAAATATCATTCGAGAACGCTTTGAAAACTTGAATGAAAACAACCGCGAAGAAATTATAGAAGACACCAAAAACGAGGTGTTTGAGTTAATGAAAAAGACCATTCGCCCCGAGTTTCTCAACCGCATAGACGAACTGATAATGTTTGTCCCCCTCAGCGAGCAGGAAATAACCGACATCGTGCGCCTGCAAATCGGCGGCATACAAAAAATGCTGCGGCAAAACGGCGTGCAACTCGAAGTGAGCGATGCCGCCATCAACTTCATCGGCAAAGAGGGCTACGACCCGCAATTCGGCGCACGCCCCGTTAAGCGCGTTATCCAGCGCGGCGTTTTAAACGAACTTTCCAAAGCCCTGATAGCGCAAACGGTGGATAAATCCAAGCCGATAAAAGTGGAAGTGGAAAAAGGAGTTTTGAGGTTTGAGAATTGATTTTTTTAGCACACAGTTAAGTGCATTAATAACATTTATAAACTTCGCGTCTTTGCGTCTTCGCGCCTTTGCGTTTAGTATTTTTTGTTGCCGCTTGCGGCTCTTTTATACTAAACGCGAAGGCGCGAAGGCGCGAAGAAAAATTTCTAATCATTCCCATTCCGCAATAAACGCACCGCTATCCCATATCGCATAGTAATTTATCCCCATCTCGGCGCAATCGGATTTTATTTTTTCGATTGTCTGTTTTTTGTACGACTTATCAACAATCACGCATTTGGGTGTTACAAATTCCGCAAGATTTTTTACATAAAGATTATTTGTCAAAACCAAATAATCCAAAGACAGCGGATTTTCAGTGCTGTTCTTCTCAAAAATATTTTCCGAAAGCAGCAAAATCCGTTTTTCGGCAAAGGAAACGAAACCAAGTGTATCGTACCAAAGCACTGTGCTGTCCGGCAAAACAGGCTCGGCGATGCGGTTTTTCATCAGGTAGGGAGCCATTGCACGGCTTGCCTCCGTTTCGTTGTCGGTCAGCAGGTAGGATTTGTTTTTCTCTATAAAATAGACGCCGTAGCCGTCTTGCATTGAGGCTACAATTAATTTGTTGCCATTTGTGGCGGATTGGCAGTTCTCATATACATTAATTGATAAAAATACGGCAACAAGCGCAAGTCCCGCGATAAACATTCTGTTTTTTCGATACACAAAAGCGATGGTAAAACAGATGATTATTGCAAATATAATAGCCAAAGTCCAACCGTCAATCCACACATTGCGCAATAAAGCATAAGGCAAATTGCTGATAAACAAGATGATATGATTAACGATGCGTACCGCCCAAGTGAGCAGAAAAGTAGCGATGTCGTTCAAATAAGGGATTTGCGAGCCGAAAAACAAGCCGAATGCCAAATAAATGATGCCCGAAGAGGCTGGGACTATCACGATATTGCTTAGCCAAAAGTAATTCGGAAAATTGTGAAAGTAGTAGAGCGACAAGGGCGTGGTAACCAACTGCGCCGCCAGCGAAACGGTCAGCAACGACCAAACAGGCTCAATGTATTTGTTTTCCGTTTTCCATAAGTCGGCAAATTTAGGCTGATAATACACGATGCCCAGCACCGCCAAATAACTCAACTGAAACCCTACATCAAACAAATAATACGGGTTGTATACCAGCATAAAAAAAGCGGAGACGAATACGGTATTGAAGATTTGCGATTTGCGGTTGAGGACTTCGGAAAATGTTATCAAAGACAGCATAAACGCCGAGCGAATGACCGATGGCGGCACTCCGGTAATCAAAGCATACAACCACAGTAATGCAATGATAAGCACGGCTTTGGCAACTTTCGTTTCGCGCCGTTTGTCCATAAAACCGAGCAGAAAGTTGATAACGATATAAATCACGCCCACGTGCAGCCCGCTGACCGAAAGAACGTGCGTAACGCCCGCCGCCGCGTAACTGTTATTCAAATCTTGGCTCAAATCTTCGCGATAGCCGAGCGTGAGTGCCGCCAAAACGCCGTATTCATCGCCCGAAATGCCAAGCGTTTTGCAAATTGACAGCAGTTTGTCGCGACACTGCGCCGCAAAATTGATGATGGAAAAGGGCGGCGTTTCCTGCACTTTTTGCCACTGCGCGGCGGAAACGTAACTCACAGCGCAAATGCCTTTGTGCTTCAAATAGCGGGCGTAATCGAACTCATCGGGATTGCCGCGCGGGCGGGACTTGTCGAAAGCGGCATTCACCAAAATGCGCTCGCCCGCCTGCAATGTGAGCGCGAGGCTGTCCTTTTCGAGATAGACAATGACGTTGTTTGTCAGTGTTTCGTTCTTGTCCAAATTTTGCTGCAAACGCAATTCGCAAAGCACGGAACGCGGTTTTTCGGTAGGTGCGGAAATGATTTTGGCGAGGTAGGTTTGCGGCTGTCCGAGATATTGAAATTGCGTGTGTTCGTCTGCTTTTTGCGTTAAGAACAAGCCCAACGAAAAAAGCAAAAAATACATTCCTGCGCCGCAAGCCCAGCGAAGACGAAAATCTTTAAACAAAAAGCCGCTTAATATCAGCAAGATACCAAGCGACACAATAATAATAAATACAGACAAATAAAATCCCGCAACAACCTGAAACGCAATACCGCAAACGAGTGCGAGCAACAAGCGGAAAAAAGGCGTTTTTCGCAAAAATTTCCCCGCATCATCGCCGATATGTGCGGTGTTATCCATTTTTCAAGCGACTAATCACTTCTTTGGGGTCGTTGGAATTGAAAATAAAATTGCCCGATACAAGCACATCTGCACCGCAATCAAACAGTTTTTTGGCTGTGTCGTAATTCACACCGCCATCAACCTCAATGAGGCAGTCCGCTTTTCGGCGCAACACTATCTCTTTCAGGCGCAACACTTTTTTGTAAGTGTTTTCGATGAATTTCTGCCCTGCAAAACCCGGATTTACGGACATCAGCAGTACCATATCCACATCGTTGATAATATCTTCGAGCAGCGAAACCGGCGTGTGCGGATTGAGCGTTACGCCCGCTTTCATACCTTCGGCTTTGATTTGTTGCACGGTGCGGTGCAGGTGCGTGCAGGCTTCGTAATGTACACTCATCATATACGCGCCCGCCGCTTTCACTTCTTTGACAAATTTTTGCGGCTCCACAATCATCAAATGCACATCAAGCGGCTTTTGGGCATACTTCGCCACCGCCTCAATGACAGGAAAACCGAAAGAAATATTGGGAACGAACACGCCGTCCATAATGTCGAGGTGTATCCAATCGGCATCGCTGTCGTTAAGCATTTCGATGTCTTTCCGCAAATTGGCAAAATCGGCGGACAAAAGAGAGGGGGATATTAGTCGTTTTTTCATTGATTTTTTCTATTCTGGTATAATTTTATATTACTCATAAACCTAAAATCTTTCAAATTGAGAGTAAAAAGTTCTATATCGTAATAAGCGGCTGTGGCTGCAATGAGGGCATCGTGAAAATCTAAACCATAAGATAACGTATATTGAGCCAATAATTGAATGGATATTTCGGATATTTCCGACTGAATAGGCAAACATTTTAATTGTCCCAATTCTCTTATTAAAACGTGCATTTCATTTTTATTACGTGCACCAACCAACATTTCTGCGCGAGTTACATCGGAAATGGCTATTTCATCATTTTGAGCAATGGCACTTACAACAGAAATAATATCAGCATTTTTTCTGTAAATCTCAATCAGAATATTTGTATCGCAAAGTATCATACGGCAACTCTTTTTTCAGTACCCCACGCTTTGGTTCTCAACGTTTTGTCGTCAATATCATAGTCTGCCCACATTCCTGTTGAGAAAGGCAATGTTTGTATAGAAATCGGTTTATGTTTTTTTGTAGATACAGCAGGTTGTTGTTGCGAGAACTCCGCCTCTACATTCCACGATTTCAACAAATAGAGCAAAACGCTCATTTGTACATCGTCAATACTATTTTTGAATTTTAATTCTGTCATAGTTGTTTTTTTATTGCTGCAAAGATACAATATTTTTTCAAAATAAAATAAACACACAAAAAATTGTGTGTTTATAAAAAATAATTCGCGCCAATGACACTGCTTTTTATTCCCAAAAAAGATAAGACAAATCTTCATACGTTTCCGTATTTTCTTGTCCTCTTTGAAAAATACGCAAAACATTATACAATTTAAAAAGTTTTTCATCATTTTTCCCCCGAAGGCGGCACATCAGCGAGGTCGCTACCCCAAGCAGTATTAGCCTTATCGCCCATCACAAGCACAAGTTTCCCGCCATTGATAATATCAGAATGACTAAACCAAGGCTTATTCCACTCTTTGCCGTTGAGCGTGGCGGATTGGATATATTTATTGTTTGGCGCATAGTTTTCGGCAACGATTTCAAAGGTTTTGCCGTTGCTCAATGCCATTTTTACATTTTGGAACACAGGGCTGCCGATGTTGTAACTCGGCAAACCGGGTGTTACAGGGTAAAAGCCCATTGACGAGAATACCACGAATGCCGACATTCCGCCGCCGTCTTCATCGCCCGGAACGCCCATCAGGTCGTTTCTGTACCATTCTTTAAGCAATTTGCGGATAAGTTTTTGCGTTTTCCAAGGCTGCCCCACGTAATTATATAAATAAGGTATGTGGAAAGACGGCTCGTTTGCCATACTGAATTGCCCCACATTGCCGGTGTGGTCGGGCAGTTGGGCGTAGAAGTCGAACTTGCTTTTGCCCAGCGGCTCGCTGAAAGTCTGGTCGAGATTTGCCGCCATTTTGTCCGCGCCGCCCATCAATTCTGCCAAGAAAGCGGGATTGTGCGGCAGGTCCCAACGGAAAATGTAGGCGTTGTTTTCGTCATAAAAATCGCGTGCGCCGATGCCGCCCGAATAGCGGTAATCAAACGGCTCAATGAACTTGCCGTACTTGTCTTTCGGGTGGAAAAACGCGGTCGTGGCGTTATACACATTGCGCATATTGTAGGATTTTGCCAGGAAATTTTTGTAATCCTCCTCATTACCAAGTTCTTTGGCTATTTGCGAAAGGCACCAGAAATCGTAGCACGCGCCCATCAGCACTGCCACCGGTTGGCGTTTTTCCCACGAATGCACGCCCACGATATATTCTTTTTCGCCCACATTCAATGCAGGAAAATAGCCTTTTTCGTTGAAAAATTTGTCGTATTCCGTAGCGGGGATTTTTGTCCAGGGCAGCCACGATTTTTCGGTCATTGCCGCTTTGCAGGCTTTGTAGGCAGCCGCGAGGTCGTATCCGCGCAAGCCCTTTGCGTAAGCGTCCCACACTACGGCTACGGCGTGATTGCCGTTCATACGGTGGCTGTCGCCCGTTATTTCGGGGAAAGTGGGCATCCAGCCGTGCAGCGTATCTTGTTGCGCCATACGCACATACGAGGCTATCATCGCATTTTCCATCGGCTCTTCAATCAGCACGCGCAGGGGGTGCGTGGCGCGGTAAGTGTCCCAAATCCAGTCGTCTGTGAAAAAGGGCGTACCGTTGTCCGCGTGAATTTGGTTGTCGAAAGGCGAATAATATTGTCCGTCTTCGGAAATATTTATCATACGCTCGTAAGTGCGATAAAGAGAGGTGTAAAACACGGTTTTTTCATCGCAAGAGCCACCCTCAACTTTGATTTTGCCGAGTGTTTCGTTCCAAATATCGCGCCCTTTTCTGGCTACTTCGCATACATCGTAAGTATTGATTTCGCGCTGCAAATTCTTTTTTGCCTGCTCTTCGCTGATAAAGGAAATACCGTAGCGGAGGTTTACTTTTTTGGCATCGCCAAAATCAAGAGTAATGGCTTGATTGTCGCCTTTAATTGTCGTAATGGCAGTGCTATCTATTAATTCTGCATCAACAAACTTAAGCGGATTTGGTTCTGTATGCGTTGCGGCTTGAATTTCGGACTTTTGTTCTGTTTCAATATACAGATAAATATTATTTCGAGGCTCACCATCAAATAAAATAGTTTGATAACCCGAAATACTACCATCTTTATGATAAGATAATTTGCCTTTGCCAACATTAAAACTTATATAATTCTTGCCTTCTTTTCTAAAATCAAAAGAATAAATGCCCGATTGATGTGAAGGTGCATAATTTACATCTATTTGGTCTTCATCAAGATATACATAATAATAATATGGTGTGATTTTTTCCAAATCATAAGAATAAGATTTTATCCCGGAAGCACCTATTCCCCAACTTTCCATTTTTATTGAACTTACATCAACATCATTTTCCATACCACAAAAATTAGGAATTTCCACAGATTCGGGTTGAAAAGGACTAATATTAAACGCCGAACTCCCTCGATGGCTCGTTACGGCAACAGGCAAGCCGTGCAAAAATTCGGTAGTGTAATCGGCGCGTTCGGGATACACGCGCAGCATACTGTTGGGCAAATGCACGGTAGGGTAGGTTGGCACAAGCAAATGACTGATGTTTCCCATATAGGGATTAACGTAATCAACGGGGTCTTTGGGCGTTTCGAGTTTTTTCCCGCAGGAAACGCAACACAGCACAATAAGGCTGAAGAAAATGGACTTTTTCATAGTATTTTTTAAGTATTAAATTTCAAGTTGCAAAGAAAACACCTTTTTATTAATATCCGTATTAATAAGGAATTAATTTTAGAATTTATTTTCCCCTGAAAACAAGCCTCTTACAAAAAACAGGAAAAAAAAGTGCAAAAAGTTTGCACACTAACAAAAAAAGCCGTACTTTTGCACTCGGGTAAGTCCTATACGACCAGCTCCTAACAAACCCTCCAGGGCGGGAACGCAGCAAAGGTAGTTAGTTGTAGCGGTGCGATATAGTTCGCTTACCCTTTTTTTGTGCCGTTTTTTTTCCTGTCATTGCGGGTTTGACTCATAAAACCCCTGTTGAGCATTGGGCAAAGCGAGTGGCTGCCCTTTATTAGCAATTCTAAATGTTAACTAATAGAATCACATCTTATCACCAACTCTCTTTTTTCTTCTTTTCATCACGACACAAGCATAAACGGAACTGAAAATGCTTAACGCAAGCATTTCCTCGCCAACCGGTACAATCGGCTCTTCCCCGATGCCAAGCCCGTTATCCCAATCATCTTCTTCGTCAAAAGATGTCGTAGAATATGTGAAAGCAGATTGATTAAACAAATTCAAACTATCCGTTTCGTCATCAATTGAATAAGATTTGAGATAAGATTCATCGGCAGTATTGTAAAGTTGAATATTCGCACACATTGCCGAATGAAGAAATCCTAAAAATATGGTAATACTAAAAAATCTTGTTATTGTTTTCATTTTGTTTAGGCATTAAATGGATTAATCTATAATAACCTTCTTTGCTACACTTTTTTGAGTTGTTTGTACTTTTACCAAATAGACACCTGTACCTGCCGTTATTCCTAATTGATAAGAAACGGCAGAAAGATGATATTTAGACAAAAGCAGTTGTCCCTGCACGTTATACACTTCCACAGACTGAATTAAATCTTCCGGCGAAGAGGCAAGCCTGACAATGCCGTCAGCCGTATAAACCCGAATATCAGCCGCTTTATCATTTGTGTTGATGTCCGTAATTACGTCTTGCTGCGAGAAAATCAGGTAAAAACGGTCTTCCTGATTGCCTTCGGCGTTCAGAAACTGAAATTCGTTTTGCGTTTCTGTCAATGCTTGCGTCAGTCCTGTTTTGGCATCATAGATGGATACATCGGAAGAAAAGTTTTCCAGCCCGTAAAATTTCAATGTAAAGTTTTCCCCTTTTACGGTAGTTCTGATACCCAACGGCAGTGAGCGCGTATTCCGGTTGATTTCCACGATTTCTTTTTTATAATCCTGCATTAAATAGATTTCGGGGATATTTCCGCTCGGCGAAAAGAGTTTGGGTACGCCCGCGCCTGCATTTTCTTTATTCGGATAATTCACAATGGCAACTGCTGCCGAATATCTCGGATTGGAAGACACAATTTTCAACACTTCGGCTCTATCCTTTGCAGGACTTCTCATCACTGTGTTTTTCCCCGAATATGTTTTTGAGATGTTCGGCAGGTTA
>JAISJU010000189.1 GCA_031261165.1 Prevotellaceae bacterium
CAAATCTTCCAACTTTTTACTCTTGAAGTTGTTCAAATAGTTTTCAATAGTTGGTTTCAATAAGTCAATATTCCGTTTCAACTTCCACGAATTATTGAAATCGTCGGTATCAACAAGCACGAGAAACAAACGATTTTCAGAACCGAAACGCATTTCGCCCTGATTTTCGTACAGCCATTTTGCCAACAATTTGGGATTATCTTGTGCATCCTGCAAAATTGCAATCTTTTCATCTTTCAATGTTTGTAATGTTTGCCGACAAAACGCATCATTGCGGTCTTTCATCTTTTCTGTGATTTCGTAGAAAATGGCTGTGTCTTTGGACTTATTATCAAATGCGATATTCGCCTCTTTTGCTTTCTGTTTCAGATAAGTAAGTTCAACAGCAAATCCCTTTTCTTTGCGTTTCTGCTTGATAAATTCAGCGGGTAAATAGGTAACTTTCAAATCAAAAGGTATATCATTTATGAAAAAATCGACGCTTTTGATTTGCCCGACTGTCGGCAAAACAACGGAGTGCGACTTAAAGATATTTTCAATCAAAACGCTACTCCAATAATTGTACCAACTGTTTAAAACATAACCCTGTACGGCTGGATTTATTTCCGTTTCAAATTTTGAAAGCAAGTATTCGTAAGACGGATTATCCGATTTTACATACCTGCTAACCAAATACTTATCCAATGAATTTTGATAATCGCCACCCCACTCAAAATTTCTGAGTTTGTAGAGTTCGGATACCAACTGCGGAATATTTGTTTTCGCAATTTGCTCGTTACTAACCTGTTTGATGTATGTGTCCAAAAGTTTATGCGACTTTTCAATGTCTTGCGAGAGCAACTCAAACAAAGCAGGAAAAATCTCGCTTTGTCTCTTATAATCAATATGATAGCCCGAAAATTCCAAAAATCCTTTTACCAATTCTACGCGGATTATGGATTTGAGTTTCAGCCACAACAAACCGACGCGGTCGGCGCTAAATTCTTCCAACTGCTCGCTGCGGTGCAGATTATCCCAATATTTAAAGCCTTTCATATTCTAATTCTTTATTTGTTGATACATAATGTTTATCTTTGGTTTGCAAACAAACAAAATCTCTTTACTGCCTGCTACACTGCCCTTACCTCCCCTTCCGTTTTGATAGGTCTTATGCTCAATCGTTACATCACGATATTTCGAAAGCATTTTTTCAAAAGTCTGAATATCAGGATAACTGCGGTTGTTGTAACTAATTAACCAATAAGGAATTTCGCTTGACAATTCAAACAGTTTTTCAAAATTGGCAATAACCTCACTTTTAGTATCAAACCCGCTATAACGCTTTGGTTCGTACCGTTTTATACCATTTATAAACTCTTTGTCTTTCCAATACTCTGTGTAAGTTTCGAGTAAATGATAAAAACCCTGATAATCTGCGTGGCTGTCGCAATACGGCGGGTCGAAATAGACCAAATCAATGCCTGACAATTTTGGTAAAAGTTCTAAAATATTTTCGTTAAAACTCTGATTTTCCTGCTCATTATCGAAAATTGCATTGTTGTATTTCGGCAAAAGTTCTAAAAATAAATCTCTAATCGGGCGAATCAAACTGCGATTGCGTTTCACTCTTTCGGGGTCGGCTGCATAAACCAACGCCTGCGTATGCCCGAAATGCCCCATTGTTATTTTCCGCGTCAAACTGCGATTCATTACGGTAAAAGCCAATGCCTGCTTATAAGGGCTATCCAATAATGGAATATTTGCCCTGAAATTATCAATAAACTGACTTTCAGACCTTTCAAAAAACACATCTGTAAAAATTCCTTCCATTAAAGTAAAATCTTGTTTTTGAGGCGAATTTTGAAACAATGTAATTAAATCATCATTATCTAATTTTGTTAACCTGTTTTCAACCAATGCTTTCCCAATTTGATTATTAAAATTCAGAAAATCATTACTTAAAGTTTTGACTCCCATTTGTTTAAACAGATATGCCACACTTTGTGAACCTGCAAAAGCATCAAGAGCCGTTTTTATATTTTTTGGAATATGTTGGCTGATCCACGATATAAGGCTATGTTTAGCACCCAAATATTGCGGTTCGGGAAACTTGTAATTGAAGTATTTATATTCGTCAAAAAGCATATTCTATCAATTTATTATTTACAAAATTATTACTTTTCCCTGACTTCTCAAACACGCAATCCCTGTGCCACTCTAAAAACTCTGCTTTCGACAGATAGTGTTCTAAGAACTTGACGTGGTATTTGTCCGTTTCGATATGCGCCAAAGGCGTAAAGCCCGCCCGAATAAAGCCTTCGGACAAGACGCCTGCGTCTGCAAAGAGGTCGATGAAAATGAGCGTTCGTGTTGCCATATTTTTCCTAAATTTCGGTGGCAAAGGTAGTAATTATTTTCGGGAAATTCCGGATTTCTATAGAAAAAATGCGATGGGGGAAAAATCAATTTATTGTGTTGATGCGGGGTTCAAAGAGGATATTCGATGGGTGGAGAGCGCTATATTATACTCTTCCAACCGGTTTTCGTAACGATAATGTGGTCGAGGAGATGAATGCCAAGCAGTTCGCCGCTTTCTTTCAGACGTTTGGTTATTTCGAGGTCGTCGGGGCTGACTTCGAGGTCTCCGCTGGGATGATTGTGGGCTACGACGATAGAGGCGGCACGGTCGGTGATGGCGTCGGCAAATACTTCACGGGGGTGGACAAGCGAGGCAGTCAACGTGCCGATTGTGACAATGCGCTTTTCTATCAGACGATTGGCACCGTCCAATGTGAGCGAAACGAAATGTTCCTGTTTCTTGTCTCGGATGTCGGAAAGCAAATCAACGATTTTTTCCGGTTCGTCAAGGATTTCGCTGTCGCGAAGGTTGAAACGGTTGCCAATTTCTAAGGCGGCGACGATTTTGGTGCCGTTTGCTTCGGCGATGCCGGTAATTTTCAGCACGTCTTCAAGTCGCACTTTGCCCTTGCCGTCTTTGAGCAGTTTATGCAGGTTTTTTGAAATCTTCACCACGTCGTTGCCTTTGCCGCCGCTGCCGATGATGACTTGCAACAACTCCTCATTGCTCAACGCCGCCACGCCTTTGGCAAGCATTTTCTCTCGCGGACGGTCTTGTTGTTCTATTTGCTTGATTGTCTTCATATTAGTGGTTAGCGGTTAGTTTTAGTGGTTAGTTTTTGTTGGATGGTGTTTATTATTTTGCCGATTTCTTGCAAAAGGTCAGTTATTTCAGAAATGTCATCGTTATTAAGGTAGCCAATTTTGACACACAGCAATAATTGTGTTTCCAATTCGGCTTTTGAACCTTTTGCGATGGCAAGAAACTGATCGAATTCTTTGCCGGAATTTCGTGCCTGTCCTTCTGCGATATTGCTGGGAATAGAAACTGCCGCTCTGCGCATCTGGTCGCTTAAAGCATACATTTCTTCCTTTGGAAGTTTTTTTACTAATTTATAGACAAGCAAAACGGCATCCATTGCCTTTTGCCAAACTATCAAATCTTTAAAATCTTTTATCATAAAAAATAGTGGTTAGTGTTAGTGGTTAGTGTTAGTGGTTTTCTAAAACTAACCACTAACCACTAAAACTAAAATAGTTTTAAATAATCTTCAAAGGCATACAACCGTCCGCGTTGTCCTCCTGTGATTTCGCGTAAAATGTCTGTTTTTTCCATATCGGCAACAAGTTTATAAGCACTTACGCTTGATTTTCCTATAATCTGTCCTATTTTTACCGCATTGATAACAGGATTTTTATAGAGTTCTTCTATCACTTTATTGGCATCTGCGGCGCGGCTGCCCAAAGTATTGACTTTTTCTGCCAACGTTTTTTGCAACTGCAAAATATCGTCAAATGTTTTTATCCCCTTTTCGGCAGTTTGAATTACTCCCGTGAGGAAAAATTTAAACCATTGGTTCATATCGTTTTTGGTACGCACCAAAGTCAGGTTGTCGTAATACAAATCTCTGTGCCGTTCAAAAAAATCGGACAGATACAAGATGGGGCGTTTCAAAAGTCCTTTATTTACGAGATAAAGCGTAATCAACAATCTGCCAATTCTGCCATTACCGTCAAGGAACGGGTGAATGGTTTCAAACTGATAATGAATAACCGCAATTTTCAGCAGTTCGGGCAAAAAGTTGCTTGGGTCGTTGGCAAATTTTTCCAAATCGGAAATCAGTGCGGGAACTTCGGTATGCGGTGGTGGAATAAAACGCGCATCATTGATTGTTGCCCCGCCAATCCAGTTTTGACTTGTGCGAAATTCACCCGGCATTTTGTGTTTGCCTCTCACGCCCTGCAACAAAATTTTATGTGTTTGACGGATAAGACGGCTCGAAAACGGCAAAGTTTGTAAATTAGCAGTTGCCTCGTTCATTGCCTGAATATAGTTTTGCAACTCTTCCCAATCGTCGCGCCGTTCCTTCGCTATTTCTTCCCTTTTCATAAATACCTCTTCCATATTTGTTTGCGTGCCTTCTATACGAGAAGATTGCGTTGCTTCTTTGGCAATATGCAAACTTAAATACAAATCAATATTTACATAGTTGGAATACATATCAAGTTGTCCTAACAGACGGTCGGCACGGCTGAGTAAACTCACCGTTTCCATATCGGTTATTTCCCAATTTCTATTTATAGGGTTGGGTATAAACGCTTTATAATAGCCCTGATTGACTGTTGTGCCTGAAATAAAATTTTTCATATCGAAACTTAATTTTTACGACTGCAAAGTTAAGAAAATTATTTCAAAACTTAAATAAGCAGGTTTGTTATTTAAGAAAATGTGCCAAAAACTTAAATAAGCAAGTTTGTTATTTAAGAAATAACGTGGCTTCGACAGGTGCGACTTCGACAGGCTCAGTCGCCGGGTTATTCTGCTCAGTCGCCGGATGTTCGGACAGTGCCTCGACACGTCATTGCGAGCCGTTTACGGCGAAGCAATCCACCTGTGTTAGTTGTTCACTGTTTTCTTCTGTTGCTTCGGGCTGCGCCCTCGCAATGACGGGCTTCGGTTGTGTTTCTTCTGTTGCTTCGGGCTGCGCCCTCGCAATGACGGGCTTCGGTCGTGCCTCCCTCGCAATGACGGGGATGGCGTCATTGCGAGCCGCTTGCGTTTCGTCATTGCGAGCGTTAGCGAAGCAATCCACCTGTTGGTTGTTCATTGTTTTTTCTGGATTGCTTCGGGCTTCGCCCTCGCAATGACGGGGGGGCGTCATTGCGAGCCGCTTACGGCGAAGCAATCCAGAACATTACCACTCCTTTATTTCTTCCCATAAATCTTTCCATTGCGGATTTATTGACTCTATTAATTTCAATTTATTTTTTCTGTTTCCTGCTTTTATGCGTTTTTCTTCGGCAATGGCTTCTTCTATTCTATGAAATCCACGATAATAGACCAGCATATTACAACCATATTTAGCGGTAAAACTATCGCTATAATAGTGAGTTTTATGCTGATACACTCTTGTTTTTAAGTCGCTGGTTACGCCTGTATAAAGCGTCCCATTTCTTTTGTTTGCCATGATGTAAACTGCTCCGCCCCGTTCCATATTTTTAATTATTTCATTGTTTTTTCTGGATTGCTTCGGGCTTCGCCCTCGCAATGACGGGGGGGCGTCATTGCGAACCGCTTGCGTTTCGTCATTGCGAGCCGCTTGTGGCGAAGCAATCCACTTGTGTTAGTTGTTCACTGTCGGTTTCCTGATTGCTTCGGGCTTCGCCCTCGCAATGACGGGGTACAAAACTCAAAAGTTTATTCCGATAATATTCATACTGCCGCCGCCACGCCTTTGGCGAGCATTTTCTCTCGCGGACGGTCTTGCTGTTCTATTTGCTTTATTGTCTTCATATTCAACGGTTATTGGTTAGTAAATTCCCCAAAACTTCGGCTTGTAACAGAATTCTTTCGGTGGCGAGTTTTTGTTTGTCCGGCGGGTAACCGAATTTGTTCAGCACCACTCGGACTTCGTATTTCAACTGCGCCCTCGCGCTTTCGCGCACTCTCCAATCAACAGTGATGTTTTTGCGGACTTTCTCCACGAGATAACGGGCGATTTCGCGGAGTTGCTCATCGCCGAGGACTTCGCGGGCGGAGCCGTTGTCGGCGAGGGCGTCGTAAAAGGCGATTTCGTCGTCGGTCATATCGGCGGGGCGGCTCTCGATGTCCTCTTTCAACTTGCGGGCAATGTCTATCAACTCCTCAATGATTTGCGCCGCTTCAATCGTGCCGTTTTTGTAGCGGTCTAATGCCTTTTTAATCAGTTCGCTGAACTGTTCGCTTTTGATGGCGTTGTGGGCAAAACCGGCACGGATTTGGTCGGCAAGCAGTTTTTCCAACGCTCTCACCGCCAAACTTTTTCTCTTATAGTTTCTGATTTCCGCCAAAAACTCTTCCGAAAGCATCGGCAGTTCGCGCTTTTCTAATCCCGCCGCCTCAAACACATCCACAATGCCGAGCGGCTGGATGGCCTTATCGACAATCTGTTGCAACTGGAT
>JAISJU010000015.1 GCA_031261165.1 Prevotellaceae bacterium
CGCGTCATTGCGAGGCACGAAGCAATCCAGAAAAATAAAAAGTTTCTCGCAATGGCAAAAATCGCACTGATAACCGTAGGCAAAACCACGCAAAAATATGTGGAAGAGGCGGTAAATGAATATCTTAAACGGCTGAAATTTTACGTGCCTTTTGAGTTGATTGTCATACCCGAACTGAAAGATACAAAAAATATCCCTGTTCCTCTGCAAAAAGAGAAAGAGGGCGAACTGATTTTGAAGAAAATCGAAGACAACGATGATGTGATTTTGCTTGACGAGAAAGGGCGCGAATTTACTTCAACGGATTTTTCCGCTTTCGTAGAAAAACGCTTGTTGGCAGGCAAGCGCATTGTGTTTGTAATTGGCGGTCCCTTTGGCTTTTCGCCCGACATCTACGCCCGCGCCAATGCCAAAATCTCGCTCTCGCAAATGACTTTTTCGCACCAAATTATCCGCATTATCTTTGCCGAACAACTATACCGCGCTTTTACTATTTTGAAAGGGGAAAATTATCACCACGAATAATCGTTTTGTTTGATTTTGTTTTCTGTCATTGCGGGCTTGACTTTTGTTTCTTTTGTCATTGCGGGCTTGGTTACTGAGCGAAGCCGAAGTATGACCCGCAATCCCCTATAAGAAGCGCAACTTTGCAACTTGTGCCTAAAACAAGCGAAGTTTGCAACTTCGTATCATTAAAATACGAAGTTACAAACTTTTTTTGTTTTAGGCACAAGTTGCAAAGTTGCGACAAGCGGGGACTTAATCTGTGCATTGACATTTATAAGTTACTCGCCACTCGTCACAACTCCCTACACTATATCTAAGACAAGTTTTTGTTCCGTTAAAGAACTCAGCCCCATTATATCCCCAATTTTTACATCTTGCAATAGCTTCTTTTTTTGCTGCTTCCCAATTTACTGTAGGTCTTTCGAAAGCACCATAAGTATAAAACATAGTAATAGTGCCATCTGCTTTACTCCCATCATAAACAGAAAGGTTTTTTTGTACTTTGCAGGCAGGGAACAGAAATAATATTGCCAGTATTGATGTTGAAAATTTAAAATTCTTTTTCATAAGTGTTAAATTATTGTTGTTTTATGGCATTTTAACTGGTGTACCTATTTTGCCAACCTCGTAAAGTTCGTCTAAATTGGCATCGGAACACTCGGTTATACCTCCTCCTATCGGGCGACAATAAGGCTTAAAATTATCATCTATCCATTTTCGTGCTTCCTGTTCACTTTTGAATGTTTGTTTGAAATATCCATCTTTGTCGAGAGCAGACGGTGCACCCATTTCTACCATCCAAGCGTGATATGCTATATATTCAGCGGAGGCTTTGATTTTCCATTGACCTGAATTTGAAGACGAATTGTCTTTTTTATTAAACGTCAAACGAGTAATTGCCGTTGTTACACCCATTTCTGTTAATATTTCGGCATAGTCACTTGTCATCATATCAGTGTCCCAAGTAAGTTTGTTGCCCGATATGGAATATTGCCCGGACACAGCGAAACCTTCGGGGTCTGTAATAGTCAACACATTGCCGTCAATGGTATAACTATCTTCTTCGGGGTCTTCCCCGTTTGCCAACGAAAGAATAAGTTTACCCGCATTGCGAAAGTCATAAATCATACCGGCAAAATCTTCGTCGTACATTTCTAATAGTTCATTCTCTATCATTGCCTGCAATTCAGCCGGAACACCACTCTCAAATTTCAACTCCTTAACTACCGCCTTTTCGTATATCCATACGCCTACGATATTTGTTTCATTACTCGGGCCATCATCTTTATTACAACCCGAAAACATTGTTACTCCTACGAGGCAGATTGCTATCGCAAGCACTTTCCTCAAATTTAATTTGACTTTTAACATAAAATAAAAGATTTACTTCCGCCCTTTTTACGGAAGGTGTTAATAATATTGATATAAAACGAATAATTACGTGTTATTTTCTTTTACAAATTTCCGAATAATTTTTTGAACATAAGATAGTGATATTTGCAGAAAAATACGTTATCTTTGTGCTGTTATTTGCAGAAAATGCCGTTTTATCGTTTAATCACAAAATAATTACTAAAATGCAAGCACAAATTGTTTCAAAAATCAGAAAATTAAGAAGAGAACGCGGGTTTACACAACCGCAAATGGCTGACTTGTTACATATCGACAAATCGGTTTATGCTCGGCTCGAAACAGGCGAAACATCTTCGTGGGCAAAGTATTTGGAAGAGATTTTGGTGGTTTTTGACATTACACCCGAGAAATTTTTTGAGGGAATAGGACAAAATATTGTTAATCAGGATAATTTTAATCTTCACGATAGTGCCATTGCTATTGGTTATACGGAAACATTGCACCAAGAAACCAAAGAGGCGCATCAAAAAGTGATTCAAACCTTGGAACAGGAAAATGCGCATTTGAAAGAAGAAATCGCCTTTTTGCGGAAATTGGCGGAAAAATAATCGGCTTGCGAACGGATTCGAGAACTATATATAAAAAAACAGTTCAAGCCGGAAAACTTGAACTGTTTTTTTGTTGGTTGGTTTTTTTGATTACCGATTCCAAACTCCAAATATTGATTATCTTTAATTGTTTACATTAAACATAAACACAACTTCTTTGTTAAGTGAATTTATTCTCCCTTTATATTGTTTGGCGATTGCTTCTAATGGACAAACTTCGCCAACCGGTGTACCTGAGCCTACGCAGACACCGAAAGTGGAATCTTTGTGTGTATAAAAAAGTATTTCGTTGTTAAAGTAATATTTCATAGAAATGTTCATTGAGAATATATTGGGATATTTGTTGCTCGGATAAAGGGTTATTGACTCGTTGTTTTTCTTATACATCAGTCCTTGGCTGCCCGCCAACCACAATGTTCCGTTGTCGTCTAATACTATACCGGCAAACCAGGCAGGTGCTTTTTCAATGGTAACCACACCATTATCTATTATCGCAAGCGGTTGTGTGGTATTCATATTAATTCCTCCTGATATATAAACATAAGCCTTATTACCTGATACGGCAAGACCTCTTACATTATCGGGTTTCAGTCCCTGTTTTTTACCGTATTCTGTCCAATTTGTACCGTCAAAAGTAAATACGCCGTCTTTTGTTCCCACCCAAAGCGTATTGGTTTCGGCTACATATTGCAACACATTTATCGACTTACTTAAAAGTGCCGAATTTTTCTTGTTATATAATGTAAATGAAGTGCCGTCATATTTTAGCAAACCATCTTCGGCTGCTATCCAAAGGTTTCCGTTTTTATCTGCTTCCAAATCTTTGATTTTGTCTCCAAATTGTTTTATGTCATATCCCGCAACGTTTTTGGCAACACCTGTTTCAAAATCGTACTGCAAAAGTCCGCCGTTCAAACTGCCTACAAATATACCTTTGTCTGTTTGTGCAATGCACGATGGCATTGTTCCCGGAATACCGAACGTGGTAGCCTCTTTTTCGGGGTTAAAAGGTTTGTAAGTCCAAGTATCATTTTCATATTTTCCAACCCAGCGATTGCTGCGGTCTTCGTTTGTAATGACAATCGCTGTGTTTTTGCCTGTTTTAAACAAATCAATATGTTCTCTTTTGTCAAATTCTTCTTCGCCGATATAGCCGGGAGAATATTGTGTCCAAGCGGGATATTGGGACATATTAATAGTATTCATCACATAAAATCCGCCGCCTGTTGAAAAGTATTTATTCCCATATTTATCTATTTGTATATCAATTACTCTTTGATTTAGAGGCGTATTTTTTTGGGTGTATTCTACTTCCTGTTTGGTTTCCAAATCATATCTTTTCAAAAATACTCCATCTTTACCGACCGGCGCGTACCATATTTCTTTTTTATCAACCCGAAAAGCATAAGCGGCTTGCGGAAGAAGTAGATTGAAATTATTGTCTTCTTTCTTGTATATCCCATTATGTGTGGAAAAGAAAATGCCATTTTCGCACACTTGTAAATCATAAATTTTATCGGCATATTCTTGTGTAAAATCCGTATTGCCTTTTTTTAATGACCAAAGTCCTTTGTCAGTGGTAAACCAAAGCGTGCCGTCTTTATCTAATGTTGCCGCATAGATTGTTGTAAAAGCAACATCAAGTTTTCTGGCTCCGTTATCCACAATAGCCACAAAAGGTTTTCCAAAATTCACACCGCTAACCACAATATTGTTGGAATTATCAACAGCCAAGCCATTCAGTTCTCCATCTGCAAATCCAAGCGGACTTGAACTATTGGCTAAACTTATCCATTGATTTTTTGCTGCAATCATATAGACGAGGCTTCTGGCAGACTGCAAATAAATTTTTCCGTTCGCCGCCAGAAAAACGTGCATATTGCTTGAAGGAGTGAATTTATCGGCAAGAACTTGGTCTAATTCTCTCGATACTGTTCCCCTCGCATCGTCTATAATAAAAGGCAAAGAACGCTCCGAAACAATTAAAATTCTTCCATCGGGCAAAGGAACAGATTTTGTTGCGCCCGTAATGGTTACTTTGACATTGAATTTGTCGTTTACAAATGAAAAATTGGGTGTATAAACACTCCAAGAATCTGCTCTCACTGCCGAAAAGGCAACAATAGCCAAAAACGAAATGGTTGTTATTAACTTTTTCATAAAAATCTGTTAGTTTTTTAGTGATACAATTATGTTAATTTGAGTTGTTTCAGTTATTATTTTGAGAGTGCAAAGATACATATTATTTGTATAATAATGATAATAATTCCGAAAAAAATATCATTTCGTTTTTTTTTGATAGCAAATGACAAAAAAAAACGCAAATTTCCGCAAATCCTGTTTCTGATGATTTGCGGAAATTTGCGTTTTTTGCATTCTAAGCGCGTAGGGGTGAAAAACGGGGCTCGAACCCGCGACCTTCGGAACCACAATCCGACGCTCTAACCAACTGAGCTATAATCACCATCTATTTTTTTCGGGGTACAAAGGTACGGCTTGTTTTTGAATTGTGCAAGAAAAAATCGAAAAATTTTTAT
>JAISJU010000021.1 GCA_031261165.1 Prevotellaceae bacterium
AATCCAGAAAAAAATAAAATTCAACAAACTGCTTAATCTATATAAACTCTAATCTACTTACGATTAAAATTCTTTGTGATGATATTCTCCGAAAAAAAAGTTTTGCTTATAAAGAATTTTTCCGTACCTTTGCATACTTTTTTTAGAACAAAAAAATGAGCGAAGAAACAAAAAATAATTACGGTGCGAGCAGCATTACCGTGCTCGAAGGCTTGGAAGCCGTGCGTATGCGCCCCTCTATGTACATCGGCGATACGGGCAAAAAAGGTTTGCATCATCTTGTGTACGAAGTTGTGGATAACTCCATTGACGAAGCGTTGGCAGGCTATTGCAACAACATCGAAGTGTTTATCAACGAAGACAATTCCATTACCGTGCAAGACGACGGGCGCGGTATTCCGGTGGATATGCACGAAAAAGAGGGCAAGTCGGCTCTCGAAGTCGTGATGACGGTGTTGCACGCAGGCGGTAAATTCGATAAGGACAGTTACAAAGTTTCCGGCGGGCTGCACGGCGTGGGCGTTTCGTGCGTCAATGCGCTGTCCGAACATATGACCACGCAGGTACATCGCAACGGCAAAATCTACCAGCAAGAATACGAATGCGGGAAACCGCTCTACGCCGTCAAAGAAGTCGGCACGAGCGACCACACCGGCACTACGCAGAATTTCCTGCCCGACCGCACGATTTTCACCCTCACCACCGTCTATGACTACGAAGTGCTGGCTGCCCGCCTGCGCGAACTCGCTTTTCTCAACGCCGGTATCCGCCTCACGCTGACCGACCGCCGCGAAAAAGACGAAACGGACAACTATAAAACCGAAACATTTTATTCCGAAGACGGTTTGCGCGAATTTGTGCAATACATCGACAAAGCCCGCGAACGCCTTATCGAAGACGTGATACACATCACCACCGACAAATTCAATACGCCGGTTGATATTGCGATGATTTACAACACATCGTACAACGAAAACGTCTATTCTTACGTCAATAATATCCATACCATTGAAGGCGGTACGCACCTCGCCGGTTTCCGCAGAGGTTTGACGCGCACGCTCAAAAAATATGCGGAAGACAATAAACTGCTCGAAAAACTTGAAAAACAAAAAATAGAAATTGACGGTAACGACTTCCGCGAGGGGCTGACCGCTGTGATTTCAATCAAAGTAGCCGAGCCGCAGTTTGAAGGACAAACCAAAACCAAACTCGGCAACAACGAGGTAATGGGCTCCGTTGACCAAGCCGTTGGCGAGGCACTCGGCAATTACCTCGAAGAACACCCGAAAGAGGCAAAAACCATTGTCGAAAAAGTGATTTTAGCCGCCACCGCCCGCCACGCCGCCCGCAAAGCGCGTGAGTTGGTACAGCGCAAATCGCCGCTTTCAGGCGTGGGAATGCCCGACAAACTCGCCGACTGTTCCAGCCGCGACCCCGAAAAATGCGAAATATTCTTAGTCGAAGGGGATTCTGCCGGTGGTACTGCCAAACAAGGGCGTAGCCGACAGTTCCAAGCCATTTTACCCTTGCGCGGTAAGATTTTGAACGTGGAAAAAGCGATGCAGCACAAAGTTTTTGAAAGTCAGGAAATCCGCAATATTTTTACCGCGCTCGGCGTAACAATCGGTACGGAAGACGACAGCAAAGCCTTAAACATCACTAAACTGCGTTATCACAAAGTGATTATTATGACCGATGCCGATGTCGATGGCAGCCACATTGCCACGCTAATTCTGACCTTCTTCTTCCGCCATATGAAAGAGTTGATTGAAAATGGCTACGTCTATATCGCCACGCCGCCCCTCTCCCTCTGCAAAAAGGGTAAAGCGGAAGAATATTGCTGGGACGACCGCCAACGCCAAGCCTTTATTGACAAATACGCCTCGGGCGATGACAAAGGCATTCACACGCAGCGTTACAAAGGTTTGGGTGAAATGAACGAAACGCAACTGTGGGACACCACAATGAACCCCGAAAACCGCACTTTGCGCCAAATCACCATCGAAAACGCCGCTGAGGCAGATGCTATTTTCTCAATGCTGATGGGCGATGATGTGGCACCGCGCCGCGATTTTATCGAAAAGCACGCTACTTATGCGAAGATAGATGCGTAAATTGTCTGAAATCAGGATTTACAGGATTTTAGAATTTACAGGATTAAAAAAATAGCAGGATTTTATCAATCCTGCTATTTTCTTTTAATCCTGAAATCCTGTAAATCCTGATTCAGACAATTATTAATCCAACTGCCCGAAAACTTTTCGCAGCAAGTCATTCACTCGTGCAGAGGCATCTGTGCGGATTTTAAATTCTTCACCTGCAATTTTCTTAAACAAACCGTCTAATGCTTTGCCTGTAACATAGCCACCCAAATCCGTATTAACAGATTTAACCGAATTGATTTTTTGAATTTGGTCGCTCGAAAGAAGTCCGAGACTACCTGCCAAATTTATACCTGTTTCAGCACTTTTGATAGCAGCCGCCAACTGATTGTTTTTTTCGGCAAAAGTAGCCCAAGCCTCTGTTGCCGTGTAATTGGCAACACTAACTTCATTCAGCGAGGCATTGACAACAGGACTGAAAGCCGCTTGCAATTCCGTTGTGGTTTTGTCCGCCAAGTAATCGGTAGCAGCCTGATTATTAGTACTAAACAAAATATTTGTACCATCATTAATCGTCATACCGTTAATGGTATTTATAAAAATATCAACCGACTTTGGCGCAGCATCTTCCGCTGCACGATTAAGTGCAGTTATCAATACATTTTCTAAATTGGCATCAAGTCCCTGAACGTTAAGCGCACCCAACGCCGAACTAACAAGCGGATTACTCAAAATCGGCTGAATAGTTTTCACCGCTTGAAAAGTCGTTTGTGCCTCCGGAGGCAAGTCAATTTTCACCGCCTCATCTCCCAAATAACCGTTTTCTTTGCCCAACTGCTGTACAGCAACGCTTGTTCCAACCCGCAACGCCTCTTTCAGACCATCAACGGTGTTGTCCTTAGTTAAACTATTTACCACTTCTTCGCAGGAAGTCAGCGAGATAGCCAACAAAATAAATAAAAATGCCTTCTTCATAACTTATAAAATTTATTTTTGAATTATCTTTGCAAAGGTAATCAAAGTTATTTCCTAAATAAACGATTTGAGTGTTAAAACTTGAAGAAAAATCATCAACATATTAATAATAAGGTAGTTGCCACTATCGGTTTTTTCGATGGCGTACATCTCGGACACCGTTTTTTGCTCAACCGCGTATGCGAAAATGCTGCAAAAAGGGGGCTGACAAGTCTTGCCATTACCTTTGATACGCACCCGAGAGTGGCATTAAACGCCGATTTTCAACCTAAATTGCTGACGCTTTTCCCCGAAAAAATGGAATTGCTGCAAAATACAGGTATTGACAGTGTCGAAGTGTTGCCGTTTACCAAAACGCTTTCGGAAATGTCGGCAGCGGAGTTCTTGGAAAAAATTCTTTACCATATATATAATGTAAAAAAACTCATTATCGGACACGACCATCGTTTCGGACATAACCGCGCGGAGGATTTTGAGGATTACAAACGCTACGGCGAGAAATTCGGTATCGAAATAGAACAAACGCCGCCTTTTATTGACGGCGATGTTACAGTGAGTTCTTCCATTATTCGGCGGCTGCTCGAAAACGGCGATATTGCTGCCGCCAACCATTTTTTGGGCTATCCCTACGCGCTTTCGGGCAGAATTGTTCGCGGCAATCAAATAGGCAGAACAATTGGTTTTCCCACTGCCAATGTTGCCGTCAATCCGCTGAAACTTGTGCCGAAAACGGGCATCTATGCCATAAAAATTGAAGTGCGCGGAAACGTTTATAACGGAATGCTGAACATCGGCTACCGCCCTACCATTTCCGCCGAAAATCAATTAAGCATAGAGGCAAATATTTTTGATTTTTCGGAGGATATTTACGGTGAAAATATTAAAATTATTTTTTTGCAGCGTATCCGCGATGAACGGAAATTTGATAGTTTGGGGGAGTTGGCTCGGCAGATAGAAATAGATAAACGTTCTATTGCTTTTTAACCGCTGGCTTTTTTTACCGCAAAGTTCGCAAAGATTTTTACCACAAAGAAAAGACTTTTAAAAAAAGACTTTCCAAGTTTTGAAAACTTGGAAAGTCTAAAAAGTCTAATGAAAATAAAATCCGCGCTCTATCGTTTTTCCTTAATCAGAAACACCACCCGCCTGTT
>JAISJU010000030.1 GCA_031261165.1 Prevotellaceae bacterium
GGTCAGTGAGCGAAGTCGAACTGTTGCTCCTCAGCAGAGCCCGTTTCCTCTTCAACTTCGCGCCAAAGATAATGAAAATTTTTGAACTTTTTACCAACCATTTTTGGCATCATTACCAATCAGGAAAATCACATTAAAATCACAGTTCAGACAAACTTCAAATAAAAATCTTTCGTCAATTCCTTATACTCTTCCGAATACTCGTGCCTGCCTCCATTTTCGATAATTATTTCGCTTTCGATGCAATCTGCAGGCGCGAGCGAAAATTCCATTAACAGCCGCTTTTCTTTTGTGTTGGGTTTTGGAAAAACTTTGCAAAGGCGGTTGCATTGCAGGGGCGAAAAAAATTTCGCCCTTTCTTTCTCCTCCATATTTTCAGCGGGGAAAATAATGGATAATTTGCCCCCAGGTTTCAATAATCTTTTGCTATGCAAAAAAAGTTCTTGTAGCGTTAAGGTGTCCGTATGGCGGGCTATCTCTCGCGATTTGTCCGGATTTTTCAGCGAATGGGAAAAATAAGGCGGGTTGGACACAATCACATCGTATTTTTCGGCGGGGAAAAAACTTTGCAGCGGCGTGTGGAACACGTTAATACGCTCTTTCCGGACGCTTGTGTTTTCTGTTGCTTGCCGATAAGCGTTTTCTTCTATTTCTATGGCATCAACGCAGGCATTCGGGTTGCGCTGTGCGAGCATCATAGCAATCAAGCCCGTGCCGGTGCCGATGTCAAGAATGCGGGCGGCATTTTCCACATCAGCCCACGCACCGAGCAGCACGCCGTCTGTGCCGACTTTCATCGCACAGCGGTCTTGGTGTATGACGAATTGTTTAAAACGAAACATTTTAATTGTAAATTGTAAATGGTTAATTGTAAATGATTTTCCTGCATTTACAATTAACCATTTACAATTAACAATTAGCCATTATTTTTTCGTTACGCGCAAGCGAATGTTGGTCAAAGCGCGTTTGGTGTCAAGTGCGAAATTGTTTTCCATTATCCAATTATAGTAGCCCGGGTCTATCCGCAATATTTCCACCACTTTGCGCCCTTTGTACTTGCCGAAATTGACGATTTCCTCGTCATTGTCATCGTAAATAAACCTGCCTGCAAAATCCACATTGCGGTTGTAGGCAGACAGTTTGGCAAGAAATTCCATATCGTTTTCGAGGTCTTCGTAGCGGTCGAGTTGCGATTTAAGGATTTCGTAAGTTGCCCGCGTGTCCGCCTCTGCCGTGTGGGCATCGGTCAGTTCTCTGTCGCAATAAAATTTGTAGGCAGCAGTCAGCGTGCGCGGCTCTTTTTTGTGAAAAATGGTTTGCACGTCTATAAATTTGCGCTTGTTGAGGTCAATATTCACGCCGGCGCGGATAAATTCTTCCGCCAACAGTGGTATGTCGAAACGGTTGGAGTTGTAGCCCGCGAGGTCGCAACCCTCAATATCTGTTGCCAACGATTTGGCTACTTGCTTAAACGTGGGGCAGTTTTTCACATCTTCGTCTAAGATGCCGTGAATGTCGCTCGCCTCTTTGGGAATGGGGCGTTCGGGGTTGATTTTGCGCGTTTTGGTAACTTCTTCGCCGTTGGGCGACACTTTCAAATACGAAATTTCCACTATGCGGTCGGAAGCAATATCTGTGCCTGTGGTTTCGAGGTCGAAAAAGATGAGAGGATTTTTAAGATTTAGTTCCATTCTGTTTTTTTTGCGGGCAAAGGTAATGAATTTAATCATATAAATCAAAAAAAATACACCGAAATTTCATTCAGACAATTACCTGCATTTCGCACTTTTCACAATCGAAATCCAAACGCAGTTTTTCGTTTTTATACATTAAATATAAGGGCGAAATATTTTTTGCGCCCATTTTGGGGCATAGCCCGAATGAAAACCGCAAACAATGCTTTGCAAACATAACGGGTACATTGTTCGGTTGCTGCGTTTCAAATGACGGTGCAATGTCCGCAACGCCGTGTTGGCGGTAAAACTCGGCGGCTTTTTGGTTATGCACATTGCCGAGATAAGACATTTCGACTGCGGTCAGTGAGCGTAGCCGAACTGCGCTCACTGACCGTGTAATGGGGTAGGGGTGTGTCGTGCGGTTTAGTTCCGCAATCCCTTTTTTCGACAAAAACGCCTCTCTCCTTTTTTCTGCTAATTTTTCAATGATTTGCCTTCGGTTTTCCGTCAATAAAGAATTGGGAATAAAAAAACACTCTTTGTCATTGCGGGCTTGCCCCGCAATCCCTATAATGGGTAACACTACGTTTTTGGCATAGAAATCCGTGTTGCCGAGTTTTGAAAGTTGTGTTTTGATATTTTCGGCGGCTTTTTCGGTATGTTGCGCTTTTTCTTTTTTTGCCTCGAATGATAATGAAACTTCGTTACCGTCTTCGTCTGTTGCGTTGAGCGAAAAGCCGTTTGGTGTTTCCGAGAGCGAGAAATCAACAGCGATTTTCCGTTCCGCCGTATCTTTTTCGAGTATTTTCAGAAATTCATAGTCCAAATTTCGGA
>JAISJU010000109.1 GCA_031261165.1 Prevotellaceae bacterium
GATGCAAAAGACAAAAACGGCGATGACATAGACCCGTACAGACAGGGTTACCGCGATGCGTACAACGATTTGGGCGACAAAGCCAACAATCGCCAACCGGCATCGGCGCAAACCGACAACGAGCCTGTGCGCAAAAATGCAAAACCGATAGACTACACCCCTGCCCCCGAACGTAACAATTATTACAGCGGCGACCCGCTGCTTGAGGCAGAAATGAAACGCGCAACAGCGGAATACGGCAAATTGACAGATTTGTTGGTACTGTATGTTGATGGCTACGAAATCAACCAATCAAAACTCTCGCCGATAATGGAAAAAATGATTGATGACAAAATTCGTTTGTTACAGAAATATAATAACGACAAATACATCATCATTTGCGAGGGTCATACCTGCGATTTGGGGCGCGAGGAGTTCAACCTGAACTTGGGGCAGATGCGTGCCGAAGTGGTGAGAGAATACCTCATTACCAAAGGCTTTATGGGTGATAACCTCATAGCCACTTCCAAAGGCGAAAGCACGCCGATAGTGGTAAACGACAGCGAGGCGAACAGGAAAATTAACCGTAGAGTTGTATTTTTGATTAAAGAAAAAAGATAAAGTTTCACGTTTGAGTTAGTGAAATGAAGGGAAGAGTGGGGTTAAAAATAACTTCACTCTTCTTTAGTGTTTGCTCGAAAGAATAAATATTTATTATACAGTTAAAAAAACAATTAGTCTTATGAAACGATTTGTAAAAACAAAATTCTTTACATTGGCAACCAAATCTTTATCAGGTTGCAGTCTTACCGGTTTAGACAAAAGTTATAATGCTTTTGTGAAGGCAATAACAAAAGTTAATCAACCAAGTGCAAGTGTCTATTACAACGCCTTGTGCTATGTACGTGTGGAACTTGTCAGTTTGAAAAACCAACTGACAGAGTCTTTAAAAAAATGGCGAATTAAGCCCGTATTTGGACAAATCTATTTTGCTGATAGATTTACACTTAAATACTGTTTTCAGGAAACAGGATAACGCAATCAATCCGGCAAAAAAGGCAATTCGATGGACAGGAAAGCCCATTGAATTGGTAGAATTGGTTTATGCTTTGCACGAAACCAAAAGTTTCAACGATGGAAATGTTTTTTTGAAAGACCTTTTTGAGATTTTCTGCAAAATGTTTGATGTTGAGATAAAGGACTTTTCCCGCAGTTTCATTGATATAAAAAACAGGACTGACGAAAAACGGACAGTCTTTTTAGATAAACTGAAAAAAGCGTTTTTGCAAAAGTTGTTCCGTTCGGATATGAGGTAACTTGGAAATAAATAGAATAGCAAACCCTCATTGTTTTGAGAGGGTTTGCTATTTTACTCTTTCTTAATCAAATGCTTTAAATTATCGTCTTCAGCAATTCGTTTAAGTTCGTCTGCAACAATTTGTTTCACATCGGCTTTGATTTGGTTGTAATTGCGTTCAATTTCCGCCTGCATTGTGTCATTCCCGTCTTTATCGCGAAAATCCAAAATGTCGGGGATTTTTTGGTAGGCTTTCGTTTCTCGGGCTACGGCTGCATTATCCACGACAATTTCAGCGTGGAAAATCTTTTGTTCAATACGCTCATCGAAATTGTCCGACACCGCGCCAACAAACATACCCTGTGTTAAATTGCTGATTTTCGAGGCGGGAATAAGGCTATCCAATTGCGTGGAAATAGACGTTGATTTATCCTGTCGGTTAATCGTCATTGATTGGCGTTTTTGCAGCACCTTTCCAAAACGCTCGGACAGGTTTTTAGCCGATTCGCCAACTACTTGACCGGAAAAGATGTTTCCCACCGTATTCATTACCACTGCCGCCTCTTTGTCGCCATAATCGCGTTTTAACTGCGAAAAATCTTGAAATCCCAAGCAAACGGCAACTTTGTTACTTCGGGCAGTGGCTATCAGGTTGTCCAATCCCCTAAAATAAATGGTCGGTAACTCGTCAATGATAACTGAACTCTTTAATTGCCCTTTCTTGTTTATCAGTTTTACAATTCGAGAGTTATATAAGCCCAACGCTGCCGAATAAATGTTTTGACGGTCGGGATTATTGCCCACGCAAAGGATTTTCGGCTCGTCGGGATTGTTAATATCCAAAGAAAAATCATCGCCGGTCATTACCCAATACAATTGCGGGCTTATCATTCTTGATAAAGGGATTTTAGCCGAAGCAATCTGCCCCTGTAATTGGTCTTGCGCACCACCTTCCCAAGCGTCCATAAATGGACTTAAATAGTTTTCCAACTGCGGATAAGAAGTTAAAATCGGGAAAATATCCACATATTTTTGGTTGAGAAACTCAATGGCGTGCGGGAAACTGCAATATTTGCCGTCTTGATATATTTTCAAATACCAAATAATAGCAGCCAACAATATAATCGGACTTTCCACGAAAAAATCGCCCTGTTTTTGTATCCACGTTTTGTTCAAATTGAGCATTATTGTATAGGCGCTTTCGTAGGCGTCGGAAATATCCGTCATAAAGGCGGGATTTATCGGATTGCAACGGTGCGATTTGCGCGGGTTGTCAAAATTAATTACATAAAATTGAGGTTTGACTTTGTATTTGTCTATGTTTTTGAGCAAAGTGTTATAGGCGATAACAGAAAGGTCGTCAAATTTGAAGTCATAGATATACATAGAAAAGCCTTTCTGTATCTGTTGTTTGATGTAATTATTGACTACTGCATACGACTTGCCGCTGCCCGGCGTTCCCAAAACTATGCTCGCTCGGAACGGATTGACAATGTTTATCCAGCCTTTGTTCCACTTCTTTTTGTAGAAAAAGCGTGTGGGCAAATTAACAGAATATTCGTTTTCCATCAGCCGTGTTTCCTGCATAAAACTTTCATTTTCGAGATTGAAAACATCGTCCATCAGGTCGTTTTTGAGTAGGCGGCTTATCCACAATCCAGCCATAAGCAAAAGAATGTACCCCACTGTCAGAGAAAAAACATAAAAGCCTGTGCCTGCAACAAGTGGCAACGGCAAATGCAGTAGCCACCAATTCAAAAAAAAGAAAATAAAACCAAAGCAAAGGCACAGCCAAATATTGCGCCATTTGATTTTTTCTTCTTTCACGCCCTTTGTTCCCAAACACGACAAAGCCAAAAACACTATGGCAAATATTTTCGTCCAAAGGATAGACGAAAACAGTCCGGTTGTCCGTTGAAAATTCATCAGGATTTTATCGACAACGCCGATATTTATTCCCCACTCGCGTATGGCTTGATAGCAAAACCAATACACGTTAATCACGCAAAAAAGTATGGAAATGGCTCTCATAAATTCCATCGTTTTTGCTAAGCCTCTTAAATCATCTTCCTGTTGCATATTAATTGAAAATTAAAAGTTGAAAATTATATTCTTCTCTGTTGTTTGCGCTTTTTCTTCATTTGGCGGGTTAAGTTTTGTTCTTCGATTTCGTCCGCTGCCGAAGTTTCGGGAGAAAGCAAATCGAAAATTCTGCCAATGCCTGAACTCTCGTCCTGTTCCTTACCGGATTTTTCAAATGGCATAAAGGGTTGTTCCTTATCCGGCTTGTTGCCTGTTCCGTTGAACAAATCATTGAAAATATTTGCCGAAAAATCCTTGCCTAATCGTGAGCCATTGAACACACATTTCTGCTCGTGGTCAATAAAGGTTGCGCCGTAAATTCTGCCTTGTTCGTTCTCGCGGAATAATACCGAAATGCCCTGTTTAGCCAACGCGTCTTCAAAGTCGGCGCGGTTATTTGTTGTGTATAAAACAGTCGAAATAACTTTTTTGCTGCGCTCTTTCAAATGTTTGTTTTTGATAATCTCCGCCGATTGTTCCATACGTTTTTCCAACGCATCAATGCCTACGGATTTTCCAAAAAGCGAAGACTTGAACGGATTGCCGACTTTCTCGCCTTTGTCGTTCAACGCGGAATAAATCAAGCCTTTGTATTCTTTGCCTTTGATTTCACCCCGCACTTCTTCTACTCCTATATTATATAAGGTAAGCAGGGCTTTGTATTCTTTGAAACTCAAAAAAAGATAATCCCGCGCAACGCTGCGTATAACGTTGGCGATTTGGTGTTTCACATCGCCTTTTTCGTATTCCACTTTTTTGAGCGGCAAACCTTCTTTTTGTGTTTTTTTGTCGGCTGGGATTAGTCCGTATTTCTGTTCCAATTCTCGGCAAACGTCCATTGAGCGGCGATGCTCGAATTTGTCGCTGATTTTCTTGCCTGCGCTATCCACGCGCACAGATACAATATGCAAATGGTGTCGGTCTATATCCTCGTGCTTGAATACAATATACGGTTGTTCCTCATAACCCATTTTTTGCATATATTCCTCTGCAATGCTCGACAGTTGTTCATCGGTCAATTTGTCTTTCGGGTCGGGATTTAGCGAAATATGTAGAATTGGTTTTTCCGTTCTTTGGTTAGCCGTCAGGCGCGACTCAAAAGAACGCAAACAGACTGCCATATCATAAACTCCATCGTAGGGGTCAAGCATTTTATTGCTAAAAATGACCTTCGCGTGATTATCTTCAACCTTATTTTGATTGTACGCAAGCGTAGCGTAAATGGCATTTCCCGAACTTATTTTTGCAACCATTTTACTTCAAATTCTTTGGTTAATTCGATTACTTTTTGGTTTATTTCTACCAATTCCCGCGTTGCATTTTCCAATTTATAGAGAAATGCTAACGCTTTTTTTTCGGTAAAAGCGGATTTGATTGCTTTTACAACTTGGTTGTAATTTACACCGACAGCACGAAATTGTGCGTGCAAATTGGTCAATCTCGAATAATATTCCATTGCTGCCATATCGTATTTTACAACCTTTAATGCTTTCTCGAAAATACAAGCAGCGATAAACTGCGACTTGATTTTCACTCCCGACTGTTCAAAGCGCGATAAAAACTCGGCGTTTTCCTGTGCCGTAAAATTGACTGAATACCGAAAAACGGCGGGGTCGGCTTTGGGTTTTCGTCCACCTTTCATTTGTTTTTTTGTTTCTGTTGCCATATTATTGGATTTTAGTGGTAAAAATGTTGCAAGTCCAAATGCTGCAAGCCGATAAAAAACCATTGTATTTTCGGAAATGCACGACTTCGGAGTGCGTTTCTTCCCCCCGCCCAATGCGAGGGGGCAAGTTGTTTTTTGCTGCAAGAACGATAGTTTGCTGCAAAAAACACAACTTGCCGTTCCGTTGACGGAACAAAATTCCGCTATCGCGGAATTGGCTGTAAGCCCTATTGACTTTTGAGTTAGCCCTATTGACTTTTAGATTAGCCAAACTGACTTTCGCCGTGCCTGTTTGCTTTGCTTTTTGTCGTGTTTTCCGTATCATAAAATCAGTTTTTAGAAATCCGCTGCAAAGTTAGAGGGCTGTTTTCGGAAAGTTGACAGGTTGGGGGTGGCAAACCCCTGTCACACTCGGTGCAAACCCCTGCCACTTGTTAAAAGACAGGCAAATACACGGACTTTTATATATTCCTTTGCAGTCGGATTGTTTGTATGTAGGTAAATCGGTATGAAGATTTATCGGTACTGATAATCCGACATTAATTTTTAAGAAAAAACGCATATTCAAATCAATGTATAAAGGATTGTAGCAATGGACATACAAAGAATTGAACGGACAAATATAAATCGGAATGAATATTGGATTTTGCAAACCAACATTCTGAAAAACATTGGAACATTGGAATGTCAGAATATTGAAACAGCAAATCATTTATTCGTATAATCTATTGAATATCAGAATAAACATAAAGATATAAAAACAAATGAAGGAACAATTAACGGTTTAATCAACCCATTGTATAATTAAATAAATAAAAGTTCAAATGAAAAAACAGACATTATTTGTCGCCTTCTCTACCCAAAAGGGTGGAATGGGCAAAACGGCGGTAACGGTGCTGACGGCAAGTTACCTGCATTATGTAAAGGGCTACCGCGTAGCCGTGCTGGACTGCGATTTTCCGCAGCACAGCATAGTAAAAGAGCGCAAACGCGATGAGGGTTTGATAATCGGCAACGATTATTTCAAACGAATGGCGTTTGAGAAGTACCGTAGCGGCGGCGTGAAAGCCTACCGCGTGAAAGACAGCACGGCGGAGAAAGCCATTGAAGACGCTTCGGGCTTGATGGCGGCTTCCGAAAAACCGTATGACGTGATTTTCTTCGACCTGCCCGGAACGCTTAACAGCAAAGGCGTTGTAAATACGCTTGCCACAATGGATTATATCTTTACGCCTGTCAGCGCAGACCGCTTTGTCCTCGAAAGCACCCTGCAATTTGCGCTGATGCTGAACGAAAATATAATCAGCATAGGCAAAGGGCGCATTAAGGGCTTGCACCTGTTTTGGAATATGGTCGATGGCAGGGAAAAAACGCCTTTGTATGAGGCTTACGAGAATGCTATCGGCGAGTTGGGACTGCAAATAATGAAAACCTCGCTGCCGAACTCTATTCGTTTCCGCAAGGAAATGTCGGGCGAGAGTCGCAGCATTTTCCGTTCCACGCTTTTTCCCGCCGATAAAAACCTCTTGAAAGGCAGCAACATTGATGTGCTGGCAGATGAAATTTGTGAAATCTTACAATTACGCGACGATGGCAAAGAATAACAGGATGATAGAAGAGATAGATGAAGCGGCTATGCTTCAATCTATTTATGAACGGGACAACGGCATTTCTGGCAGCCCGATAAAGCCGCAAACGCAGACGCTTGCCTTGTCAACAGAACAGCAGGATGAAACACCCGAAAAACCCAAAGAAGAAAACCGCCCGAAAAAGGTGAAACAGCAGGAATACGAATCGCTGTTTATTCGCGAGTCAGACCTGCCGCCTGCCCGCTTTGGGAAATCGGTATATATCCGCAAAGCGTATCACGACCGTATTTCGCAGATTATTTCCGTCATCGGAAATAATGAAGTTTCGCTGTTTGGCTATATTGACAACGTGCTGACGCAGCATTTTGAAACTTTCGGCGATGAAATCACACAGTCATTCAAAAAGAATATCATTTTTAAGTAACTGTATGAAAGTGCTTGCTATTTTAATTATGCTCTACGCCCTATTTTTGCTGTACCGCATTGCTTATCCCTCAAAGCAAGCAGACACAAAAAAAGGAGGCGATACCGCAGCATCGGAAAAGCCGAAACCCGCCGATGAGGTAATAGGTAAAAGCCGCTTTGTCCTGCCCGACCGAAGCCAATCTCTACAAACCCCTGTCAATCTTGCGGAAACGGAAACAACGAGTGAAAAAGCATTTACTTTTGCAGCCGAAACCGAAGAAAAAACGTCAGTGGTTATCCCCGAAAACGAGTTGGACGAGGTTTTTGCCAATGAGCCTAATCCCGAAATTATGAGTATCCCGCTTGAAAATGAAACGGACGATGAGATAGATTTTGCAGATGAAGAAGCGGAGGAAATGGGTCGGACTTTGGGACACGAGGCGATTATGGCAGAAGGGGTTGATTACGACAAACTGCAAACGGCGGTCAATGTTATAATGGAACAACCCAACGAGATAAGCGAAGAAACAGGCGAAACGCTTATGAAATTGGAAAACGCCGATATGTTTGAACTTCTTGTTTCAGGCGATGAGGGTAAAATGAATTGGATAAAAGCAGTGATAGAGCGTCATATCCAAAGCACGACACCCGAAACGGAAAACAGAGAAATAAATACGGATTACGGCGATATTGATGTTGCCGATTATTTAGATTAAACGATTAAACACAGAAAAACAATGAAAGAACGAGATTACGGGTAGCGTTCCTGCATAAAACGAAAAGGCTCTTTTGGCAGAGCCGCCACTAAAATTCAGAGTAAAACAGTATTAATCGCTGCCGGAGATTATTCCTCCCCGCAGCATCATTAAAAATTCATTATGACAAAAAATAAGAGTAATTTAAGATTTTTCTTTTCGGCAGTCGCACTCCTGACGGCTGCCGTAAGTGCAATGGCACAGGGCAATGGCGCAGCAGGTATCACCGAAGCCACGCAGATGGTAACAAGTTACTTCGACCCTGCGACAAAGTTGATTTACGCCATTGGCGCGGTTGTGGGCTTGATAGGCGGCGTTAAGGTATATTCCAAATTCAGTAGCGGCGACCCCGACACGGGCAAAACGGCTGCATCGTGGTTTGGGGCTTGTATATTTTTGATTGTAGCAGCCACTATTTTACGTTCATTCTTCTTGTAAGATTATGGAATTTCCAGTAAACAAAGGGATAGGAAAACCGGCGGAGTTTCAGGGTTTGAAAGCGCAGTACCTTTTCATTTTCGCAGGCGGGTTGCTGGGGCTGTTTGTCGTGTTCGTAGTAATGTATATGGCAGGCGTTAATCAATGGATATGTATTATCTTCGGCGTTACAGCCGCATTGACGTTGGTTTATGGCGCTTTTCATTTAAACAGTAAATATGGCGAACACGGGCTAATGAAAGCGCAGTCGAGGCGCAACCATCCGCGATATGTAATCAACCGCCGGAACTTTTCCCGATTATTCATTCAAAAGAAAAAAGAATTATGAGAAATGTAATGAAAGCGGCAACGCTTGAAAGTAAATTTCCGCTCTTGGCGGTAGAACACGACTGTATCATTTCAAAAGACGCCGATATTACAGTAGGGTTTCGGGTAGAACTGCCCGAACTCTTTACTGTAACTTCTTCGGAATACGAGGCGATACATTCGGCTTGGGTAAAGGCAATCAAAGTATTGCCTAATTACAGTATTGCGCACAAACAGGATTGGTTTATCAAGGAAAATTATCAACCGGATATTCAAAAGGACGATTTGAGTTTTTTGTCGCGTTCTTTTGAGCGGCATTTTAATGAACGCCCTTTTTTAAATCACGGCTGTTTCCTGTTTTTGACCAAAACAACCAAAGAGCGTATGAGAGGGCAAAGTAATTTCAATACTCTGTGTCGCGGGTTTATTGTTCCAAAAGAAGTGCGGGACAAAGAAACGGTAAGCAAATTTTTAGAGGCTGTAGGGCAGTTTGAAAGGATTGTCAATGACAGCGGTTTTGTGAAACTTATGCGGCTTTCTTCTGATGAGATTACAGGGACAAATGGGACAGCGGGACTGATTGAAAAATATTTTTCGCTGTCTTTGGAGAATACAACCTGTTTGCAGGATATTTCTTTGAATGCTGATGAGATGCGTATCGGCGACAATACGCTGTGCCTGCATACGCTTTCGGATACCGAAGATTTACCGTCAAAAGTAGCAACGGACAACCGCTATGAAAAGTTATCTACCGACCGCTCTGACTGCCGTTTGTCCTTTGCTGCGCCTGTAGGCGTTTTGCTTTCCTGCAACCACATTTACAATCAATATTTGTTTATTGACGACAGCGCGGAAAACTTGAAACGTTTTGAAAAACAAGCCCGCAATATGCACTCGCTTTCTCGTTACAGCCGCCAAAACCAAATCAATAAGGAGTGGATAGAACAATACCTGAATGAGGCGCATTCGCTTGGATTAACTTCTATTCGTTGCCACTGCAACGTAATGGCGTGGTCTGACAACCACGAGGAATTGCAAAAGATTAAAAACGATGTCGGCAGCCAACTTGCATTGATGGAATGTAAACCGCGACACAATACCGTTGATACGCCAACGCTCTTTTGGGCGGGTATTCCGGGTAATGAAGCGGACTTTCCCGCAGAAGAAAGTTTTTACACTTTCATTGAGCAAGCCCTTTGTTTCTTTACCGAAGAAACAAATTACCAATCTTCTCTTTCGCCTTTTGGCATTAAAATGGTGGATAGATTAACAGGCAAACCCCTGCATTTGGATATATCGGACTTACCGATGAAAAAAGGGATTATCACTAACCGGAACAAGTTTATACTTGGTCCATCGGGTAGTGGTAAATCCTTTTTTACCAATCATATGGTACGGCAATATTACGAGCAGGGGGCGCATATTGTTTTAGTGGATACAGGAAACAGTTATCAGGGACTTTGCAATTTAATAAACCGCAAAACGCAGGGCGAAGACGGTGTTTATTTCACTTACGCCGAAGACAACCCGATTGCCTTCAATCCCTTTTATACCGATGACGGCGTGTTCGATATTGAAAAACGGGAAAGTATCAAAACGCTTATCCTTACTCTTTGGAAACGCGACAACGAGCCGCCGACACGCGCCGAAGAAGTTGCGCTTTCAAACGCCGTCAGTATGTATATTGAAAGGATAAAAGGTGGCAAAATGGACGGTTGCGACAAATGGGACAATCCTTCGTTTAATGGTTTTTATGAGTTTGTTAAGGGTGAATACCGCAGCATTTTGGAAACAAAGCAGGTGCGCGAAAAGGATTTTGACGCAGCGAATTTTCTTAATGTGCTTGAGCCGTATTACAAAGGCGGCGAGTACGATTATTTGCTGAACTCCGAAAAGCAACTTGATTTGCTATCCAAACGCTTTATCGTTTTCGAGATTGACGCCATCAAAGACCACAAAATTTTGTTTCCGATAACTACCATTATCATTATGGAAGTTTTCATTAACAAAATGCGGCGGTTAAAGGGCATTCGCAAACTTATTTTGATAGAAGAGGCTTGGAAAGCAATCGCCAAAGAGGGTATGGCAGAATACATTAAGTATCTCTACAAAACCGTCAGAAAATTTTTCGGCGAGGCAATCGTAGTAACGCAGGAGGTCGATGATATTATCGCTTCGCCTATTGTGAAAGAGAGTATCATTAACAATGCCGACTGCAAGATACTGTTAGACCAACGCAAATATATGAATAAGTTTGACAGTATTCAGGCATTGTTGGGTTTGACCGAAAAAGAAAAATCGCAAGTGTTATCCATCAATATGGCAAACAATCCATCAAGAAAATATAAAGAAGCGTGGATTGGATTGGGCGGCGTTCAAAGTGCGGTTTATGCAACAGAGGTCAGCCTCGAAGAGTATTACACATATACGACAGAAGAAACCGAGAAAATGGAACTTTTCCACCTCGCTGAAAAGTTAGGCGGCAATTTGGAATTGGCTATTAAACAATTAGCCGAAAGTAAAAGAAATCAATAAATCAATGTTTAACAATTAAAAATTCAAGAAAATGAAAAAAGCAATTTTAATAACAAGTATTGTGCTGGTAAGTTTTACAGTACAAGTAAAGGCGCAGTTCGCAGTGATAGACCCTGCAAACATTGCGACAAGCATTATAAATGCCGTTAATCAGATAGCGGAAACTTCTTCGACTGCTACCAATATGATTAATAATTTCAAAGAAGTGCAAAAAGTTTACAATCAGGGCAAAGAGTATTATGATAAATTGAAAAACATACACGATTTGGTCAAAGATGCAAAGAAAGTGCGTGATGCGATTTTGATTGTAGGCGAAATCGGCGATATTTATGTAAACAATTATCAAAAAATGCTTGCTGACCCTAATTTCCGCTATGAGGAATTGATAGCCATTTCTAATGGCTATACGATTTTATTACAAGAAAGTTCAGATATGCTTTTGGAGATGAAAGATGTAGTGAATATCAATGGACTTTCAATGACTGATGCCGAGCGTATGGATATTATCAATTATGTGTATGACCGCTTGAAACGACATCGTGATTTGGTTAATTATTACACGCGCAAAAATGTTTCTATTTCGTACTTACGAGCAAAGAAGACAGGGGAAACCAAGCGTGTTGTGGCGTTGTATGGAAGCGCTAACGACAGATATTGGTAATAGTCAATAACGAATTAAAAATTACGAATATGTTATTGGCAATAGAATTTGACAACCTGCATCAGATACTCCGCAACTTATATACGGATATGATGCCGCTTTGCGGAAATATGGCTGGCGTGGCAAAGGGGATTGCCGGATTGGGCGCGTTATTTTACGTGGCTCATCGCGTCTGGCAGTCCCTTGCACGCGCCGAGCCGATTGATGTTTATCCGCTTTTGCGCCCTTTTGTGATTGGGCTTTGCATTATGTTCTTTCCGACTTTCGTGTTGGGAACAATGAACACGGTATTATCTCCTGTGGTAAAAGGTTGCAGTCAGATGTTGGAAACGCAAACCTTTGATATGAACAAGTACCGGCAGCAAAAGGACAAACTCGAATATGAGGCTATGATGCGCAATCCCGAAACCGCTTACTTGGTATCCAATGAGGAATTTGACCGCGAACTCGAAGAACTCGGCTGGAGTCCGGGCGACCTTGTAACGATGTCGGGTATGTATATTGAGCGGGGTATGTATGACCTGAAAAAGACTATTCGTGATTTTTTCAGGGAACTGCTGGAGTTGCTGTTTCAGGCGGCGGCGTTGGTGATTGATACGGTGCGGACTTTCTTCCTGATTGTTTTAGCCATATTAGGCCCGATTGCTTTTGCAATCAGTGTCTATGACGGCTTTCAATCAACGCTTACACAATGGATTAGCCGATATGTGTCGGTTTATTTGTGGCTGCCTGTCAGCGATTTGTTTTCGACCATACTTGCTAAAATTCAGGTGCTTATGTTGCAGAATGATATTTCCGAACTGCAAAATAACCCGAATTTTTCCATAGACGCCTCAAATACAATTTACATCATATTTATGATAATCGGCATTGTGGGCTATTTCACTATCCCCACCGTTGCAAATTGGGTAATCTCGGCAGGCGGTATGAGCGGTTATAACCGCGCTTTGACATCAACCGCAACCCGCGCGGGTGGAATGGCTGGCGCAGCCGCAGGCGCGGCAACAGGAAATATCGCAGGGCGATTAATTAAGTAATTATCTATAAATAATTAAAAATATGGAATTTAAGTCATTAAAAAACATTGAAGCAAGTTTCAAACAAATCCGGTTTTTCGGGATTGTGTTTGTTTGCCTTTGCGCAGGGATTGTCGGCTATTCGCTTTGGAAATCCTATCAGTTCGCCGAATTGCAAAGGCAAAAAATCTATGTATTGGACGGCGGTAAATCACTGATGCTTGCCCTGTCGCAAGACCTGTCGCAAAACAGACCTGTCGAGGCGCGGGAACACGTCAAGCGTTTTCACGAGTTGTTTTTCACATTGTCGCCCGACAAAAACGCCATTGAAAGCAATATCAAAAGGGCTTTGTTTCTGGTAGATAAATCGGCATTCGGTTACTATAAAGATTTGACCGAAAAGGGTTATTACAACCGCATTATTTCGGGCAATATCAACCAGAATTTGCAAGTTGATAGTGTTGCCTGCAATTTTGATACTTATCCGTACAAAGCAATAACATACGCCCGACAATTAATTATCCGCGAAAGCAATATCACGGAACGCAGCCTGATAACACGCTGCAATCTAATCAATTCGGTACGGAGTGATAACAATCCGCACGGTTTTACGATGGAAGGATTTGAAATTGTCGAAAACCGCGATTTAAGAGTGATTGACCGTTAAGAAAGGAGGCTTGATATGAAAAAGTTAAGAACAAAAATCAGGGATTTTCTGACAAACGCTTGGTACGAAATCAAATACCGCCTGCGGCTTCTTTGCGGGCGACCTACGCCAATGAAACGCTTTGTTACGGTATTGGTTATCGGCGGGGCGCTTGCGGTTGCCAACATTTATTTCGTGGTCAGTTCCATATACAATATGGGTGTGAGCGATGCGAAAAAACAGTTTTTGGAAGTGCGGCATATCGAAACGCTAAAACTCCAAAAAGACAATATTAACATTTTAAATCAAACAGAATATGAGTACGAACAATCAAACAGATGACAAGCCCCGCCTGTCTAATAAGCAAAAGCAGAAAATGAAGAAATACGCTGTTTTTGCGCTGATGGGCATTATTTGCGCAGGCTGTAGGTGGTTTATCTTCGCGCCCTCTGCCGAAGAGAAAGCAAAGCAGGAAGCGCAATCGGGTTTTAACGCCGATATTCCGATGCCGAAAAACGAGGGTATTGTCGGCGACAAAGCAACTGCCTACGAGCAGGAACAAATGAAACAAAAGCAGGCGGAACGAATGCGCTCGTTAGAGGATTTTTCCTCGCTCTTGGGTAGCGACAATCCGAAACAGCCGGACGATTTGTCATTGCTATTGGGTGACGAGCCGCAAACCGCAAGAAATGGCGGTGGAGTTACACAGCCTCAAAAGCCAACGCCTGTACAAAATTCGGTTAATGCTTACCGCGACATTAACCGCACGCTGGGCAGTTTCTACGAAACGCCGAAAACCGATACCGAAAAAGAGGAACTGAAACGGCAGGTCGGGGAATTGCAGTCGCGAATGAATGAAACGGAAAACCGCAAAAAAACGGTCGATGACCAAATGGCATTGATGGAAAAATCCTTTCAGATGGCATCAAAGTACATTCCGATGAATGCAGGGACGAATGGGACAACAGGAACAGGCGGGATAAATGCAACCGAACAAGCAAGGGCAAATACTGCCTCCAATGTTTCCGGCAAAACGCTTGTCGTTCCTGTCAGTCAGGTGCTTGAACAAACCGTATCGGCACTTCCGCAGGAACTGTCGGGCAAAGATGTAATGCAGGCATTTGCCAAACCGCGCAATATGGATTTTCTCACGGCAACCGCCGAAATCTCAAAAGAGCGGAAAAATACCATTTCCGCTTGCATACACGCTGACCAAACCATTTTGGACGGCGAAAGCGTCCGTTTGCGATTACTTGAGCCGATGCAGGCGGGCAAAATGCTTATCCGCGAAAACACGATTTTGTCGGGTTTTGCCAAAATTCAGGGCGAGCGGCTGCAAATTATTATCAATTCGCTGGAGTATAACGGCAATATTTTTCCGGTAGAAATGTCTGTATATGACACCGATGGGCAACGCGGTATTTTTATCCCCGATACAAAGGAAGTGAACGCCGCCAAAGAAATTGCCGCCAATATGGGAACAAACGCAGGTACAAGTATTTCGCTGTCTTCCGATGCAGGCGAACAGTTTGCCGCTGATATGGGGCGCAACGTTATTCAGGGTGTTTCGCAGTTTCTTTCAAAGAAAATCCGCGAAGTAAAAGTCAATTTAAAAGCAGGATACCGCGTGTTTCTGTTGCCCAATGACAAATAATTAATAACCACTAAAAATCCAAAGTAAAATGAAACAAAGAATTTTAATGATTGCTTTCGTAGCAATCGCAATGAGCGCAACGGCTCAACAGCAGCCCTCAACAGGCGACCTCTACAATGGTCTTACCCGCAAAATAGAGTATGACCGTATGATACCGCCTTATGGTGTGGAGGTGAGTTTTAACAAAACGGTGCATATCATTTTTCCGTCATCGGTAAGTTACGTTGATTTGGGCAGCGCCAACATTATTGCCGGCAAAGCCGATGGCTCGGAAAATGTTATTCGTGTGAAAGCCGCTGTGCAGGGTTTTGAGCGAGAAACAAATTTTTCCGTGATTACCGAAGACGGCAGTTTTTACAGTTTCAATGTGAAATATGCCGATGAGCCTGAAAAACTCAATATCGAAATGAAAGATTTTATACACGATGGCGAGATGGTTAACCGCCCGAATAATTCGCTTGAAATTTATATGAAAGAACTCGGAAACGAGTCGCCAAATGTGGTCAATCTGATTATGCAATCCATTTACCAAAGCGACAAAAAGGAAATAAAGCATATTGGCAGCAAACGTTTTGGTATTCAGTTGCTACTTAAAGGCATATACACTTACAGCGATTTTCTGTACTTCCATATCCAAATGAAAAATACTTCACAAGTACCTTTTGACATTGATTTTATCCGTATGAAAATTGTAGATAAAAAGGCGGCGAAGCGCACTGCCATACAAGAACAAGTGATTTATCCTGTTCGCGCTTACCGTTACAACATTCGGATACTTGGAAAGAAAACGGAACGGACTGTTTTTGCATTGCCGAAATTCACTATCCCTGACGGCAAACACCTGATTGTTGAGTTATACGAGAAAAATGGCGGGCGGCATCAGCGTTTTGTTGTCGAAAACGAGGACATTACCCGCGCAAAAGTGATTGACGATTTAAAAGTGAAATGAGTATGAAAAAGTCAAAAATCATTCTTTTGATTGCCCTGTGTTTGGCTGTTTGCAGTCAGGCGCAGGCGCAACGTTGCCTGCCCGGACAAAAAGGAATACTATTTACCGCAGGCGCGGTAAATTCTTTGAAAAGCGATTTTCACGGCGGCATAGCCTATTCGGTTTATACGAAAAATGCCAACTATTGGGTATTTGGCAGCGAATATTTGGAAAAACGTTTTTCATACAAGAATTTAAGCCTTCCGCAAACGCAATTTACTGTGGAGGCGGGTTATTACCTGAACTTCCTTTCCAATGGCAGTAAAACGTTGTTTTTTTCGTTGGGTCTGTCCGCAATGGCTGGTTACGAAACCGTAAATTGGGACAAAAAGCGGTTGTTTGACGGTGCAACTATTCAGAACAAAGACGGCTTTCTCTATGGCGGGGCATTAGCCCTCGAAACGGAAATTTACCTGACAGATTGGCTTGTGCTTTTGGTTAATGTTCGGGAAAGGTTGTTGGGCGGCTCGTCTGTCGGGCTTTTCAACACGCAACCCGGAGTAGGTCTGAAATTTATTATCAACTAAAAAACAAATACGAAAATGAAACGATTTGCAAGTTATTTTTTATATGCGATGCTGATTGCAAGTATCGTTTGCGCCTGTAATGACGGGCTTGATATTACTCAAAAGTACGCTTTTGATTTGTTGGCGATGCCATACCCTAAAAAGGTGGTGCAGGGCGAAACTGTTGAAATTCGCTGTACGATAACAAAATCGGGCGATTATACCGGAACTGATTTTTATATCCGTTACTTTCAAACAGACGGAAAAGGGGAACTAAAATTAGATGACGGCAGAATGCTGACACCTAACGACTTGTTTCCGCTGACAAAAGAGGTTTTTCGATTGTACTATACCTCACAATGTACAGACCAACAAAATTTGGATATTTATATTGAGGATAATTTTGGGCAGGTGGTACAAAAAACGTTTTCGTTCTCAAATGAAAGCGTGGACAAGCCAAAGGAACAAACGGAATAAAAATAAGGTTTATCCCTGCAATAAAAACAATGGACAGCAAAAAAAAGGCTGTCCATTGCTTTATATGTAAGGAGTTTAAAAATGGTTTTTTGCTACTTTTTTTCCCGCCTAATGCTCACGAAAAAAGTAGCGGGCAGGTATTCCCGCCCCTATCTGTTTATTGGAAATATTCATACAGTTTGCACTTATAACTTAGCGCACATTGCTTGTCATTATGGATTGCAATTGTTCATATTATTTTCAATAAATGAGAAACGAGAGCCAAAGGAATATTGTACGGCGACAACCTCTATACCGTCAATGAGAATAATATTTGACAACAGATTTTTGCACAAATGATTATAATCTTCGTCAAATATAGGGTATCCCTTATAATTCCTGCTTTCAATCAGTTTGTCGACAATGTAACGTTGCCTTTCGGTTAATGTGTCGCCGTCATCACTCGAAATGATGTGTTCTGTATGGTTAATAACATTCTGTATATTATCCGTATGGCTTGCAATGTTGCTGTTAAAATGCCTGTTCCTGCGCTGTAATTTCTCCATTTTTACCGCTTTTCTTATTTCTCTTGTGTTATTCATATTTTTAGAAATTATGAGGCAGGCGTTACTCCACCTCTGTTAATACTATGGTTGATTATTATTTTATGCTGCCATTCGTTTTTGTATCAGTCGCCTGTTTTTCTTAACAAGTTTGATAATCCTGTCGTGGTACTTGGTGTTTTTGTTACATACGCCCCTGCTTTGGACAACTTGCATTTTGGACAGCGAAAATTCGATGGTTTCTATCCGTTTATTTTCTATCCGTGCAGAAAGTATAAGGCTGTCGGGTTTCAAATGGTATTCGTTTGCAAATACGCAATGGTGCATTGTGTCGCCCTCTATCATTATGTCTTCCACGCTGTCAAGTGTCCGCACTTCAATCACGCCATCGGTAAATTGAATACCCAAAAACCGTGATTTCATTTTCTTAAAACGCGCCTCTTGTTCCAATGCTTTTTTTCTGTTCTTTTCTCTATGTTCTCTTTCCTGCTGTTCCCTTTTTTTCTTCACATATTTGTCGTGTTCGGCTTGCAGGTTAGATGGACACACATATTTGGCATTATGCAAGTCTTTATTGAAAAGGTGCAACAAATCAATGTAATCAAGCCATATTGAGGCATCTTCGATTATATAACCGTTGCGTATGCAAATTTTGACTGAACTCCAATATTTGTCTATTTCCTTAAAATCACTGCCTGCAAAAAACGCTAACGCCTTTGTTTGTCCTGCTTTCAAAAGTGTTTCGGCTCGGCTGTGCAACAGCAAAGTGCGGAACAAATCGAAATGCGTAATGTTGTCAATCGGTTTTTTATACCCGCTGCGCTTTAATTCGGGGATTAACCGCTGTCGGGGACAGGTGCAGGTTGGAATAATATTGTATAACTGTTTTTCGGGGCGCAATTCAAGTGCGGTATCAAATCGCCAAGTATCAGCAAAGCAGGTCATCGGGCGTAATTTGGCAATGGTCGCCGATTTACCGTTTGGCGCAATCCATTTCTGTACTACTTCCGAATGAAAGTAATGCGCTTTTTTCCCTGCTTTTAGATACGATTGTATATAAAAGAAACGCAATACCTGAAAACCACCGCAAGTGCTAACAATACAGAAATATTCATATTCTTTAAAAACTCGTTTCAGTGTATCGTCTGTTTGCAGTTTGGTGTGGCAGTGGGGACAAACACATTCTTTGGAAATGTGTTTGTCTTCCCACGAATACCCGCACTCTAAACAAGTCAAGCCCTTTTTCGTCTTTTTCGCAATATGCAGGATACAGTTTTGATACGCCCATTTTACCTGCGTTTCGGAAAGTGTCGGAAGTTTTTTACTTAATTCAAAAACCTGCTGTTGTAATTTGTTTTTCGGTTTCATACGGCAAATAAATTTAGTTGGTTGGTAACTTGGGGTTGTTTCGTTTTGGATTTATGCAATGGCTGTTTTAATCGGCTATAAGCCTCGTCTTGCGCTTGTTGCATTGCCTCTTTTCGTGCCTCTTCCTTTTCTTCGGCGGTCAATTCTACGGTGTGATTGACTACCACCCGACAATCAAAGTTTTTCCCCACTTCGACAGTGTCTTCATCGTAATAATGTACTGCCATTGAGTAAATTTCCCCGTCTGCAAAACCGTTGCAACCGCTTTTTTGTACGGTGTTGAGAATATAGGTAATGCAGTCATCAATGTTCTTGCCCGCCTTTGCGTATGATACGGCAAACAGTACATCGCTTTTTGCCCGCTGTTCCAAATACGTTTGGATTGTCCGTTTAAAAATTTCTGTTGATTTCATATCTTTTTTTGTTTTAATGATTTTTTGATTAATATAAGTCCGCCATATTCCACCTGCCTGCAACAATTTGATTTTGCGGTGTTATGGCACATAACTCGCCCTCTACATAATTATTTATCAGTGAATTGCAAATGTATTCCTTATCCATATCCGATAAAGCAAGCCCTTTGCCGTCTAACCACCACTCAATAAGGTGGCTGCAAATTTTTACTGTGCCTTTTGAAATGGCATTTCTTCTTCTTTGAGTTTTTACTGCTGTTTCCATATAATTTAACGATTAACCGTGTTTCGTGAGGGCTGAATAAATTTGTTATTTGTTGTTTCTTTAAAATATTAGTAATGAAATAATTGCTATAAGAATGATAATCGAAACGAGGGAAACGAAAAGGGATATAACCAATCCTAAAACCCTTAAAACAAGCCTCAAAAGTTTGTAACCGAGCCATATCCCAACTACTGCCGAGAAAGTCACCCCACAAGCCCAAATTAGCCCTGCAACCACTGCCAAAACCACCAAAAGAAACCAAACTTTTATACGGTATCCGGTTTGAAGGCTGTTTAATTGTTTCAATATTTTTATTTCGTTTTGCATAATCAATGACATTTTTTTTATACGTTTATCCAAGCAAGTTAGGCGTTTGAATTGTTTCAAGGCAATAATGGTGTAGGGTTTAGGGCTGTCAAGGTTTTTGCAAAAAATACGCTCGCCCGACAGGGAAAGAGGAAGATTTTTTGCAAAACCCGCAGGGCTTGACCTTGACAGCCCGTAAAAAACCCGTAAACACCTTTGCCGCAGAAAAATTCAAACGCATAACAGGCTTGGATATATGCTTAAAATTATCGGGAATGATTATCGGCAAAATGAAAGGAAAATATCAATAAAATGAAAGATTAAAATGCGTGTACAAGTAAAAAGCAGAATGAATTTTTCGCTGTCATTCAATATGATATAATAAAAAAGCCCGACAAAATCGGGCTTTTGTAAATTGAGTTAAAATACGATTTAATTCAGACAAAAATTGGGATTGAAGTAAAACAACCCTGCAAAATTTGTTTCCGACATATTGTCCCTTCGCAACTTTTCCCGCAAAGAGGAATTAACGAACTGACGGAAAACTTTTGCTTCCAATGTATTGATACGGTAACTCATAAAAATAAGGACTTCCATATTATAATACATCATTTGGTGTTCTTTACCGTTATTATCGGTATAGCGGTTATTGTGGCAAACTTCGTTTTCCCAAAGGAGTTTTTCCTTAAAAATACTACGCAAATTTGCATCTACTTTTTGCACAAAGCAGTTTAACAAATGTGCCATTTCAAATTTTGTCAACCACAAGTTGTTGTTAGCCAACTCCACTTCTAACAAAGGTGTTTTGCCGTCTTCGTAAATGAATTTGATATTTCCTTTTCTCATAACTTGATTGTTTTTTATGGTTTATACTATGAACGGATTGTTAATTTCGTTTCCATACCTTTTACCTTATCGGCAAAAAGAGCCATATCGTTACTGATTTTTTCATTGGTAATTTTGGCATAAATCTGTGTTGTCTGAATGTTCGTGTGTCCGAGCATTTTTGAAACACTTTCTATTGAAACGCCTTTTGATAAAGTCAGCGTTGCAAAAGTGTGGCGCGACAAATGAAATGTAAGTTTCTTTTTCAGCCCACATATTTCACCTATTTCTTTCAAATAAACATTCGACTTTTGATTGGTGGTTACAGGCAAAGAACGCTCATCAGGTAACGCGCTATTATATTTTTCCAAAATCGCTTTCGGAATGTCAAGTAGAGGAACATTGTAGCCGACATCTGTTTTGCGGCGTTTGCCCATAATCCAAAGTCCGCCGTCAAAAGAAGTTTTAATGTTGTCCGCTGTAAGGCGTTTTACATCTATATAAGACAGTCCTGTAAAACAGCAAAATACAAAAACATCTCTTGCGCGTTCCAATTTTGTGGCTGTAAATTTCTGTTTCATTAGGATTTCAATCTCATCTTGCGTCAAATAGCCCCTGTCGGACTTTTTAAGGTGTATTTTGTAGCCGGAAAACGGATTATCGCAAATCCATCTATATTTAATGGCTATGCCGACAATATGCTTGAACATTTGCATATATTTGGCAATTGTATTTTCTTCGCTGTGCCGTTCGGTCAGCAGGTAAGTTTCAAAATCGCATACGAATTTGTGATTGATTTCTTTGAGCGGAATGTCCGAAAGGCGATGCCAATCCTTAATGTAGGCGGCAAGATGGTCGCGGGTAATGCGATACTTGTTGTAGGTAGATTTGGCAATGCTGATGCCGACTAACAATTTCTTTTCGCGGTTATGCTCGTCAAACAGTTCCAGCAGGTTTTGGCGTTTGCTGTCAATGCCGAGAAAAACGTTTTTAATTTTTTCGGCTGATACGCTGTTGTCTTTTTCCTGCAAATCGCGATAAACTTTGATTATCGCCGATTTTGTATTGTCAAGCAAGGCGTTGATTTCCGTTGCCTCGCTTGTTCTGCCGATTGCTTTTCCGACTTTCACGTCCCAAAACTTGGGATTGATGTCTTTTTTCATTCCAAAACGCGCCTCTTTACCATCAACCGTAATACGGCAGAAAAGCGGAACGTTACCATTTGCTTTTTCTTTGTCCCTTTTCAGAAAGAAAAGGACTTTAAATGTACTTCTCATAAAAACTCAATTTTAAAGTTACAAAATTACGTTATTTGTTTTAATTGAGTTTTATGCAACATAGACAATATCAGATAATTAGCAGCCAATTTTGGACTATCTTCGCCCCTTTTTATCTGCATATTTCAGGGGGTATGATTTAGGGCGCAAACTTTGTCTTTTTCTGCCTTTTTTTTGTCTTTCCTCTGTTACGAAAACGAATTGAGAATATGTATTATCTGCTGATTATTAGTGTTTTGACTTATTCTTGTCTGCCTCTGCCTGCATATCCTTTTTTAGGGGGTAAGACACACACACACAGTACCTTACCTGACGTCACACGCGCGTAATATATTCAAAAATAATTTATTAGCAAATATTGTTCTGCTCTTTTTTATGCAAAAAAGAGTAGAACTTTTTATTTATAGCCCGAATAAAACCAAATAATCATATTACTAATTTTTTAAATTCAAAAAAAAACTATGAAAAAGATTTTTTTAAGCATTGGATTGCTGCTCACAGTGAGTATGGCAACCGTAGTATTTAACTCTTGCGGCGATGACAAGAAAGACGAGCCGAAGAAAGAAACGCCCACAGACCCGTCTGACCCGAGCGACCCCACTGACCCAACAGACACTGTGCCTGTTATTCCTATTGACACCGTGCCGCAAACCATTGCCGTAACAGGCATTTCGCTTGACAGCACTTCGCTAACGCTTGTCATCGGCGAAGACTACACCCTTACCGCAACTGTATTGCCGGACAATGCAACAGACAAAACCGTAGATTGGCAAACAAGCGATGCCACCAAAGCCACCATATCTAACGGCAAAGTAATAGCCATAGCCGCAGGCATTGCCATTATTACTGCCAAAGCAGGCGACAAAACCGCTACCTGTACAATAACGGTAAAAGAACAGCCGGTTGTTATTCCTGCAGACGGCGTGTTAATCAATGGCGTAGTTTGGGCAAAATATAATGTAGATGCCCCCGGTACTTTTGCCGCCATTCCCGAAAACGCAGGCAAATTCTATCAATGGAACAGCACCACCGCTTGGGCTGCTACCGGCACTGTAAGTGGTTGGAATAGCAGTTGGAACGGCGGTTTTGCCACTCCAAGCAGCAGCGACACTTGGCAAGCAACGAACAATGTATGCCCCACAGGCTACCGTTTGCCCACAGGCGCAGAACTGCAAAGCCTGTTAGGTGCCGGTAGCGTTTGGACTACCGTGAATGGCATAGAGGGTCGTGTTTTTGGTAGCGGTAGCAACAGCCTTTTCCTGCCTGCCGCAGGCTACCGCTACTACACCGGTGGTACACTCCGCGACGCAGGCTCGGCCGGCTTCTATTGGAATAGCGAGGCGTACAATGCAGGCAACGCGTACTACTTGGGCTTCGGCAGTGGTGACGCGCGCAGGTACAGCGACTACCGCGCGACCGGCTTTAGCGTGCGTTGTGTCGCAGAATAATTCGATTTATTCTGTATTTTTATTCGACTATTAGCCCCTCGCAAGGGGTCGAAATTTTTATCAAATACTAACCTTAAATTCTAAATTATTATGGCAACAAAAGAAAACAAACAAACCGTTCCCGCCACAAGTTCTGACAAAGAACTGCGGGCAATGCAAAACACGCAGGCGGAAGAGATGCAGCAAATTATCGCCGAAGTGGAAGATGCGCTGAAAAAATTCGGCGTGTACGAAAATACTTATTCGCCTGACGAGCGTATGCGCCTGGTGAGCGTGGGTATAAAGAATTTCGGTTTTTTGCAGACGGCTTATGACAGCGCACAGATGAATCCCGCGCTTGTGCCTTCGTTTCTGGATATGGGTATGTATGCCTGGACTATTGACGACTACCGGCGCAAAAGGGCGTTGTTTGACCTCTTGCAGAATTTTATGCGCATAGCGCAGGATTCGATGATAGCGAGCGGAGATGAGGCGTATCATTATTCGCTGATGTATTACAACTATGTGCGCGAGGCTGCCCGTCAGAAAGTGGCGGTAGCGGAGGGGGTATATAATCAATTGTCCCCTTATTTCAAGAAAAGCAAAAGCAAAAAAGGCAATGAAGAGCCTACGCAGGCACAGGTGGAACGCGATGTACGCGCACTGCTGCACGGCACAAAAGACGGTAAGATTGTGATAGAAAACGAAACGCCTGCCGCACTCGCGGGCAAGCATAAGGTGCTCGACGAGATACAAACGGGACACGTTGAAGGGAAAATTACTTCCGAATTTGCGGAAAAAGAATGAAAATGATGGCTTCGTAAGCGAAAATTTTGGCTTGCGAAGCCATAATTATGACTTCGCGAGTCATAATTATGACCTGAGGGGGTCATAATTTTGGCTTGCGAAGTCATAATTTTGGCTCGCGAAGTCATAATTATGACCTGAGGGGGTCATAATTTTGATGCAAAATGCCTTTGTTTGCATTGATAGATTGCTTACTTTTGTTTTTTCATTTATTTTTTTTGGCAATGATAGAAATAGAACGGAAATTTTTAGTCAATCCGAGCATTATCGGCAGGTTAAAAGAGGGCAAACTTTACACGCAAGCCTATTTGTGCAAAGAAAAAGAGCGCACGGTACGCATCAGAATTGCCGAAAATCGTGCATTCCTGACCATCAAAGGCAAAACTTCGGGCTTTTCGCGGACGGAGTTTGAGTACGAAATCCCGCCGGAAGATGCGGAAACGCTGCTTTCGATGTGCGCCGGTGTGCCGATACGGAAAACGCGCTACAAGGTTTTTTTCGGCAATCACACTTGGGAAGTTGATGTTTTCGGCGGCGAAAATGAGGGCTTGCTTTTGGCGGAAATAGAGTTAAAAAGCGAAGATGAGGCGTTTGAAATACCCGACTGGGCAACGCGCGAAGTTACCGGCGATGGGCGATATTATAATTCTTATTTGGCGGGGTGTCCGTTCTGCGCTTGGGCATAAACTTCTGCCGTCTGGCGGGCTATTTTGTCCCAATCGTAGGCGGTCAAATCGTAGTTTTGCGGTGCAAAGGGCTGCGAGAGTTTCTCCGCAAGCAGCCGCGTCAAATCATCTGCATTTCCGCAGCGGAAGTAATCATTATCAGACAAACAAAGGGCTTTATTGGCAGGAATATCGCTTGCGAGAATGGGCAAACCGTAACTCATTGCCTCAAGCAGGGCGATGGGCAAGCCCTCGTGGAAAGACGGCAAAGCGAACAGCCGCGCGTGCGTGAGCAACTCATTGAGTTTCGCCCCTCGTACAAAACCGGTCAGCACTACGTTTTCGGCACTTTTCAGGCTTTGCGAGTACGGCGTTTCGTGGTCGGCATCGCCCGCGATAACTAATTTGAAACCCGCATTCTTCGGAAATGCTTTTATCAGCAAATCAAAACCTTTTTCTTCCACAAAACGCCCCATTGCAAAGACGTATTTCCCTTTTTGCAAACCGAGACTTTCGATATAAGCGCTTTCCGTTGCCAAAACAGGCTGATTAACGCCGTTGAAAATCAGAACGCTGTCCTTTCTTTTGGAAATGGACTGTTTGATGCTTTCGGAAATCACAATTACCTTGTCGGCAAAGCGCACGCCGTATCTTTCGCCGCGCCGCAGCATAAATTTTGCCGCGCGTCCCCATTTTTGCCGCGCGTAATCCGCGCCGTGATGCGTCATTACCGTTTTCAGTCCCAGCAGTTTAGCCAGCGGCATCAGCAGAGAAGGACCCACGGCGTGAATATGCAGCACGTCTGCCTTTGCCATTTTGGCGTATATCACAGCGAGAAAAGTATGCAGAAACGCCTCCAGACTTTTGCTGCGGGGGGCAAAAATATTTTTTAGCCGAACGCCCTTATATTCCTTTTGATTATCCGCCGCATAGCAAGCGCGGCGCACAACGGTTACGTCGAAACCCAACGCCGCCAAACGCGGGTAGAGTTCTTCGCAATGCGTTTCTACGCCACCCAAAATATTAGGAATGCCGCGCGTGCCGGTTACTACGATTTTCATATCAAATTTTGTTTGTATAAGCAGGCAGGTTTGCCCTGCAATGAGCGGATTTTGTTCCTCATCGCCCATTTCAGCGGGTGTTTGAGGTATTTTTTCATTACCGGCGCGGCAGTGCCTACCATCCAGCAGTTTTTGGGGCATCGGCGCACCATTTCGCGCACCCGCTCAGCCTGTTCGCTTTCCCAAATTGCCGAGAAATCGGGCGTTTCGCGGATATTGCCCATCGACTCTTTCCAATATTTTTCTTCCAGACCGTTGCAGGGATACACATCGCCGTAAGGCTCAACAAAAAAGTTCAGCATTCCCGCCTCGCAGGGCAGCAGCCGGCGATTGCCCTCAATATAATTTATCAAGCCCATATTGAAAAAAGCGCGAAACCACGATTTCGGGTGATTTTCCTGCAACTGCCAATTGATTAATTGCTCAAAATCAGCGCAAACAGCCTCTTTGTTCGTAATCACATTGTCGCTTTTGTGGAAATAATACGAATTATGAAAAGCCGCCGTGGCAAATTCCAAACCAAGCGATTTGGAAAGTTGATAAAGCGACAGCATATCGGCAGAATTATTGTTGGAAACCGTGCAGCCAAAGCCAATGTCCCGCACACCCATCTCTTTGAGCGTCAATAAAGTGCGCAGCCCTTTATCAAAACCGCCCGCCTGTCCGCGCAGTTCATCGTTCTTTTGGCTCAATCCCTCAATGGAAATGCGGATACCGATGTTCGGAAACTTTTTTGCCAAAGCAATAACGCGGTCTTCAAACCAGCCCGAAGTGGAAATAACCACGCGGGGCGATTTTTGGAAACAGATTTCCGCGATTTCATCTAAATCTTCGCGCACAAAAGGCTCGCCGCCGGTGATGTTGATAAATTTCACGTTCGGCAAACGTTTTATCTCTTCCGGCGTGATTTCTTTTTCCTTCGATGTCGGATTTTCCCAAATATTGCACATCTTGCAACGCATCGGACAGCGATAAGTTACAATAATACACATATCGGTAGGGCTTGGTATTGGCATTTTTATTGGTCTTTTCAAAAAAACGGTACAAAATTACGCATTTTTTTGTTCATATTAAAAATAATCTCTACATTCGCCATCAAATTTTTAAAACAAATCATTTATGCCAAACACTTGCATCACCCCCAAAAACCAACGGCAAACGCCCGTTACGGACATCGAAATTGCAGAAGAAAACTGCACCATCAACCCCGACAGGGAAAGTATGAACAGCCGCGGTTAGATATGTATGTCATTGCGGGCTTGGTTACTGAGCGAAGTCGAAGTATGACCCGCAACCCCCTGAAAAAGGGAAACGAAATTAACAAGAGATTGCGGGTCAAGCCCGCAATGACATAAAAAATCATTATGGAAACAGTCAACTGGGGCATTATCGGCTGCGGAGATGTGTGCGAAGTGAAGAGCGGACCCGCTTTTTACAAAACGCCGCACTCCGCGCTCGTAGCAGTGATGCGCCGCGATGCCGCAAAGGCGCAGGACTTTGCCCGGCGGCACGGCGTAGCCAAATATTACACTTCGGCAGACGATTTAATCCTCGACCCCGAAGTAACGGCAGTCTATGTCGCCACGCCGCCCGACACGCACCGCGAATACGCCCTTAAAGCAATGCGGGCGGGCAAGCCCGTATATGTGGAAAAACCGCTCGCGCTAAATTTTGCCGAGTGCGCCGAGATGCTGCGCGTATCCGAAGAAACAGGCGTGCGGCTTTTCGCCGCATTTTACCGCCGCGCCCTACCCTATTTCCTGAAAGTAAAAGAACTCTTGCCCCAAATCGGCAAACCGCTGATGGTAGAAACGCGCTATTTCCGTGCGCCGGCAGAAACAGACATTAATCCAGCACTCCACACTTGGCGCGTGGATAAAAACATCGCGGGCGGCGGCTATTTCTTCGACCTCGCACCGCATACGCTTGACATTTTGGACGGCCTGCTCGGCGAAATCACAGAGGCGCAGGGCATAGCGGGCAATATCGGCGGCTTTTACACGGTCGAAGATACCGTTTCGGCGATGTGGCAACACGCCGGCGGTGCGCAGGGCGCGGGGCAGTGGTGCTTTGTGTCCGCGCCGCCGGACGAGTGCGACACGATTGATATTTTCGGTACGCAGGGCAGTTTGCACTTCAATACTTTTGCCTTTCAGCCCATCGTGCTGAAAACTGAAAACCGCACGGAAAACTTCACCGCGCCGCAACCGCAGCACATTCAGCAGCCGCTCATTCAAACGATTGTAGATGAATTGCGCGGCGCAGGGAAAGCCCTTTCTGACGGATATAACGGCGCGAGAACGGCGCAGGTGATGGATAAAATAATGAGTTAATTTGTCATTCTATCTTAAAAGCGGCAAATCATCACGAAAGTCGTGGGGTAAAATTGGCAGAGATTTGTTTTTATGTGGAGAAAAGTGTATCTTTGCAGCGATTTTATCCCGATAAAAATGTGTTATCATACAAAAAATCGTGGATAAAAATGTAACTATTAGCAGAAAGTCGTGGATAAAATGTATAGGATAAAAATTAAAAGCTTGATTGATTGGAAATTAAGCAAAAGCCGCAAGCCGCTTATTGTTCAAGGTGCAAGGCAGGTGGGAAAAACTTGGCTGATTAAGGAATTTGGCAAAACCGAATTTCGGCAAACGGTGTATATCAATTTTGAAAATGAAACGCAATTGCAAAATATTTTTTTGCAGGATTTGAACCCCCAACGAATTATTAGTACTCTTGAGGCGTTTTTTCAGGTTAAAATTGATGCGTCAAACACCTTGATTGTATTTGACGAGATACAGTCAGCCACCAAAGGACTTACTGCGCTGAAATATTTTTGTGAAGATGCGCCGGAATATTTTGTTATCGCTTCCGATTCGCTGCTTGGAATGAATTTGCACAACAAAGTTTCGTTTCCTGTTGGGAAAGTGAGTTTTTTGTATTTGTACCCAATGAATTTTTATGAATTTCTGTTGGCAATGGGTGAAAAAGGGCTTGCTCAGATTTTAGAAAAAAAGCAGTGGGATATGCTGCCTGTTTTTAAGGAATATTTTAAAGAAAAATTGAAATACTATTTTTTCATTGGCGGAATGCCCGAAGTGGTGGTAAATTTCGTTGAAAATCGTGATTGGCAACAGGTGCGTATCATTCAAAATCAAATTCTTAATACTTACGAAAACGATTTTTCAAAACACGCGCCTTATGAAATTATACCGCGTTTGAATATGGTTTGGGACAGTATTCCTGCACAGTTGGCAAAAGAAAATAAAAAATTTGTTTACGGTGTGGCAAAAGAGGGTGCGAGGGCAAAAGATTTTGAGTTGGCAATTCAATGGTTAGTCAGTTCAGGAATTTTGCTTAAAACTTTCCGCATTTCCAAGCCGTCGATGCCGTTGATTGCCTATCAGGATATGTCGGCTTTCAAACTGTTTTTCAACGATGTAGGTTTGCTTGCCGCAAAATCGCGTTTAGATGCTAAAACGCTTGTTGACGGCAATGCTCTTTTTGAAGAATACAAAGGCGCACTTACCGAACAGTTTGTAATGCAGCAACTCAAAGCCGCCGAAATTGACTATATCGGCTATTGGACAAACGAAAAAAGCACCAATGAAGTAGATTTTGTAATTCAGCACGAAGGCGAAATCACGCCGATAGAAGTAAAAGCGGCGGAAAATTTGCAGGCAAAAAGTTTCAAATTTTTTTACGAAAAATACAAACCGCAAACCGCAATTCGCGCCTCGCTTTCGGATTACCGTAAGGAAACTTGGCTGACAAACGTGCCACTGTATATTATTGGAAATTATTTTAATAACCATTTATGAACAACATCTACATTATCAAGCAGAAAAAACGGCGCGGCTATCAAAGTCGGTGAAACGAGCCGCGCCAAATACGACAACCACACTACTATAAAAAAAACCAAATAAATTTGCACAATCCAAAATTAGTTGCAATCTTTGCAGTCGAAAAATATCAAACATTTTAAAACACATTTGCCTATGATATAAAACAGCGTAAAATAAATACGCACAATTTAAGTTTAGAAAAAACATTTTAGATTTAATTCTTCCTCGTAAGAAATTTGGCGATTTTAAGCAAAGGAAAGATTAAGTTAATATGTTCACGTATGGCGTGGGCTTTTTACTTAATTCTGCCTTTGCAGGTTACGCCAAATACCTTTACGAGCGGATACTTCTAAAAAAAGTACCACGCTTTTTTCTTTTGTGCGTATGTAATTTCATTTTGTTGGTACAAAATAGGAAAATCTCTTGCAAACCTATTGAAAAGAAAAGAGCAAGCGCGGTATCGAAAAGCGAAACGAGTAGAAAATCAAACAAACTAAATTTTAATTATATGAAGAAAATGATTTTAATCGCAGCCTTGTTTGCTGCAAGCGCAAGTGTAGCAACTTTTACAGGTTGCAAAAAAGATGATATTGTCAAGAAATGCTGGGCAATAAAAACAAATGTAAGCGGCTATTCATTTACCTATTATTTTTGGGTTACAGAAGCAGAAGCAGACAAAATCGTCAAAGAATACAACGCGCAAGGTTGGAGTGCATCAAAAAGCAGTTCAAGCAAAGGAGTATCGGAATGTAATACCGTTAACTATTAAATTTTAATACTATGAGAAAATTAATATTTATTGTTTCTCTGTTTGCATTCGCATCAAACGCCGTTTTCGCACAGGATTTGATTGTAACCAAAGATGCAAAGAAAATCGAAGCCAAAGTAACGGAAATCAATGCAACGGACATTAAGTATAAGTTGTTCAACAATTTGGAAGGACCTACTTATACAATGCAAAAATCAGAGATTTCTTCTGTGATTTACAAGAACGGAACGATTGATGTCTTTGAGAACAACACATCAACCGCACAGAAACTTGTTGAAAAAAACGATAACTCACTTGTGAGGCGTGATTTTCTGAAATTAGATGACAAAGAACAGGAAGAATACCTGGAAAGATTTAACACAGAACTTTATGAGAAGTTTCATAAAGGACAGAGATTGTCGCGAACGGGTCAAGCCCTGATTGGTGCAGGTGGGGGTGCTGCGTTGGCTGGTGTTATATTCTTGGGGCTGGGCTCTTATACGCTTGATGATACATTCTATCTTGCATATGGCACGGCTTGTGTTATTGTAGGGAATATCATTATCATTCCGGGCATTCCGCTTGCTGCCGCCGGCGGCGCAATGAAAAGAAGCGTTCAAAACGAGTATGAAAAAAAGTATTTGACACACACAAATCCCAAAGGGCAATTTCAGTTGCAAATGTCGGGCAATGGGCTTGGATTGGCGTATGTATTTTAAAAAACAAACAAATAATTGTCTATAAAAGGAATAGACGTTAAACAAAATTTTTATGAAAAATATTTTTTTGATAATTGCCGTATTCGGTATGAGCGTATTTTTTATGTCTTGCACAAGCATTCTCAAATGTTACTGCACTACAAACGACAATGTAAGCCAGAGCAGGTTTGAAAGCGATTTGAACAAAGCCATAAAAGATGTAGGCATCAGTGGCGATTGCTACGATGTGGAAGTGAAATTAAGAAATAATTACGGGTATCGCAGCGTTTCCTGTGATTAATTTTTACTGTTTCAGTCAAAGCGGATTTCAATAATCCGCTTTTTCTGTTTTTTGCAGATAGAAAACTACCTCAAATAGCAATAATAATGCTTTTCCACCGTCTTTGAGAGTGCGGACATATCAAGCAAATCCGATGCCTCGCAGATGTCGCGAATGCAGCCGTCATTGTAGAGAATGTTGATATTTTCGTCTTCCGCGCGGTAAAAATCGGAACTTACAATATCCTCCGAAATGAAATACCGCGCCTCGTCTTTGCTGATGTTGTATTTTTGCGAATACCGTTGCAAATCACTTTCTATTTGTTCTTCGCTAATGGGTGTTTCCGTGATTTTTATTTTGAACAGTTGCCTGTCCGTAAAGCATTTGCTTAATACGGAAAGCACCGTGTCGGGGTGCGAAATCCACACTTTAATCGCCGAAATCAAATCCGAGTCGTCAAGCATTGCATAATTCCGCAACACCTCCGGGGCGTTTTCAATCCTGTTTTTCGTTACATTATTATATAGAAAAAATCGCAAAGCGGGCGAGGCAAAAAGTTCCACGCCGTTTGCCGCCAATTCTTTGGCGCGGGCAACGATTTTGTTCAGCATTTTCTCGGCAGCAAACGCCGTTTTGTGCAGATACACCTGCCAATACATCAGCCGCCGCGCAATGAGAAACTGCTCGATGGAATAAATCCCCTTCGCCTCCACCACCAAATTGTCGTTGCGCACATCAAGCATTTTGATAATCCGCGCCGAGCCGATATTACCCTCAATCACGCCCGAAAAGAAACTGTCGCGGCTCAGATAATCCAATCTGTCCATATCCAACTGCCCCGAGAGCAACTGATGCAGAAATTTTTTGTGGTATTGGTTTTGGAAAATTTGAAGAGCCAAATCCAACCGCCCGCCCATTTCGCGGTTGATTTGCCGCATCATCATAATAGAAATTTCTTCGTGCCGAATGCCTGTTGTCAGCGCGTTTTCGAGCGTGTGCGAAAAAGGTGCGTGTCCGATGTCGTGCAGCAAAATAGCGGCAAGCACGGCATCAGCCTCCTCTTCCGTAATTTCGTGTCCCTGCGAGCGAATTTGTTTCACCGCCTCGTTGGTGAGGAACATTGCGCCGAGCGAATGTTGCAACCGCGTGTGTTGCGCACCCGGATAAACGAGGTATGCCAGCCCCATTTGTTTGATACGGTTGAGCCGCTGAAAATAAGGGTGTTGCATCAGGTCGTAATGAAACGCCGTAGGAATATTGATAAAACCCCAGACAGGGTCATTTACTATTTTTCGTTTGTTTTGCACTGCCGCATTTTTTATTTGAGCCTGCAAAGGTAAGTTTTTTCTGATATTTTTTTGCAGAAATGTTGCGGAATTAAATTTTTAGCACTACTTTTGCCGCCGGAAATCGAAAAAAACACGAATTTTCTGATATTTTTTAAGAAAATGCTTGTGCAATTTATTTTTTAGCATTACCTTTGCACCCGCAAATTGAAAGAAAAACCTTTTTTTGATTTCAAAAAACATTCTTCCTTAGCTCAGTCGGTTAGAGCATCTGACTGTTAATCAGAGGGTCCTTGGTTCAAGTCCAAGAGGGAGAGCAAAAAACCTTTTGTGGATTTTTTCTGCAAAAGGTTTTTGGTTTTATTTTTCGGATTATTGCTGTATTTTATTGGTATTTTTCCAATACTGCAAATTTGTTATTCCGCAAAATATATATTTTCTACATAAATTTCATTGCCATTATCACGTTTAACAAATTCGACAATGCAAACTCCATTTATTTTGATAAATTTTTTGCCGTCAATTTCATATGTATCTTCGGCATCAAAAGACAACAGATATTCTTTTATTCTGCGATAATTCAAAACTCTGATTTTTAAATCATTATCATAGAGAAAATCCTGATAATTTTCATAATAGTTTCCCAAAGTTTCCTCTGCCAACCAACTGAAATATATTTTCCTCATCTCAAAATAAATCTGTTGAATATATCATCAATAGTAATACCACGCCTAAACCCCTCCTCTTGTTCGGGAGTAAATATATCATCGCTATATTTCGGGCGTTCCATTCTGCCTGCGGCAATTAAGCGGTCTTGCTGCCGCATCATTGCTGCTATCTGGCTGTATGTAAGCACATCAGGCTTTTCTAACGTTAATGTTCCCATAATTATATATTTTTTCTGCTTGCAAAAATACAATATTATTCCCAAATAAAAAAATAGCCGATAAATAAATTTATCGGCTACGAAGGTAATGGGCTATATTCTATACTACTAAGGTTACCGGAAAAAAATGCAGGCTTTTTTTACAAGAGGTTTTTTGTTTTCGGAAATTTGTGTTACTTTTGTGGGATTTTTCAGTATAAACAAAATGCGCAGCAATCAAACATACGTCAAGCCGAAAAAGTTTTTGGGGCAACATTTCCTCAAAGACTTGTCTGTGGCGCAACGCATTGCCGAAACACTGCCGCTTACAGAAAAAACGGCGGTGTTGGAAATCGGACCCGGAACAGGGGTGCTGACGCAGTTTTTGTTGCAAAATCCGAACATTGATTTGACGGTGGTGGAGTTGGACAGGGAGTCCGTACCCTACCTGCGGACACATTTCCCTGCATTGGAAAACCGCATTATCGAAGGCGATTTCCTGAAACTTGATTTATCCGCCGTTTTCAAAGAAAAATTCTTTATTATCGGCAATTATCCCTACAATATTTCGAGCCAGATTTTCTTTAAACTGCTGGACTACCGCGAGCAGGTACCTTGTTTGACGGGAATGATACAAAAAGAAGTTGCCGAGCGCATCGCCGCGCCGCACGGCAGCAAAACATACGGCATTTTGAGCGTGCTTTTGCAGGCATATTATAATGTGGAATATCTTTTTACGGTTGACGAAAGGGTTTTTGACCCTCCGCCGAAGGTCAAATCGGCAGTTGTCCGCCTGACGCGAAACGAAGTTGAAAAAATTGATTGTGACGAAGTTTTGTTTAAAACGGTTGTGAAAACTGCCTTCAACCAGCGGCGAAAAACGCTCCGCAACTCACTTAAATCTTTGATTGACAAAGATAACGAGATTTCTCGAAAGGCGATTTTTGATAAACGCCCCGAACAACTGAGCGTTGCCCAATTTATCGAATTAACCAACATAATCCGTTCAAATGTTTAACTGTTTAAAAAGTTCAAATTAAACTTTTAAACTTTTTGAACTTTACAAACTTTTTAAACTGAAAAATTATGTCTGAAATAAGAATTTTTTATTCCGATGATAACCGCCTGAAAATGTCGCGCAGCATTGATATTCTGGAAAAAATTTCAATGAAAAATATCCTGTGGATTGACCTCAACGATGTTACGCTTGACGTAGAAAGCAAACTGGAACAATTCCTCAAAATCTACATTCAGGAAGAAGAAGAAATTGAAGAAATCGAAATCAGTTCGCGCTACATTGAAACAGAAGATACGATTGTGGCAAATTCCAACTTCCTGATTGCCGAAACGGCAGAACAAGAGCCGATTTCGTTTATCCTGAAAAACAACATTCTCGTGTCCGTGCGCAGTGCCGAACTGAAATCGTTTAATGAAACCACGCGCAAGATTTTTGCCAACACAAAGAACTATATCAATGGTTTTCAGGTATTTTGCGCCATCATAGAAACCCGCGTAGAACTTGATGCGGATATGATTGAAGACCTCGCGCTGGAAGTTACAGCATTGAGCAAAAAATTAGTTACCAGCAACTTAGATGAGAATATTTTGTTGGAAATCAAAAACTTGCAGGAAAAATCAATGCTTATCCGCGAAAACATTGTGGATAAGCAGCGAGTGGTGTCGTCAATCTTGCGTAGCGAACTTTTCCCTGCCGAACTGAAACCAAAACTAACGATTGTCGTTAAAGACATCAATTCGCTTTACGAACACACGCGTTTCGGTTTCGAGCGGTTGGAGTATTTGCAGGACACTTTTTTAGGTTTGTTGAATATAGAACAGAATAAAATCATCAAAATATTTACCATCGTAACGGTCATTTTTATGCCGCCCACGCTTATTGCGACCATCTACGGTATGAACTTTGATATAATGCCCGAATTGCATTGGCGGTGGGGTTACCTGCTTTCCGTTTTGGCAATGGTGCTGTCGTCGGGATTTACTTTGTGGTATTTTCGCAAGAAGAAATGGCTGTAAAAAAGGAAAGGTTTCCACGCTTGGAAACCAATCTTTGTTAACCTTAAATCTAATACTATGAAAAAATCACAGTGCAAAGATACGAGGTTTTATGTTATACAGCATAATTTTTCGCGTTAAAAAATGTCAAAAGTATGTTTTTTAACACATTTACTTCACTTTTCTGCCTTATAAAAAATGATATAAGAACACGATTTCGCCCTCGTAGGCGGGTTTTCGATTGTCTTCTATCTCAAGCGTTACGCCGATGTTTGCCCGTACCACGCCGCGCAGATTGACCGCATTAATGAGTTTTGCCACTAAGCGCACGCGGCTATTGACCAACACCGGTTGGTTGAATTTCAGCCTTTCGATGCCGTAATTAACCTGCAATTTCAGGTTTTGCACATCTACAATCTGATTCCACAAGTGCGGCAAAATGGACAGCGTGAGGTATCCGTGCGCAATTGTGCCTTTAAACGGCGACTCGGTTTTGGCACGTTCTGGCTCGGTATGTATCCACTGATGGTCGAGCGTGGCATCAGCAAAAAGGTTGATTTGCTCTTGCGTAAATTGGTGGTACTCGGACACACCCAATTCTTGCCCGATAAGGGCTTGCAGTTCATCGAAACTGTTGATAATTCGTTTTGCCATATTATTATTGATTTTTATTTTACTTCACTACCCGCCGAAACTGCCTTTTCGGGCTGAACGGCAACAAGTTGTCCGTCAGCATTTTCGGCAAACAGAATCATTCCCTGCGACTCAATACCTTTCAACTTTCGCGGTGCAAGGTTGGCAATAAAACACAGCTGTTTGCCAACCAAATCTTCCGGCTGATAATACTTTGCAATGCCCGAAACAATCGTGCGCTCCCCTACCCCATCGTCTATTTTCAGTTCGAGCAGTTTGTCGGCTTTCGGCACTTTTGCACAGGCTTTTACTGTGCCTACGCGGATGTCCAATTTCTCAAAATCTGGAAATTCGATGGTTGGTTTTATCGGTACGGGCTGATGGTTTTTTACCTCGTTTGCTTTTTTGGTGTCGAGGAGTTTTTGAATTTGCGCCTCAACCGCACCGTTTTCTATTTTTTCAAAAAGAAGTCCGACTTCACCGAGTTGATGTCCTGCGGGGAGTAAATCGGTTTTACCGAAATCGTTCCATTTCAAACCGTCATTCCTGCGAAAGCAGGAATCCCCCGAAATATTAGAGTTATTATTCATGTTTTTATTATTACTGTTTATTTTTGGCTGTCAAAAAACTGCAAAATTCATTCAACGAGCGTTGCAAAACGTCTTTGGGTATCAGTTGGCGTTCGTATTCGGCAATCATTGTCGGGCTGAGGCTGCGGCTCATCGCATATTCCACCACGCTGTGGTCGGCTTCCTGACAAAGCAAAATGCCGATGCTCGGATTTTCGTTACTGCGGCGCACATCGCGGTCGAGGGCTTCGAGGTAAAATTCGAGTTGCCCCATATATTCGGGTTTGAATTTGCTGGTTTTCAGTTCAATGGCAACCAAACACTGCAAACCTCGGTGAAAAAACAGTAAATCGACTTTGAAAGTAGAATTGCCCACTTGCAATGGATATTCTTTGTCGTAAAAAAGAAAATCCTTGACGAGTTCCAGCACAAACTCTTTCATATTGTCCAAAATACCGATTTGTAAGCGTCTTTCGGAGTGTTTTTGCGGCAGTCCGAGAAAATCCACAAAAATCGTATCTTTCAACATCGGTGCTGCCTGCGGATAAATTTCCTTCAAACCTTTGGAAAGATTGTGCTTGTCGCCCATCAGCGAAGCAAAAGTGTGGTTTTTGAGGCAACGGCGCAGTTCCTTTATATTTAACCGCTCTTTGAAACAATACAACACATAAAAGATTCTTTCTTCGATTGTTTTACAAGTGTTTATTATCTCGAAATGATTAGATAAAGTGGTTAAATTCAAAAAGTTAGGAATTTGTGCAGATTCAATCTGCACAAATTGTCCGGATTCAATTTGGACAATTTCAGAACTTTCAATTTGTGCAGTCACTGCCTGCACAATTTCGGCATCTTCAATTTGTGCAGTTTCTGATTGCACAATTTGCTTGAGTTTCAATTTTTCTGATAACTCTAAAAATTCCATCGAAGAATAAGTTTCATAAAGTGAAACCATATTGTAAATATTCCTTCGACTGTACCCGCGCAAAGTCGGGTCTTGCGAGCGCAGGTATTCCGAAAGTTGCATAACGGTTTTGCTACCCCACGCAGCATTTTTGAGCCGCGCCGAAACATACGCGCCCACTTCCCACGCCGACTGCAAATTCTCGTTATTCACCGCCTGCAAAGCACGCGAGCGACGCAACGAAATCAATTCGTGTACCTGCTGAAATTCTTGTATGGCTAATTTATTGGTATCCATTATTTTGTCTCGTTTAGCACGCAGATAACGCGGATTTAACGGATTTGCGCGGATTTTTTGATTATTTCCCGTATTCTGAAATTTGTTCAATAAACGTGTATTCTTTCAATTTGTTTTTAATATCATCAATATTTGGCGAAATGTCAAGCAGTTGTATATTGTATGTTTTTGGAATACGAAAATGAACTTTTGCACCTGCTTGTTCTAAAATATTTTTTACTTTTAATGTATCCACTCCAAAATCAAATGTTACATTAAGACTTCCCCAATGATAAGTGCTGTCATTTAGAGTACCAATAGTTGAAAAATAAATATCTTCTTTTTCAATGACAGTTGCAATTTTACTCACATTATTTATCATTTCATCTATTTCTTTTCTAAATTTTTCTGCATCTTTTTCTTCCGCCTCTCTGCTATATTGTTTGCTTTTTTCTACAAATGAATGAGTTTTGTACTTAATATATACGTTTGGGTAACAATTCAATTTTCCATCTAAAAAAAATATTAGCAAGCCACTATTTTTCAATTTTTCTTTTACTTCATTAGGAATTATTGTTACAGGAATTGACAGATTGTAGATGTAATGTGTCGGACTTGTTTCAAGTTGTTTTGCATAGAAATCTAACTGTTTTTGCGTTTTATATGGCTCATAATCAAATATTTCACATTTTTTATTCAAAGAATGAGAATAATATAAACTGTCAATATCATAAAAAAATGATATTTCATAACTATAACCACATAAATGCAATGAATGTTGTTCTGCCAGAAACAATTTTTGGTCAATCATTATTTCGTTTTTGTCGGTAATCAATAATGCCACATTTCGTTTTAACGTACTATCTTTTAAAAAATCGAAGTTAGCATAATCAGAACGAGTAAATAAGACATATTTAATATCTTTGACTTCGCCTGCCTTTGCAATTATCGTTTTTTTTGATTGAGAATAAAGCGAAGAAACTGAAAATACAATACCACCTGCAAGTAGTAGCAGAATGTATATAACAAAAATACTAATCTTATTTAATTTTTTCATATTCAATTTAATCATATTAAAATCAAAGTTCAGACATATTCAACATTCCCCTCAACTTCCTCGAACTGAACGGCAAAAACGGCTCAAAGGCAATGCTCAAATTAGCGCAAAGTTGCAATGAGATATTCAAAATCGTAGCCACGCGCGACATATCGGTTTTAGCCAATTTCCAAGGCTCGGTGTCGGCGAGGTATTTATTGCCCACACGCGCCAAGTTCATTGCCTCTCTTTGCGCATCGCGGAAATGAAAATTATCTAATTGATTAGAGATTAGAGATTTAAGATTAGAGATTTCTGCTAATGTTTCTTTATCAAAATCCGTAAGTTCCGAAATTTCAGGCACTTTTCCACCAAAATATTTTTGTGTCAAAACCAAAGTTCTATTCACAAAATTACCATAAATGGCAACCAACTCGTTATTATTTCGTGCCTGAAAATCTTTCCAGGTAAAGTCATTATCCTTTGTTTCGGGCGCATTGGCGGTGAGAACGTAGCGCAAAACGTCTTGTTTGTCGGAAAAATCCGTCAAATATTCGTGTAGCCACACCGCCCAATTGCGTGAAGTGCTGATTTTGTCGCCTTCGAGATTTAAAAACTCATTTGCAGGCACATTTTCTGGCAAAATATACGAGCCTTCGGCTTTGAGCATCGCCGGAAAAACAATGCAATGAAACACAATATTATCTTTTCCGATGAAATGCACAAGTTTCGTTTCGGGGTCTTTCCACCACGTTTCCCACGTGTCGGGCAGCAGTTCTTTGGTGTTTGAAATATAACCAATCGGCGCGTCAAACCACACGTAAAGCACTTTCCCTTCGCCTTCGGGTATCGGCAACGGAATGCCCCAATCAAGGTCGCGGCTCACGGCGCGGGGCTGCAAACCCATATCAAGCCAACTTTTGCACTGCCCATAGACATTGGTTTTCCACTCTTTGTGGTCTTCCAAAATCCACTTGCGCAGCCACGCCTCGTGCTTGTCAAGCGGCAAATACCAATGCTTGGTTTCGCGCAAAACAGGCACAGAGCCGCTGATTGCCGATTTGGGATTTACCAAATCAAGCGGACTGAGCGATGTGCCGCATTTTTCGCACTGGTCGCCATACGCGCCATCGCTTTGACAATGCGGACAAGTGCCGGTGATGTAGCGGTCGGCGAGGAATTGCTTTGCCTCCTCATCGTAATATTGCTCGCTGGTTTTTTCGATAAATTCGCCTTTTTCATAGAGTTTCAAAAAGAAATCAGAGGCAATTTCGCGCTGAATTTTTGACGTGGTGCGCGAATAAATATCAAAAGAAATGCCGAAATCCTCGAACGATTTTTTGATAATGGCGTGGTATCTATCCACAATATCCTGCGGCGAAACACCCTCTGTTCGGGCAAGCAAAGTAATCGGCACGCCGTGTTCGTCCGAGCCGCCTACCAAAATAACTTCTTCGCCTTTCAAGCGCAGGTAGCGGGCATAAATATCGGCAGGCACATACACGCCCGCCAAATGCCCGATATGCACGGGACCATTTGCATACGGCAAGGCAGCGGTTATGGTTGTACGTTTAAAATTCTTCATTTGAAATCTTTTGAGGTGCAAAAGTACGCAAAATTTGGCATTTAACATACAGATTTGAGAGATTTTGCATTATACAAATATTTCACGGATTTATTTTTTCTGAAAAACTTTAATGCGTTGAAGATTTTCAGGCTCTACCCTACCCTTTTTTATCCAAATATTCTTGCTTAAAAATATCCACACAAAGGAAAAATAGTGAGAGGAACAGCGGTCCGAAAATGATGCCCCAGAAACCAAACAGCGACAACCCGATAATCACGCCAAAAACAGTGATAAGCGGGTGTGTGTCAGCCATTTTCTTTTGCAAAAGGAAACGCACGGCATTGTCGGCGTTGGTGAGCAGCAGCACGCAATAAGCACCCAAGCCCAACGCCACCCACCAATTTTGCGTAAAGCCTATAAACAGGCACAATGGCAGCCACACAATCGCCGTACCCACCACCGGAATGATGCTTGCAAAACAAGTGAGCAACGCCAGCAACAGCGCATCAGGCACACCAAAAATAAGATAGCCAATGAAAGCGATAATACCCTGAACAACAGCCAATAATGGTATTCCCACCGCATTGGAAATTACCATCGAATGTACTTTTTTCAACACACTTTTCTTGTTTTTTTCATTGAAAGGCAACAACTCTGCCAGATAAGTTTCCATTTTGCGACCGTTGAGCAGCATAAAATAAAGGATAAACAGCAACACCAACGCATTGACGAGAAACGAACTGATTTCGCCGACAACAATCTGCAAACCCTGCGTAACAAACGATGTCAGCGATTTCAGATTGTCCGCGTTGAAAAGGTCGTAATTGTCAATACTAAGGTTGAAACGGCTGATTTCCGCCTGCACAGCGGCAATCAATGCCGAAAAATCGATGTTGATGTTTGCCAGTTTCGACACCAACAGCCACACCGTCAGAAAAGTCGGAACAAGTATGCAAAGCACCACTTCCAACAACAGCAAAACGGCTGCCAGCGGTCTGTTCCATTTTTTCTTTTCCGTGAGAAAAAACATCTGCCGGCGCACCAAAATATAAATGGTAAATGCGCCCAAAAGTCCCGTGAGCATCGGCGAAAACTCGCGAAACAGCAAACTTCCCGACAAAAGGATAAATGTTATCAGGAAATATTTCCAATAGCGTTCTTGGATAGTCATAATATTTTAAATTTAGATAGTTTTAACATATTCATAAATACTTTTCCCCATTTTCTCTTCCGAAAAATTTTCGAGAATATAACTGTGGGCTTTGCGGTTGCTTACGCTTAACAAATCGTTGTCCGACAAAAGCATTTCCATTTTGTTTTTCAAATCCTCAACATCATAAGGCTCAACGAAAAACGCGCCCTTGCCGTTTTCTATGTAATCAATCGAACTCGGCGTGCGGGTTACAATAACCGTTTTGCCCAGACACATTGATTGCAAGAAACTCATTTGTCCATACGAATAATTGAACACCGGCAACGGAATGACAACAAATTTTGATGCCTGAATTTCTTTTTTCAGTTCATTAATCGAAATTCTGCCGAGAAATTCAATATTTTTGTTTTCTTTCGCTGTTTTCAACAGCGAAATACCCGCTATTCGCAACGACAATGAAGTGTTATTCAGCAATTTAAAAGCATTTATAAGCGTTTCATAATCTCTTTTTCCACTGCCGAATGAAAAAATATAATTTTTTTCTTCCACATTGGGCTGTGGCATAAAATCTTCTATATCAATCCCAAAAGGAATAAATCGTGTTCGGGAAACAAGTTCGGGAAACATTTTTTTGTAATTATCAATGATGGCTTTAGAGTGACAAATGATGTATGGCTTGCTTTTTAATGCAAATTTAATCAACGCGTTTTCTATTTTATTGTCCCGCGCACCATTCATTCCGCCGATGTCGAAAATAATATGCTTTGTTTTTTTTCTGAAAAATATTGTACATAAAAGCGAGTAAACCAATCCACTTTGCGCTCCGTGTGAAATAACAACATCATATTTTCCCGCGTTTTTGAAAGCCAGAATCGCCTGCCAAATATAAAACTTTATTTTGACTTCCAACTTATGTAAAATGTTTTTTGCGTGAATATCTATGACATCAATTTGCGCATTCTCGGGAAAATAACGGAAAAACCAATATTTCTCGCCTTTGATGTATTTGTCGGGCGATTGCAAAGTTATTATATCTTTATCCGTTTTTGTTACTGTCCAATTGGGTAGGAAGAGGATTTTCATTTCTGATATATTATCTTTAATTCTTTCAACATAGAACTCGCAGAATAATTCTTCTCGTAATATTCTTTTTGACTATTTTTCATTTCTTCTAAGTCTGTATTAAACAACAATTGCTCTATTTTATTGGTTAAATCACTTTTATCCTGATTTTTAAATACAAGGGCTGTTTCGCCATTTTTCACATTATCTAAAAAGTAGGAAATATCGGAAACAATAAGCGGAACGCCAAATTTATAAGCCAATGTTAATACGCCCGATTGTGTTGCCGACAAATAAGGATAAATAACACAACTCGCATTACAATACAATAATTTTACTTCACTATCTTTTATAAAACGATTTATGTGCAACAGTTTTTTTTCGTTGTTTTTTCTCTTAAAAGGCAAATCGCCTTTACCTGCTATCACTAAAGAATAATTATCAAACAATATTTTATTTTCCAAAAACGCATTATACAGCAATTCTATACCTTTATACAGATGCACTGTTCCAAAAAACAAGATGTATTTTCCTATGTCTTTCATTTCCTTACAAATGTCATTTCCGAAAACAATATTGGCAGTAATTAATGACGGAAATTGATGAAAATAAACCGGTTTTTCGGGATATTTTTCTTTTAATTGCCGAAATTGGCTTTTACTGCAAGTTACTAAAATATTTGCATTGCAAATATTTTTTTTTACACCCCACAAAATATATTTCTCAAACAATATTTCCTTTAATTTTTTATGTATTGTTTCGTGGGCTTCCAAATCGTGTACGGTATATACAATTTTGGTTGTTTTTTTTAACTTAGGAATAATTCGATTTAAGGTATAATCGCCTGTTAGAAAATGAATATAATTTATTTGATGCTCTTTGACAATGGTTTTTATTCTGCATAATAATTTATAATTATAAAATTTGTTTATTACTTTTCTTATTAAATTATCAGACGAATTAAGATATTTGATACGATAATTATTATTTTCCATATAGTCTGCATAATTTATTTCTTTACTTGAAACAACTATTGCATAAACTGATAAATCAGCAGACTGAAAAGCCGTATTTATAATATTAGCACCAAACGGTGTCATACCGGAAGATGATTCGGAACAAATGTATAAGATATTTTTCATATCAATTAATCGATTTTGATTTGCTTTGTTAAAGTTCTTACTTGTCTTTATTTACATATCCATACATTTTTTTGCCAAAATGTATAATAACATAATTAGGATTTGCATTTTTCACTATTTTTTCCAAAACTTGTGGGTCATCAGACAAGTGATAGGTGCAAATAGCCAATTTGGGTTGCATTTCTCTTAACACTTCCGTTGCACCCTGTAATAAAAATCTTTCCGCACCTTCAATATCTGCTTTTATGAAATCTATTCGAGGAATTTTATTCTTTTTTACCCAATTATCCAAAGATACACAAGTAATGGTCATTTCGTCTTTTTTTTCAACAAAAGTTTTTGAAGGAAGGATTGTCGCGCCACCAATATTATTGTTATTCACAAAAAAGTTTGTTGAATAGTCCGAATGACTTAATCCGAAAGGAACAGGAGTAATTAATTCATTTAAATTATTGATTGATATATTTTTATTTAATACCGGTAATATTTCCGAATTTGGTTCAAAAGCATAAACTTTACATTTTTTGTGTTTTGCAGCAAATAAGGCAAATATTCCCAAATTACTTCCTGCATCTACAACCACTTCATTTTCTTCTAAAAAAACGGAATCAATTTGATATGGACCTTCATCTTTAAATGCAGACAATACCTTATGAAACTCTTTGTTAAAACTATAATTGTTTTGAATATCAGTATCGGAGGAAAATATATCTATATATTCACCGCAAAATATAAAATTCTCAAGTGTTTTAAATTTTAATCCGTCTATAGTTACAATACCGTCTTCATCTACATTACTAAGTAATAACTTTTGTAAATATTGAGAAATAAGAGCCGCAGAATAAGGGGTATACATTGCCTTTCTTACAATAGATATAGTTTCTTCCAATAATGGAGAAGATGGATATTCCTTTCTGATTTCCTTAAGTTGTTTTAAGGCTCTGCGCAAAGAGCCATTAGGTAGAAATCGTGCTTTTAAACCTGTAATTACTCCCATTTTTTATTTAATTTTAATGATTAGTTTGTGAATATTTTTTATTGATTTCTCATAAAAACTCAATAATACTTTTTTAATTTGCTGACATTCATATTTGTCCCATACAATGAATCTGAACACTATCAGCAAAAAAGAACTGCTCAACATAGTAATTATTACAATCCTTAAAAAACTTTCCTGAATAAAATGCAACGGGAATTGCAATAGTACATAAACAATGATAAACGAAAAAATCAGTTTGAATAACATTGTAAGGATATGGTTTTTTTTGTTTATATCCAATAATTTAAACGAAAACATCAATCTAATCACTGTGTTTATGACCTCAATAGCAACCAAAGAAACAACAACAACATACATCGGATAACCGTTTTTTAAAAAGAGAAATACAAAAAATACAGATAATACTTTAACCACACCCAACACAATATGATAATTTTTAATTTTGCCGACCGCTTGAATGCCGCTCTGCAAACCGTAAGTCAATTGTGAGATTAATGTACTTACTAAAATCAAACGACAAAACAAAACCGTATTTTCCGGTACATTTTCTAACCACAGATTTAGGACATAAGGCATTTCAATGATAAGAGGTATTGAAAAAAACGATAATAAAGAAAATGATATTTTACACGCAAACTGACTTAATTTTATTGTTCTTTCTCTATTCCCACTGCCTTCGCTTTTTATTATTTGCGGTTCAATTGCAGTCAATAATGTTGCCGAAAAATAAGCCAATTGTCCATTTACTTGATTAGCAATACCATAAGCCGCATTTACAACCGTTCCTCCAAACATATTAAGAATAACAGCAAAGCCTTGAATACAAAAAATTCCGGTTAAAGGATATACCGAAGTCCAACCCGAAAATTTAGCAATTTCAAAAAAGAGTTGTTTATCTAAATTCTTTTTTGTTTTTATCTTACTTTCATCGTACTTATATCTGCAAAATAGCCTTTTTATTATAGTAGAACTAATGCAGATAAGCGCAATTAATATGCCATAAACAATAAGTTTATCAAATGGCGAATAAACTAAATAAATAGCCACACCTAATTTAAGAAATGTATCTAAAATATAAGAAAGCGACAGCAGAAACATATCCTCGTGAGCGATAATAGCAGCTTCGTAAACAATAGAAATAACCGAAAAAAAAGTACTTAAAGCAATGAAGTGAAATACTATTTTGGAGGCAAACATTCTGTCGGTGGCAATGTTTAACTTGTCAAAAAAGAAGTAACCAAGAATTTCTATTCCAATAAACATCAATATTCCCAACAAAAGGCTTAATTTAATGGCTATCTTATAAACATCAACAAGCCTTTCATTGTCATTCATTCCTATAGATTGAGACATATACCGCTGTATTGACACGCACACTGCTGCATTAAAAAACGCCAACATACCCACAATGCCCGCAATCAAATTAAACACTCCAAAATCGCTTTCGCCTAACTGACTTAAAATCAAACGAGTAGAATAAAGCGTAATACCAATCGTTACTACAACTTTGACATACATCATAGATGTATTAAAAGCGACTTTTGTTCCTGCTTGCATTTTCCCTTTCTTAAAGCCGCAAAATTACCAAATTTTTTTCGTAATTTTGCGGTCTATTTTTAATTATCGCTGTTTTTCAAATGAAAATACTGCAAATCAATAAATATCACTATATAAAAGGTGGCGTTGACAGCGTTTTTTTTAATACGATACAACTGCTAAAAGAACACAATCACAGTGTTATACCGTTTTCCATACAACACGTAAAAAATTTTGATTCGGAATTTTCAAACTATTTCGTCAATGCGCCTGAAATTCGAGATTTGTCTGCACATAAAAAAATAAAAAATATTCCTAATTTCTTTTACAATAAAGATGCCGCAAAAAAGATAGAAAAACTGATTCTTGCAGAAAAACCGGATATTGCCCATTTACATAATATTTTCAACGGCATTTCGCTTTCAATACTCCCTGTACTGAAAAAATATAACATACCGGTTGTAATAACCATACACGACACACGCTTTGTATGTCCGTCTTCATACTACAGTTTGAGAGGAGAACGTTGTGAAAAGTGTAAAAACTGCTTTTACTTAAACTGTGCATTATACAGATGCTACCAAGATGACGTTTTCAACAGTATTATGACTGCAATGGAAATGATTCATAAAGATTTCTTTTTTGATTATGATAAATACATTGATAAATATATTTTTGTCAGCAACGATTATTTGTCATTCCATCAAAAAGCACATTCATATTTTAAAGATAAGGGAATTGTACTGTATAATTTTTTACCGCAATTAAAAAGTATTGTTCCTTGCAATGAAAAAGGAAACTACTTATTGTATTACGGTCGTCTGGCTGCTGAAAAAGGAATAGAACGATTGGTGCGTGTAATGGATAAATTTCCAAATATTAAATTAAAAATAGCAGGTACAGGCTCGCTGTCGAAACATCTTAAACAAATAGCAGGCAAAAATGTTGAATTTCTCGATTTTTTATCCGGGGAAACACTTTTCGATACCATAAAAAAATCATCTTTCGTTATTGTTCCGTCTGAATGGAAAGAAAACAATCCGCTAACCGTCATAGAAGCCTATTCGCTCGGCAAACCGGTGATAGGCTCGCGAATAGGCGGCATTCCCGAAATAATACGCGAGAATGAAACCGGATTTATTTTTGAAACTTTCGATACAAATTCATTGATTTCGGTTATTGAAAAAGCCTGTCAAACAGATGTGAATACTTACAAAAATATGTCCAATTGCGCACGGACTTTTGCCGAAAAGTATTTTGATTCCGAAACGCATTACCAACAACTGATGAATATTTATACTCAAATTATACAGCAATATGAAAATTCTTGAAATTGGAACAGGCTACACTTCCATTCCCGCTCAAATGGGAGCGGCAACAGAAATTGTCGTTGAGGAATTAACGCGCTCAATGCTGAATTTGAAACAAAATGTAAGTATTTTTGATATAAAAGATAAAAACAGAATTGCATCAAACTTGCCCATACAAGAGGTTTATATACCGCAATTTTTTAGTTCTACAGATACTAAACTTGGCATCGTTCACAAACTGAAAAGGGTGTTGTATTCCATTTCATTGACTTTTAAATTGAAAAAATTTATACGAAAAGAAAAAGAAAAAATTGTTTTACATTTTCATAACCAATATAACCTGTACTTTTTTTTGAAATTTACTTCCAAAAAATTCAGAGAAAAAACCCAAATTGTATATACCGTACATAGTTATATTTGGCAAGACGAATGGGAAAATATTCATAAAACTGTTCATAAAAAATATTTTCAGGAAATTTTTTGTGTTCAAAAAGCAGATAAAGTTTTTGTTTTGAATTATAAAACACGAGAACATTTTACAAAACATTTGAAAATAAACGCCGAAAATATTTTTCTGTTGCCCAATGGCGTAAATACAAATACATATTATCCGAAAACATCGGAAAAAAGGTTGGAGTTAAAGAAAAAAATAGGATTGGAAAACAAAATTGTTTTTTTTCAAGCAGGCTCTGTCTGCGAACGGAAAAATCAACTGACAGCATTGCAGTTATTGCTGCCTTTTTTAAAGAAACATTCATCATTTGTATATTTGTATGCAGGCGGTATTATTTCTTCCGAATATCACAAACAAATAGACAAATTTGCAATAGAAAATCAAATAACGAAACAAATTATTTACGCAGGTGAATTAAAACCGGGTGAAAAACTGAACAATTATTATAATGTGGCTTCGGCATTTATTTTTCCATCTGTTTTGGAAGGTTTCAGTTTGGTAATATTGGAAGCCTTATCGGCTGGTTTGCCTGTTATGGTAGATGCAAACAATGGATTAAAGTTACCCGATGGCTGTCTTTGTTACAACAATTCCGAACATTTTCTTTCCATTGTAAATGAAAATATTTTAAATGAAACCAACCGAGAAACACAAATAAAAAAAGGATTAAATGTAATCTGCGAACAATATAGTTGGGACACAATAGCGCAACAATATATAAATATATTTTTTAATAACATCTATGCAACGACAAAACTTTGAAATAATGGCACCCGCCGGCTCATACGAGTCGCTCACGGCAGCCATACAGGGCGGTGCAAATTCAGTATATTTCGGCATCGACAGGCTGAATATGCGCAGCCGCTCGTCAAATAATTTTACTACCGAAGACCTCCGAAATATCGTTGCAATATGCAACAAACACCGCATAAAAAGTTACCTCACGCTCAACGTTATCATCTATGACGAAGATATGCCGCTGATGCGCGAAATCATTGATACCGCCAAAGATGCGAGCGTTTCGGCAATTATTGCTTCCGATGTGGCTGCGATGACTTACGCAAACAGCGTAGGCGTGGAAGTACATCTTTCTACTCAACTGAATATCACCAATATAGAGGCTTTAAAATTTTACGCGCAATTTGCCGATGTGGTGGTTTTGGCAAGAGAACTTAATCTCGAACAAGTTAAATATATTTACCAACAAATAATAGAAAATGATATTTGCGGACCGCGAGGCGAGCAAATTCGCATAGAAATGTTTGCGCACGGCGCACTTTGTATGGCTGTTTCGGGCAAGTGCTATTTAAGTCTGCACGAGATGAACGCCTCTGCCAATCGCGGCGCGTGTATGCAAATTTGCCGGCACGGCTACACGATTACAGACAATGAGCGTGATGTGGAACTAAATATTGAGAATCAATATATTATGTCCCCAAAAGATTTGAAAACCATTCATTTTCTCAATAAAATGATTGATGCCGGTGTACGGGTTTTCAAAATCGAAGGACGCGCCCGCAGTGCGGAATATGTGCGGACTACTTGCGAATGTTACAACGAGGCAATAAACGCTTGTTTGAAAAATACTTTTACCGAAGAAAAAATCGAAAATTGGAACGCACGGCTCGCAAAAGTTTTCAATCGTGGTTTTTGGAACGGTTATTATCTCGGACAACGCCTCGGCGAATGGTCGGCAAACTACGGCTCAAATGCAACGCACAAAAAAGTATATATCGGCAAAGGAATGAAATATTTTGCCAACATTGGTGTTGCCGAGTTTTTGATTGAAACGCAATCTGTCAAAATTGGCGATAATATTTTGATTATGGGACCAACAACAGGTGTTATAGAAACCACTATTACCGAAATGCAGGTAGATTACAAGCCCGCACAAGAGGCAATTCGCGGACAACTTTTTTCCATTCCGCTGAAAGAAAAAATCCGCCCTTCGGATAAAGTTTACAAGTGGGTTTTGGCAAGTGAAATAAATGATAATCAATAAACTATAACCCTAATTTTTCCGAAATTTCCAGCATTCGCAAAATCGGTTTCACCGCCTTTTCGCGCAATTTTTCATCAATCAAAATTTCCGGACTTTCATTTAAAAGACAATTATAGAGTTTTTCCATCGTGTTGAGGCGCATAAAACTGCACTCATTGCAAGCGCAAGTGCTGTCGTTCGGCGGTGCGGGAATAAATGTTTTATTCGGGTTGCGTTTTTGCATTTCGTGCAAAATGCCGCTTTCTGTTGCCACAATAAACATTTTTGCATCGTTTTTGGTAGAAAAATTCAGCAAAGCCGCCGTAGAGCCAATAAAATCGGCAATAGTCAAAATCACTTTCTTACATTCGGGGTGCGCCAAAACAAGCGCATCGGGATATTGCTTTTTCAACGCCAAAATTTTTTCCAGCGAAAATTGCTCGTGAACGTGGCACGCACCGTCCCAAAGCAACATTTCCCTGCCGGTAACGCTGTTTATGTAATTTCCCAAATTTCTGTCGGGCGCAAAAATCAATTTTGCATCTTTAGGAAAACTTTCCACTATTTGCTTGGCATTTGTAGAAGTAACCACAACATCTGTCAAAGCCTTTACGGCAGCCGTAGTATTAACATAAGAAACAACTTGATAATCCGGGTGCGCCTCAACAAATTCTTTGAATTTATCGGCAGGACAACTGTCTGCCAACGAACAACCCGCTGCCAAATCGGGTACAAGCACTTTTTTATGCGGCGAAAGAATTTTAGCCGTTTCGCCCATAAAATGCACGCCGCAAAGCACAATTATATCTGCCTCCGTTTTTGCCGCCCATTGCGCCAAAGCAAGGCTGTCGCCCACATAATCGGCAACGTCTTGAATGTCGCCTGTTTGATAATAATGAGCCATTATCACGGCATTTTTCTCTTTTCGCAGGCGATTTATTTTTTCAACCAAGTTGTTTGTCATCTTCTTATTATATATTGAATTTTTAAAATTAAAAAAAGAAATGAATACAATAATATGCTGTTGAAACGTATGAAAACTTTTTCGGTTTTTTCTTGCGAAATAGATTTTCGATATATATGAATGTCGTTTTCAACATACATTCTTTTGATATATTTTTGAATAATAATAACTTGCGTTTTTATCAACAACTAATAATTAAAATGCAAAGTTAGTTTCTTTTTTGCTCTTATTTTTCTTTT
>JAISJU010000137.1 GCA_031261165.1 Prevotellaceae bacterium
ACCAAAGAAAAATTATTTGATACCGTATTTGAAAATAAAGCGATTGAGTTTTTGACCATTTTCAAAAAATCGGTGGATAAAGACTTACCGTTTATCAAAAAAGTAAAGGAATTTGTAGAAACTCATTTTGATTTCATAGAAAAAATGCCAAAAGTGCCATTATTTCTAATGCGCGAGGTGATTGCCAACAAAGAAAAACGCGATTTTATCCTCTCGAAAATTCTCCCTCTCGGCATATCTGCTTTTGACAAATTAGAAAATCTGATTAAAACAGAAGCCGAAAAAGGGCATATCCGGCAGGTGAAAGCACTTGACTTGATGCTGAATATCGCCTCACTGAATGTGATGACTTTTGTGCTGGCGCAAGTTTATTATGGCTTTGACAACCAAACCGATAAAAATCTGCAAGATTTTTTGGCACAACGAAAACTAAATAATGTAGAACTGATTTTAAGAAGTTTGCAAATATGAAAAAAACAATTTTAATTTTTGCGTGTATTTTATGCACATTCACGCTTTCGGCGCAATTAACCATCGAAGAATGCCAACAAAAAGCGCGAGTAAATTTTCCGCTCATCAAGCAGCAAGATTTGATAGCGCAAACGGAAAAATATAACCTGTCGAATGCCGCGAGGGGCTATTTGCCGCAAGTGTCGCTGGCAGGAAAAGCCACTTGGCAAAGCGATGTTACGAAATTAGACGTGCCCGCGCCGTACAATCAAATACTTAATGTTGAGCCGATGAGCAAAGACCAATATCAAGCCGCATTGGAAGTCAATCAGTTGGTTTATGACGGCGGCATTATCCGCTCGCAACGGAAAACGGCAAAAGCCGCCGCCGAAATGCAACGGCAAAAAAACGAAGTGGATTTATACGCTGTGCAAGAGCGCGTTACACAAGTATTTTTTGGCATTTTGCTCATTGACGAGCAATGGAAACAAAACGATTTGCTACGCGAAGAACTGCAAACGAACTACGACAAAGTGTCGGCATACATCAAAAACGGCGTTGCCAATCAGGCGGATTTAGACGCGGTGCGCGTGGAACAACTGCGTTGCCGTCAGCGCGAAACGGAACTGAATGCCCTGCGGAAATCCTACGCCGCCATTTTACTTACTTTGATGGGCGAAAGACCTGATGAAAATATTTCGCTCGTAAAACCCGATTACCAAAAAGAGGTGATAACAACGGAAAACAACCGTCCCGAACTGAAATTTTTTGAGGCGCAACAATTGCTTTACGATACGCAAATGAGAAATATAAAATCGGCTAACCTGCCGATAGTCAGCCTTTTCGCACAGGGCGGCTACGGCAAACCGGCGTTGAATATGCTCGAAAACAAATTTTCGCCCTTCTTCATCGGCGGCGTGCGCTTGATGTGGAATTTGTCGGGCTTTTATACGCAAAAAAACAACCTGCAACTGCTCGAAACGGAAAAACAAAGCGTTAGTGTTCAGCGCGAGACCTTTTTGTTCAACAGCAATTTGAAAAACATTGAACAACAAAATCTGATAGATAAATTTGAGGTGCAACTTGCCGATGATGACGAAATTATCGCCCTGCGGCAAAATGTGAAAAAAGCAACAGAGGCAAAAGTGGCAAACGGTACGCTGACAGTCAGCGATTTAATCCACGAGATAAACGCTGAAAACCTTTCGCGGCAAGATAAAGTATTGCACGAAATTCAACTGCTAATTGCCATTTACCAACTGAAATTGATTAATAATGAATAATATGAAAACCAACTCTTTAATTATTATTTCGACCGCCTTTTTGCTGCTTTCCTGCGGAAAATCAAAAGGCGACTACGATGCCTCCGGCAGTTTTGAGGCAACGGAAGTGCTGGTATCGGCGCAGGCAAACGGACAACTGCTGACTTTCAACGTGTCGGAAGGGCAGCGAGTGAAAGCGGGTGAAACGCTCGGCATTATTGACACGGTGCAACTTGCACTGAAACGCAAGCAGTTACTCGCAAGTATGGGCGCGGTGGATAGCCGCCGATATGACGTTTCGCTGCAAATTGCCTCGCTGCGCGAACAGATTGTTAAGCAACAAACGGAACTCGCGCGTTTTCAAAACTTGCTGAAACAGAACGCCGCCACGCAAAAGCAGGTTGATGACATCGCCTCGTCAATAGACGTGCTACAAAAGCAACTTGCGGCGCAAACATCAATGCTGAACAATGCCAACCGCAGCGTTTCGGGCGAAAGTGCGGCGTTGCAAATTCAGGTGGAGCAGATAGATGACCTGTTGCGCAAAAGCCTCGTCAGCAGCCCGATAGACGGCACGGTGCTGACCAAATACGCGGAGGCGGGCGAACTTGCGGCGCAGGGGCGGGCGTTGTTCAAAGTCGCCGATATGGACAATATTTTTCTGCGGGCGTACATCACTGCCGACCAACTTACGCAGTTGAAACTCGGTGATACGGTGCGCGTTTTTGCCGATTTCGGCGAGGGGGACACACGCGAATATGCGGGCAACATCACCTGGATTGCCGACAAAGCGGAATTTACGCCGAAAACCATTCAAACACGCGATGAACGTGCGAATTTGGTGTATGCGGTGAAAGTGGCAGTGAAAAATGATGGGTATTTGAAAACAGGAATGTATGGGGAATTAAGAACTAAGAATTAAGAATATGAAATCTTGCCTAAAAACTTTATTAATATTTCTTTTTATTGTGATAGGACTTCCGCTTGGTTTAGCCAAATTATTTGAATTAAAAGCGGGTACTGCTGTTATATTTTCATTGATTGGATTGGCTATTTTTCTAAGTTGGTGGTTAAAAAAAACAACAAATAATAATGAAATAGAAAATATACCAACATACTACGAACCTCGAAAAGTTGTCAAAAGATTAGGTGGTTTACAAATTCGTGAAAATGACCGACAATATAAAAAACGTATTGCATTACAAAAACTTGATAACGTACTATGTGAAACAGAAGAATTTTGCAATGATATGAAAAACTTGCAATAATAAATCCGCGTAAATCCATAAAATCTGCATCATCTGCGTGCTAATAAATAAATGATTTCAATCAAAAACATATCAAAACACTACAAAACCGTAGAAGCCCTGAAAAACATCAGCCTCGAAGTGAACGAGGGCGAACTGTTCGGCATAATCGGTCCTGACGGTGCAGGGAAAACAACACTTTTCCGCATTCTCACGTCATTGCTTTTGGCGGACAGCGGACAGGCTGCGGTCGATGGCTTAGATGTGGTACGCGACTATAAGGAACTGCGCCGCCGCATCGGCTATATGCCCGGACGGTTTTCGCTCTATCAGGATTTGACGGTGGAGGAAAACCTGCACTTTTTTGCGGCGGTATTTAACACTACGATTGAAGAAAATTATTATTTGATTGAGGATATTTACAAGCAAATCGAGCCGTTCAAAACGCGGCGGGCGGGCAAACTGTCGGGCGGAATGAAACAAAAACTCGCCCTTTCGTGCGCATTGATACACAAGCCGCGCGTGCTGTTTCTCGACGAGCCGACAACGGGCGTTGACCCTGTGTCGCGCAAAGAATTTTGGGAAATGCTGCGCAAACTCAAAACGCAGGGCATCACCATTGCCGTTTCCACGCCGTATATGGACGAGGCAACGCTTTGCGACCGCATCGCGCTAATGCAACACGGCGAACTGCTGACCATCGACACGCCCGCCAACATCATTGCCGCTTACCCAAAGAAACTGTACAGAATGGAGGCGACAATGAAAAAAGAAGAGGTAAAAACAAATCCGAAAGTAGAAACCTGCTTTTTGTTTGGCGAATATTGGCACCTGACGTTTAAAAATGACATTGAGCCAACGTGGAAATTAAAAGAGATACAGCCCACGATTGAGGATTGTTTTGTGGAAAAAATGAAATAAACCACAGATTACACAGATTTACACAGAAAAAAATCCGTGTTAATCTGTGAAATCTGTGGTTAGAAAAAACAAAGATGAAAGACATTACAGCAAAAAACCTGACCAAGCGTTTCGGCGATTTCACGGCTGTGGATAGCATCAGTTTTGAGGTGGAGCGCGGCGAGATTTTCGGTTTTCTCGGTGCCAACGGCGCGGGCAAAACCACCGCTATGCGTATGCTCTGCGGACTGAGCCAACCCACAGCGGGCGAGGGCTACGTGGCGGGTTTCAACATCGACACAGAGGCGGAAAAAGTGAAAGCGCACATCGGCTATATGAGTCAGAAATTTTCGCTTTACGAAGATTTGCGGGTGTGGGAAAATGTGCGGCTTTTTGCGGGCATTTACGGCGTGCGGAAAGACCTCATCAAACCCAAAACCGAAGAAACATTGGCAAAAATCGACTTGACCGCCGAGCGGAACACGCTTGTAAAAGAAATTCCGCTGGGCTGGAAACAGAAACTGTCGTTTTCGATAGCCACGTTTCACAATCCGAACATCGTTTTCCTCGACGAGCCGACCGGCGGCGTTGACCCGCTGACCCGCCGCCGTTTTTGGGATATGATTCAGGAGGCTGCCGAAGGGGGAATGACCGTGTTTGTAACCACGCACTATATGGACGAGGCGGAGTATTGCAACCGCGTGTCGATAATGGTTGATGGCAAAATTGAAGCCTTGGACACGCCGAGAAACCTGCGCAAGCAGTTTGCGGCGGAAAATATGGACGCGGTTTTTCATCAGTTGGCGAGAAAAGCAACGAGAATTGAAAATTGAAAATTGAAAATTGAAAATGAACTAAATACAATTAGTTATGAAAGAAAATATAGTAAAAAATAAATCGGTTGCTTTTGCTTTAAGAGTAGTAAAAGCCTATCAGTTTTTGAGTGAAAATAAAAAAGAGTTTGTTTTATCAAAACAAATGCTTCGTAGCGGAACTGCTATCGGCGCATTAATTATGGAAGCCGAACACGCACAATCAAAAGCCGACTTTATCAATAAAATGAACATATCTTTAAAAGAAGCAAATGAAACGCTTTATTGGCTAATGCTTTTAAAAGAAGGAAGTTACATAGAAGAAAAAGTTTTTATGTCAATACATAAAGATTGCGAAGAACTTGTAAAGTTGTTAGCAAGTATCGTAAAAACAAGCAAAAATGAATATGGCAAAAAATAATTTTCAATTTTCAATTTTCAATTTTCAATTCTGGTGCTTCGTACAAAAAGAATTTTACCACATTTTCCGCGACCGGCGGACGGTGATGGTTATGATTCTGATGCCGATAATACAAGTCATACTCTTTGGCTTTGCCATCACTACGGAAGTAAAAAATGTAAAAATTGCCATTTACGACCCCTCGCGCGATGTTGCCACACAACACATTACGGAAAAAATCGGGGCGGGCGAGTTTTTCATCATCGACCGCTATTTGAACAGTCCCGCCGAGATTGACCGCACTTTCCGCGAGGGCGAAGTGAGCGTGATTATCCTTTTTTCGGACAACTTCGGCGAGCGGCTGCTGCACACGGGCGATGCCGGTATTCAGGTCTTGCTCGATGCCTCAGAGCCAAATCAGGCAAGTTCGGCGGGTATGTATATCAACAGTATTATCGCTGACTATCAGCAGGAATTAATGCGCGAGGCAAGCATTCCGTTTCAGATACGCCCCGAAATCCGTATGCTGTACAACCCTTCGATGAAGAGCGGCTACAACTTTGTACCGGGTGTGATGGGAATGATTTTGATGCTCATCTGCGCGATGATGACAAGCATTGCCATTGTGCGCGAAAAGGAAATGGGAACGATGGAGGTGTTGCTCGCCTCGCCGGTCAAACCGATTTATGTGGTGCTGTCCAAGATGTCGCCCTATTTCGTCATTTCGTGGTTTAATCTGATAACCATTTTGCTGCTTTCGGTCTATGTGCTGGGCGTGCCGGTGAGCGGTAATTTGTTTTGGCTGAATGTGCTTTCGCTGCTGTTTATCGTGGTGGCGTTGGGGCTTGGGCTGTTTATTTCCACGCTCGTGGATACACAGGTGGCGGCGATGCTGGCTTCGGGTATGGGAATGATAATGCCGGTAATGTTGCTGTCGGGTTTCGTGTTTCCAACCGAAAGTATGCCGCCCGTTTTGCAATGGCTTTCGACCGTTGTGCCCGCGCGGTGGTACATTGCGGCGGTGCGGCGAATAATGATTGAGGGTGCGCCGGTGCAGGCGGTTTGGAAAGAATTTGCTATTCTTGCCGGAATGGCGGCGGTGATAATTACGGTTAGTTTGAAGAATTTTAAATCGAGGCTGGAATGATTAAGTATTTAATAGAAAAAGAATTTAAGCAGATTTTCCGAAATCCTTTTCTTCCGAAAATCATAATTGCGTTGCCGATGATGGCGATGCTGGTCTTCCCCTGGGCAGCCAATCAGGAAATCCGCAACATCAAAGTCGCCGTTCTCGACCGCGACCACAGCACAATTTCCCGCCGTATGACCGACAAAATAGATGCCTCTACCTACTTCATTCTGTCCGCCCTGCCCGCCACCAACGAGGCAGCCCTCAGAAGCGTGGAGACGGGCGATGCGGATATTATCATTGACATTCCGCAGGATTTTGAAAAGAATTTGATAAGCCCCCCTCAATCCCCCCACAAGGGGGGAAGCGCGGATATAATGCTTTCCGCCAACGCCGTAAACAGTATGAAAGCGGGCTTGGCATCAAGTTATCTGGGCGGCATTGCAGCCGATTTTATGAGCGAACTGCGCAACGAAAACGGGCTTGTCATCTCGCAACCCTTGCCGGTTATCAATGTCGTGTCGCAAAACCGTTTCAATGTTTTTCTGGATTACAAAATCTTTATGATTCCCGCCCTGATGGTGATGATGCTGACCATCATTTGCGGTTTTTTGCCCGCTCTCAACATCGTCAGCGAAAAGGAACTCGGCACGATAGAGCAACTGAACGTCAGTCCGGTGCGCAAATCAACTTTCATTCTCTCCAAACTCATTCCGTACTGGATAATCGGCGTTTGCATTTTGACGCTTTGCCTCACGCTTGCCTGCGCCGTTTATCAACTGCTGCCTGCGGGCAATATACCGCTGCTTTATTTCCTGTCCATCGTGTATATTCTGGTTGTTTCGGGCATCGGAATGATAATTTCCAACTACTCAAGCACCCTGCAACAAGCGATGTTCACTATGTTTTTCTTCATTCTGATAATGATTCTGATAAGCGGGCTTTTCACGCCCGTGCGCAGTATGCCCGAGTGGGCGCAGTGGCTCGCCGCCGCTAACCCGCTGACCTATTTTATCAAAATAATGCGTATGCTTTTCCTCAAAGGCAGCGGGTTTGCCGACCTCTGGCAGCCGTTTCTGGTGCTTTGCGGCTTTGGGGTGCTGTTTAATTCTTGGGCGGTGTGGAGTTATCGGAAAAGCGGGTGATTTTTGGACGCAAATAGCAGTCTTAGAAGAACGCAAATTACGCAGATAACGCAAATTCTCGCAAATACTTATCAGAGATATTTGCGAAAATTTGCGTTATCTGCGTAATTTGCGTTCAAAGAAATTATTTCAACACCTTTTCCGCTTTTCCGTTATCATATACAATAATGTACACACCGCTTTCAGGCTCTTTGGGGAGTTTTTGCCCCAAGATGCTGTAATAGCCCACAATTTGGCTACGCTCACTGACCGGTGAAACGATGCCACTGCCTATACCTTCTGCTGCCGTTTTAAAACTGCCTCGCTGCTGGTCTATCACTTCATTTTCATCATTATAGGCGGTCATATTATAGTAATAGGTGGTGTTGCTCGCCAAGTTGTTTACCTTAAAATTGAAACCGGGCACTACTGCTGTCGGCTGTACTGACCTGCTTGCGTACATCGTGATGCCGATGAAATGTCCCCATTCGTCAAAGTCAATAAATAGCAGCGGCTCCATTCGGTTGGCATCTCTGTAAATGATAAGGGTATATACTAATGCGTTCTCAACCGGTGTCCATACTATATCGGCGGTGGTGTCTGCCGGAGTTACCTCTACCGGCTCGGGTGCTTCGCCAAAGGTAATGGCGTTTTCAAACTCTCGCCATACAAATGCCGTTTCGTAAGTGGCACCGGCGGGATAGTGCAAATCTGCCAGAGTATAAACCGTCATACTTTGGCTGGCGTTGCCGAAGGTATTAGTATTGCAAGCGGGCGGCGTAAAACTGTGGCAAGTAATGCTGTTGATTTTTACGCAGCCGCCAAATGATTCTGTGCCAATAGAGGACAGCGACTCGCCCAGCGAAAGGGTAAGCAACTTGGAACAATTATAAAATGCCCTGTCGCCAATGCTTGTTACTTTTTTGCCGACAGAAGCAAAGGTAAGATTTATGCAACCGCTAAAAGCATTGGCACCAACGGTAGTAACCTTATCGGGAATAATAACGCTCAACAAACCTGTGCAACTTTGAAACGCATTGGCAGGTACAGTTCTCACATTATCGCCAATATTGATGGTGGTCAAATTCGGATTATTGCCAAAAGCCGAGCCTGTGCCGGTAACGTTTACGGCATTCAGATTAACGGTTTTGGCATTGCTGCCGCCAAAAGCATTATTGCCGATGCTCGTTACCGTTTCGTGAACAGTAACGGAGTTTAAACTGCTGCAATTATAAAAAGTATTGTCCGGAATGGTGGTTACAAAAGTAGGTATAACCAAATCGCCGCTAAGAGCGGTGCAACCGGAAAAGGCTGCTGCACCGATGGTTTCGAGTGATGCAGGTAAGTTTACTGTAGTTAAGGATGTGCAATTTTGGAATATATTAGCAGGTATGCTTTTTACTGTATTGCCAATAGTAACAGCAGTCAGAGCAGGATTATTACCAAAAACCGAGCCTATGGTGGTGCAACTGACAGCATTATAATTAATGGTGCTTGCATTGCTTCCGCCAAAAGCATTGCTGCCGATGCTTGTAACTGTTTCGGGAATGGTTACAGAGTTCAATCCTGCACAGTTATAAAACGCATTGTCGGGAATAGATACGATTTGTTCGGGAATGACCAAATCGCCGCTAAGAGCAGTGCAACCAGAAAAGGCTGCTGCACCGATGGTTTCGAGCGATGCAGGTAAGTTTACTGTGGTTAAGGCTGTGCAATTTTGGAATATATTAGCAGGTATGCTTTTTACCGTATTGCCAATAGTAACAGCAGTAAGAGCAGGATTATTACCAAAAACCGAGCCTATGGTGGTGCAACTGACAGCATTATAATTAATAGTGCTTGCATTGCTTCCGCCAAAAGCATTGCTGCCGATGCTTGTAACTGTTTCGGGAATGGTTACAGAGTTTAATCTTGCACAGTTATAAAACGCATTGTCGGGAATAGATACGATTTGTTCGGGAATGACCAAATCGCCGCTCAGAGCGGTACAACCAACAAAGGCTGATGTGCCGATAGAAGTAAGGCTTTCTGGCAAAGTAACTGAGGTTAATGCCGTACAATTGGCAAATGCAGAATTGCCAATAGAAGTAAGACTTTCCGGCAAACTCAATGAAGTTAATGATGTATAATTGGCAAATACAGAATTGCCGATACCAATGATGCTATCTTCAATAACAATGTTTATTATTTGGGATTGATAATAATACCAAGGGTTATTATTATCAAGAATAGCACCTATTCCTCTAATAGTAAGTGTGTTATTTTCTATTTTCCAAGAAGAAGTACTTGTAAACCAGCCTTCAGATACTATCGTACCCGGGGCAGAAACACCAGCGACACCAGTTGAAGTACTTCCTAATGGCGCAGTATAATCTCCGGTATGAGGAGCAGTTTTTAGCGTAGTTACATAATCTATCCTATTTTCAAAATACCACCCTGGTGCAAAATTCCACCAAGTAGGGATAACAGTATAGTATATTTGTTCAAATGTTATATCTCCTGTTCCATTTCTCCATGGCATTTGAGATAAAATAATATCCATTCCATATATATTTCCTTTAATATTTTGTAAACGAAAATCAATCTGTGAGTTATTTTCTGTCCACAGTGCAATGCCAACAGTATTATCTTCTATTGTGTGTGGTGCTACAGCCAAATAAGATAGCATCTCTGGGTCTGTTATTTCCAACGCAAATGTAAATGCTTGGTCGTACTCAGGACTTCTGTCTGTAACCCATGTATCGGTAGCAACATTATACCAATAGGAAAGAGTAGAATTGTCATCAGTTGGCGGATTGCCTAATTGTGCATTTGCATTAATCAAAAGCATTAATGCTGCAATAAATAAAAGTATTTTTTTCATGATAATTTAATTTTTTGTTTGTTATTGATTTATATAAAATGATTAATTTGTTTTTGATTTCAACCGTAGGGGCGTATTACATACACAGATGTCGGTTTCAATTGACGACAAGCGTAATAACACGATTACGCCTGTCGTAATAATACGATTACAGCAGGCGTAATAATACGATTACGCCTACCGTAAATTATTGCACCGTCAATACTTTGTCGAAAACCGCTGTACGGGCTTCTTTCAGTAAGGCTTTGCTGTTGCCGCCATACTGCGTGCTTATTTCCAATTTAAACGTGCTTATCGGCAAGTCGGGTATCACTACAATCAACTCCGAAGGATTATTTACCACTATATCGCTCGGCTCAATCTGTATGCGAGCCTGCGAGATTTGGTTGACAAAATACACGCCGTTTTCGGGATTGTCGCCTGCTATTTTGATTTTATGCCCTGAAATTTTCAGGTTGCGACCGGGCGTAAGCAGGTCGTTCACCGAGCCGCTTTTTACGTCTGTTACCTGCGCGATGCTCAAGCCGCTGTCTGCCACGCCAAGCACTTCCACCTCAATGGTCGGCAATTCCGCACGCAGGGTTTCGCCCTGATGGAATTGAAAAAGTACGCTGTGCTTGCTTGGGTCAAAATGCTCTTGCGGACTGTTGAAGACGCCTCTGATGTGTGTGGAGGCGGTAAAATAGCCTGTGTTTACCGAAAAACCATCGCAGAGTTGGTATCCCATTTCTTTGAGAAAGAGTTTCACGGCGTGTTCCATCGCCGCCGCCGAGATGTCTGCGCCGCCGCGCGTAACGGCTGCTGCGCAGATTTGTTCAATGTTCAGCGAACGTTCGCTGTTTACCCGCGCTGTAAAGTCGTTCGG
>JAISJU010000149.1 GCA_031261165.1 Prevotellaceae bacterium
GAAAAAGTACACTGTATATAGCATTGTTAAGTATATAGTTACACCATATATAGTGGTAAAGAGAATGCATGGGGACTTTTCCGACAGTCTCAACATACAGTTTACGCTGCGCCGCAGTAGCGGCTTGGCCTACGAAAAAACGCAGTCGGCCTGCGGCCTTTGTGCGTTTTTTCTCCGGCACATTTCGGGCGGGGGTCAATGCTTCGCATTGCCTTATTACCCGCCCCAAACGTCGTAAACTTTTCACGTTATGCGAAACTTTTTTGCCACCCGCGCAACCTTGCTTTAGCCGAGTAGTCCGAAATCACGCAAGAAAAGAACCGCACAAATTCGTGACGGCGGCATCCGTGCCGCCGCTTCGTAAGTAAAAAAGTATAAAAAATCATACATTTTTGGTATCTTGACAAAAGAATAATGTAGATTTACAATTACAAACATGGGAAATGAAACCTTAAATGCCGCAAGCAAGGCAAAAAACGATGAATTTTATACCCAAATCTCTGATATATCAAAAGAATGTTCCCATTACAAGGGACATTTTGAGGGAAAAACGATTTTTTGTAATTGCGACGACCCATACGAAAGCGATTTTTTCAAATATTTTGCACTGAATTTCAATCACTTGGGACTGAAAAAACTGATGGCAAGTTGCTATATTGGATCGCCTATTGCCAACACGCAGCTGTCGCTGTTTGATTATGAGAGCGCGGAAAATAAGACTACTAAATCGCCGCATAAAATCGAAATAACGGAGATGGCTGACGAAAACGCTGGCGATATGAAAGGACTGCCTCTTGTCGAGTATGTCTTGCGGAATAGGAAAAACGCCTTGACACGGTTGCAAGGCGATGGGGATTTTCGCTCACCTGAATGTGTAGAAATGCTGAAAGAGGCGGATATTGTAATTACTAACCCACCCTTTAGCCTTTTTCGTGAATATGTCGCGCAACTAATGGAATATAAAAAAAGGTTTTTGATACTTGGAAATATGAATGCATTGACTTACAAAGAAATATTTCCACTCATCAAAGAAAATAAGTTATGGCTTGGTACGGACAATGGCGGGACAAAATGGTTTCAGGTTCCACCGCATTATGACATCAAAACTGAAACAAGAATAAAAATAGAAAATGGTATAAAGTATTTCAGTATGGGTAGTATTATGTGGTTCACCAATTTAGACCACAAGAAACGCCATGAGGATATAATACTTTTCAGGCAATATACCTCAAAAGAATATCCAAAATATGATAATTATGATGCAATTAATGTTGATAAATATATTGATATTCCTGTAGACTATTATGGTGTTATGGGAGTGCCGGTAACGTTTCTTGACAAATACAATCCTGACCAGTTTGAGATTGTTGGGAATTTGGGCTGTTATGCTCCAGATGGTTATTCTTTAATTGGTGCAATATATCTAAATGGTAAAAAATTGTTTAAGCGGATTGCCATAAAAAGGAAAGACTGAACTATGAAAATTGAATTACACAAAATCCCTATTCGGGAATTGGTAAAAGAATATAGCAACTCTGATGAGGAAGGAGTGAAGGGTTATGGCGGTAAACTTGATATACGCCCAAGTATCAAAGGGAATTCGTCTATAAAGACGAACAGCGGAACGCTGTAATTGATACCGTCCGCCAGGATTTTCCGCTCAATGTAATGTATTGGGTAAAGAACGCAAAAGACTCTGACGAAACTAAAATTTCATACGAAGTGCTTGACGGACAGCAACGTACCATCAGCATCTGCGAATACATTCAAAATAATTTCCCAATAGACTATAAATACTTTCATACCCTTACCAATGACGAGCAAGAACAGATACTGAATTATGAACTTATGGTCTATTTTTGTGAAGGTGCGGACAGTGAAAAATTAAAATGGTTTGAAATCGTCAATGTCGCAGGTGCGGTTTTGACAAAACAGGAACTTCGGAACGCCGTGTATACCGGACCGTGGCTTTCAGACGCGAAACGCTATTTCAGCAAAACCGCCTGCGTCGCGTATCAAATTGGAAACAAATATTTAAATGGCACGGCTATCAGGCAAGATTATTTGGAAACCGCTCTTGACTGGATTTCAAACGGCAATATAAAAGGGTATATGTCGGAACACCAGTACGACCCAGACGCGCTTCCATTGTGGACATATTTTCAATCGGTTATTACTTGGGTTCAGGGAAAATTCTCCAATTATCGAAAAGAAATGAAGGGAGTAGACTGGGGATTCTTATACAATGCTTTTAAGGACAAATCTCTTGATGCTGCCGTGCTGGAAAAAGAAATTGCACGGCTTATGAAAGACGATGACGTAACCAACAAAAAAGGCATTTACGCCTATGTACTGGACGGTAGGGAACAGCATTTGAACATACGCGCTTTTACCGACAATATGAAACGTGAAGCGTACGAAAGTCAAAAAGGTATTTGCAATAATTGCAAAAAGCATTTTGAATACGAAGAAACGGAAGGCGATCATATTGACCCGTGGCATTCCGGCGGTAAAACTAACGTAGCAAACTGCCAGATGTTGTGCAAGGAATGTAACCGCAGAAAATCGGGAATATGATAAAATAATTAATAATAGGGAAAGCACGGCGCGGCATCCGTGCCGCACCGCTTCGGAGCCGCCTACGGCGGCGCGGTTCTTTTCTTGCTCTTGCCACAAAGAGCGCGAGGTGTAATCAGAAGGCAAAAAAGCATCGCATAACATACAGTTTACGCTGCGCCGCAGTAGCGGCTTGGCCTACGAATCGAAGTTTTTTAAATGAGCACTTGACAAAAATATAAATATATATTAGTCTACATAGAGGA
>JAISJU010000201.1 GCA_031261165.1 Prevotellaceae bacterium
CGACCCGCAACTCCAAGAAAACGCACTACCCAAAAGTCCCCCTGTGGGGGATTTAGGGGGCTGTTTGTTTTCCTTTTTCAAAGCCCCAATCAGTAACACCAAACCGCATAAAGCGGTTAGTTTGTTGCAAATCTACAATGCCATAAAAGGCAATTATTACAAAGACAACACCGAAAAATTGCGAGCAATTCTTTCTCCCCTCTCTTGTGGAGAGGGGTCGGGGGAGAGGTCGCAAGCGCGAAAATTCAAAGCCGTCAACTTTGATTATTGCACATTTTCAGGGATTTTCGAGAGCCGAAACGACAAAGCCATAATCAAACATTCGGGCTTGCTGTGTGTTGATTTCGACCATTTGCAAAGTGTTGAATTGCTGCGCAATCAACTTTTGCAGGACGAATATTTTGATACGCAGTTGCTTTTTGTCAGTCCTTCGGGCGATGGTTTAAAATGGATAATTTCCATTGATACGGAAACGGCAACGCACGGCGAAAATTTGAACGAGCGAGTGCAGAACTCAAATTTATTTGAAGTTATGCCGAGCGAAGTCAAATTTGCACATAGTGAATATTTCGCCGCCGTTGCAAACTACATTTTGCAAACCTACGGTGTTGAAGTTGATAAATCAGGGCGGGACATTTCCCGCGCCTGCTTTCTACCGCACGACCCGCAGGCGTTTATAAATCCTTTATTTCTAAAATGATATGAGCAAGAAAACTTTTAATCCTGCCGATTGGCTAACGCCAACCGCAGAAAAACCAACCGTCATTGCGGGTTTGACCCGCAATCCCCAATCGTCAGACAACGACATTGAAAATATAACCGCCCGAATTGAGGCAACCGCCACCGACATTGCCCCAAATTACGCCGATTGGCGTGATTTGGGCTTTGCCCTCGCTGACGCTTTGGGCGAAAGTGGGCGCGGTTATTACCACCGTTTGAGTTGCTTTTATCCGAACTACAACCAAACCGAAACTAACAAGCAGTTTGACAACTGCCTGAAAGCACACGGACACGGCGTAACAATAAAAACGCTTTACCACCTTGCAAAACAAGCAGGCATAAGCGTTTCCGTTCAGTCCTTAAATTCGTCAAAGTCCTTGCAATCCTTTTCCGAAAAATCCCTGAAATCCCCCATTTCCCCAAATCCTCAAACGGAGGAATTGGAGGAAATTGGGAAAACGCCATTGCCAACATTCCCCGATTTTGTCTATCAAAACCTGCCCGATTTTTTGCAGCGCGTAACCGTCAAAGCCACTTCGCCCGAAGACAAAGACCTGCTTTTGCTCGGCTCGCTTGTGGCTGTTTCGTCTTGTTTGCCAAATATTTACGGCATTTACGCAGAAAGAAAAGTTTTTCCAAACCTTTTTCTTTTCATTACCGCCCTTGCCTCTGCCGGCAAAGGTCGGTTAACACTTTGCAAAGAATTGATTTATCCTATACACCGCGAATTGATAGAACAAAATAAGGTCGCTTTTGAACAGTATCAAAGGGAATTGAACGACTACGCTTTATCAAACAAAAACGACAAGCGCGAAATGGAACGCCCCAAAGAGCCGCCCCTGCGAATGTTAATTATTCCCGCAAACAACAGTGCGACAGGGCTTTTTCAAATACTAAATGATAACAAAGGTATCGGATTATTGTTTGAAACCGAAGGCGACACTTTGGCGCAGACATTCAAGAGCGAACACGGCAACTATTCCGATGGTTTCCGCAAAGCCTTCCACCACGAGCCGATAACATACAATCGCCGCAAAGACCGCGAGTATGTAGAACTCGAAATGCCGCGACTTTCGGCACTGCTTTCGGGAACGCCAAAACAAGTTTCGGCACTCATTCCAAACGCCGAAAACGGCTTGTTCAGTCGCTTTATTTTCTACTATATGAACATTTTGCCTGTTTGGAAAGATGTTTTTGCGGGCGATGACAGCCAAACACTTGACGATTATTTTCGGCATTTAGGCAATCATTTTTTCGATTTTTACAAGTCGCTGCAACACCTTTCCGAGCCGTTGCGCTTTTGCTTCACAAAAGCACAGCAACAACAATTCAACGCCTATTTTGCTGAAACGCAAAATCAATATCTGTTTTTATGTGGCGTTGATTATATCGCAACTGTGCGGCGTTTGGGGTTGATAACTTTTCGCGTGGCAATGATTTTTTCGGTGTTGCGTTTTGAGCAAACAGGGCGTTTTACAACGCCCATAATTTGCAACGATACCGATTTTCAAACTGCGTTGGAAATGGTAAAAATCCTTGTGCAGCACGCCGCCCGAGTTTTCAGCGATTTGCCTGCCGAGCAGCAAATTTCAAAAAGAGAAAACAAAAAGCAACTGTTTCTCGAAGCATTACCGCCCGAATTTTCGCGGCAGATTTATGTAAATATTGCCAAAACTTTAGAAATCCCCGACAAAACCGCCGAAAAGTACATTGCCAAATTCAAACAAAACGGTTTTATCGACCATATTTCGCACGGCGTTTATAAAAAGCGTTAATGCCAAAAGGTCGGTATTTATAACGCCTTTGCTCATATTTTTTTGAGAGTGAGGGCGTTTTGTTACATTTTTCTATGTTTTTTCGCTGTTTGTTTATGTTAATTCGGAAAAAAACAGTAATTTTGCACCTGCAAAATTTGTCGCTAATTTATGGGTAAAATTTTAGAATACATACAACAGTCGAGCAACGGTAAGTTCCAATGTTACAAGACAAAAAAGTTGTCGTTAGATACGAATGATAATGATACAATCGCGTACAATTACGATGACAATACCGTTGTGCAGACCACAAAGAGCGTATTTGCCGAAACAGACCGCAGTAGGCAAGGTACGGTTTCTTTGCGCAGTATGTTAAGCGGCAACAATGCACCACCGCCAATTTTCAGATATTTTCTTGACGGCTCGCGCCATACTTACAAGGTTGATGATATTGCCATTGGCAAAAAGATTTTCCCCATTGTTGCGGGACAAATCATTGCCGAATTGTTGAAAACCGACAAAGAC
>JAISJU010000026.1 GCA_031261165.1 Prevotellaceae bacterium
GATGGAATAACCTAACACCGGTGTAACACGGTCGTCGCCGGATACAATTACAAAACCGTCGTTATTTTCTGTGCCGAAGACATAGAAATAGACGGTTTCATCTGCCGGCGCAGAGCGTAAAATGCCAATGCCATTTCCGCTTGTACTGTTACTGCTACTTTTGTAGAGCAGTTGCAGTGACATTGGTGCTACTTGCGATTTTTGTTGTGTATTTGCGCCGCTACGCAATGCAGAAGAGCGCGACAAGGTTTGAACCGCTATGTTGCGTGCGGTTTCTACACTGACTTTTTCAGCAAACAAGGGCTGAAAAAGGAAGGTTGCTGTGGCAAAAAGTGCCATAAGTTTCGTTATTCGCACTCCTGTCGTCTTTCGGGTAATAACGCATTTTGAAATGGATTCTCGTTCCATTACGCTGCAAATACTTGCAGCCGCTGCTGTTTTTGTGACATTTTTGTACATAAACTGTGTAATTTAAATTATTGATATTTTCCGAGATTTTTCACCTAAATCAGCAGCAGCCCCGCCGCGCCTGTCTGCACGGCGGACGCGCCGCTGGCGGTGTAAATTTGCTTGCCGCTGACAGCGTAAACCGTGTTACCACTGACACTCCCAATTTGCCGACCATCCATCGTATAGATATTATTGCCAACAACAGTGCCAACCTGCCGACCACTCATCACATAGACATTGCTGCCGCTGACGTAACCGACCTGACAGCCGCCTGTGGTGTAGAAGTTATTGCTGTTGATATAACCGGCTTGGCTGCCGTTCATAAAATAAACCGTAATCATAAAGATTGATACTTTTTTCTCACTTCTTCCTTTTTCTTCTCGTATTCGAAGCGCAAAGAGGATTTTTGTTTGTCAATCTCTGCTTTTTTCTTACGTTGTATATAAAAATATGTAAGTATGGCGCAAATAATAGCACCAATCAACTTGGCAAACCAAATGCAGCCAATTATAATAATTGCACCGATTACACTCTCAAATATAGGTGGTTTTGCCAACAGTATAGAATTGTCATTGTCAATCTGTTTAAGTTCTTCGTTCAATTCCCTGTCAAGTTGCTCTATTTCTTTGAGTTCTTTTATCTTATTTCTACATTCTTCGGCACGCGCTGCGCAATCTTTATAGCCGCTTATGTCGCTGAATTTATTTGCCAAAGCAGTGTATTCATTTTCATATTCTGCATTCCGCTGTTTTTCAAGTAACCACTGATAATAGGTTTCGCCTTTTGCTTCTGCTGATAAAGAGGAAAGATTGCCAAGTTTCTTTGACAATGAATCGCGTTCTTTAATAAGAGAACTTAAACTGCTTTTTATACTGAAAAGTTTGCTTTCCGCTGCCGGTTTTCCCTTACTTGCTATATCCAAAAGGGTTTTCGCCTGTTCCCATTGACTCCAAGCATAATCCTCTTCGGTTTGAGTGCCTCGCAACCTTGCATTATCATACTTTTTCTGCCAATCTTCCTTTATTTCTTCAAGTTCTTTTGAAGACCTGATAATATCAGCAAGTCCTTCTTCTGTATCTTTCTTTTCGCTTTCCAGTTTGCTAATTTTAGGTTCTAATTCACTGATTCGGGTTTTTATCTCTTGAGATAGCTCATTGTATCCCGCAACAAGTTTGTCCATTAGTTTATTGTCTGCCACATTTTTTCTCCTTTCTTTTATTTTGTTTCTAATTGTTCACGTATAAAAGCGACAATTTCGGCGCAATTTTTATACTCGCTTATATCGCTGAATTTATTTGCCAAAATGGAGTATTCTTCCACAGATTTTGCCGTCTGCACTTCTTCAAGCAACCAATTATAATATACCTCTGCTTTCTGTTCTATCGGCAATGGCAGAATTTTTTCAGAGAAAATTTTCCATTCTTCCTCCTGCCTGTCGATTTCATTCACGCTCCAGTTCCCCATCGCACGAGCCGTACTAAACCCACCATTATTACTACCTGTGCCATAAAAAGCAATCGGAAATTTTTCCTTACACATATCGATAAACCCCAAAAAGAGCCGCGCTTTAATGCCAAGCGGCAAATCTTCCTGTGGAATATCAAAATTCTTATCGGCGGCGCGTATAACAGTTGGCTTTCCACCATTGAGGTTTGCATCTGTTTTTATAAACCACTTTCGCATTGCACTGTGAGTTACAACGCCTTCGTCTGTCCAACCGTTTTTTGCGCCAACTTGAGCAGTATAAGCAGCGGAATATATACTAACGGAATAACCGTGCAGTTCGTCGTTGCGCCATTCGCCTTCCGTTTCATACTTATCTTTCAATACATTTTTCCCCATCCGTTTGGCTCAGGATTACCGTTGATACAATCGCCCTCATAATACGAACCATCGTCGTATATAAACTTGCATTTGTCAATACCATCTACCGGCTCACCATCTTTATACACGCTTTCGAGATACATTCCGTTTACCCACTCTTGTCTGCATTTGCCGTTCGGTAAGCCATTCCTAAACGTTCCCTCGAAAGTTGTGCCGTTGTCATATTTTACAACGCCTTTGCCATTCGGCTCGCCGTTAAGGATTTCGCCTTCGTACTTCCCGCCGTTGGGCAGGGTGAGTTTGCCGTTTGTTACATTTGAGTTCATAATTTTTCTCCTTTCTTTTTGATTTGTTTTTGCCTGTTCTATGTCTCGTATTGTTTCATTTAAAGTATCATTATCACGGTCATCCTTCCTTAGTGTTATCAACTCATTAAGAGCCTTATTATATTCGGCAAAAGCCTGTTCATATATTTCTGAATTCATTTTATTTTCCTTTCTTTTATTTGTTATTATAATTTGTACCTCTCATTTTCGCCTCGAAGTTCCCGCAGGTTTTGAAATTGCTGCTTGACTTGCATTTGTAATCTCTTGTTCCTGACGAGGGGGTAGTTTCCGACAGATAACATCTGTTCTGTGTCATGACGTAATAGGGACAAAATCCCGGAATCATTGGCGCACTCATAATATTATTGGATACTTTTTATTCCACCAGTGTTGGGTGCTTTGCTAAAAAATAGTTCAGTGCATCTCTCGTTGTGTCTCCCCAATTTCCATAAGCGCTGGCGCTGGAACTCGTTTTTTCTTCGACAAACATTTTACCCGTACTCATATCAAATGTACGGAAAGTCCATGAGGCTTTAAAGAAACTTTTCATGGTAATAAGCATTACAATATACTTATCGTCCGGAGTTACATTTTTACTGTGGTTTTTCACAAACTTATCGGCATCAATGCCTTGTGTCTTCTCCAATCCTTTTTTGGCGGCATAGTCATCCAATTGAATATTGAAACCTTTCGCTTTCATTTCAGCAAATATTGCAGAGTAACATGTCCCTTGTTGTGCACCGGGAATATCTGTTGCTATTACCACCGGCAATGTCATATTTGATTGGGCAACTGTCGCTGTTTGCTGTGAAGCATTAGTTGATTGTGTAGTGTTTGTTTGCTGTTGAACAGGTGCAACAACCGCTTGCTCTTCTTTTTTGAAAAACACATCTTTCTCTCCGTTTGCATAGATAATTCTAAAAATCTCTGATTTCTTTAATGTATAAATTGGCCCGTTCTTATTGCTCCATTTCTTGTACTCAATATCAGTGTCTCCCACTTTTTGCACTGATGCTTCAATGTCATCACCGTTTAGCAATGTGATAACATCCGGTTTCGCACTTTGGGTCTTTGCACTTTGATTTTGAGCCGATACACTTGCAGCTGAAAATAAAAATAACATGGCTGCCAACAGTGTGAAACACACCCTACTCTTTACGATTGGATTTTCGGACACTCCCCGTTTTTGAAATGGTCTCTGCTCCATTGCGCTACGATAATAGCTACTTCTCTGTTGTTTTTCACTGTACTGATTCATAAAAATCTGATTTTAAAATTTATACTAAAATATTTACTGTTATTCCTTCGTTTTTGGGCATAAAAATAGCGTGGAAACGACCTGCTGAAATCCAGGTTTCCACGCCTATAGTATCTACAAGTCGTTCCACGCCGTATCATAACGGCGCTTACTAACTTATTCTTGATACTATAACTCGTAAAACGAGCCAATGTGGAAAATTGGATTTCAAGAATAGCTGCAATCGCTATTTTATATATGTCTTATTTTTTGCGTATTAATTACGCTTTTTCTTTTTTTATTTCAATAAGCAAATTTTTTATTTTATTAAAGTGCAAAGTTATAATTATTTTTATTTTAAAGTTTTAATACCATTTCTTTAATATGTTTTTTTGCCGTTTTCCAATTAAAATCAATGTACATTTTTGGCTGCGGGTCTTCTTCGGC
>JAISJU010000086.1 GCA_031261165.1 Prevotellaceae bacterium
TACGGACTTCTACGAAAAATACATCGCCAAATATCCCGACGACAAAGGTACAAAAGCCACATACAAGTCTATGTTTATCTGTATGTCAAAATTTTCAGACGTAAATAAATTATACATTACCGATATTGACCTGCCGTACATAAAAGACTTTGATATTTCTATGATAGAAAGCGGGCTGAAAACCAACACCCGCGCCATCTATATGCGCAATATCCGCGCCATTATTAACGATGCCATCGACCGGAACATTTACCCGCTTGAGAACTACCCCTTTCGCCGCTTTAAAATTAAAAAAGAACAAACCGAGCACAGGGCAATGGAACTGCGCGACCTCATAAAACTCCGCGACTACCCCTGTACCCCCGAACAACAAAAACCCCGCGACATCTTTATGCTCTCGTTTTACCTGCGCGGACTAAATACCGGCGACCTGCTACATCTCACACCGGAAGACATAAGAGACGGATACATCATCACAAGAAGAACAAAAACCAGCGTACCCCTCAAAATCAAAATAGAGCCTGAGGCTGCCGCAATAATAGAAAAATATAAGGGCATAAACTATATACTAAATCCGTTAGATAGCCAAAAAGACTATTTGGAATTTTGCCGAAACGCCAACCGCCGCCTTAAAGACATCGGCGGAACGCCCGGCAGCAAACATTCCCAACCCCTGTTTCCCTACCTTTCTATGTATTGGGCGCGGCACACGTGGGCAACCATTGCTGCCGAATTGGATATTGAAGACAAAATCATATCCATCGGACTTGGGCACTCGCTAACAGACATCACCGAAACATACATCCGCCGCAGCCAAACAAAAATAGACGATGCCAACCGAAAAATCATTGACCACCTAAACAATTTTAAATTATGATAAATCAAACCATCTCAGACCTTTTGCGCGAACAAAAAAAGACAAAAACAGATTTTGCCGATGCGCTCGGCATTGCGCGAAATACATTAAATAATTATCTTTCGGGAGAAACGCTGATGACTTCCGACAAAATCATTATTGCCGCAAAATATTTCGGCGTGTCTGTCGGCTATCTCTTTGGCGAAATGCCCACCGAAAAAGAAAAAACCATATCCGAAAAATTAGATATAGTTATTTCATTATTAGCACATTAGCACATTATTTATTAGCATATTATCACCACGCCGTTCTCTCTTTCTTAATCTTGCTCATATCTATTCTTTCCGCTTTTCGCGGCAATTCCATTTGGTAGTCAATATACAAACCAATCATAGTTGCCATTATCCTGTCATCGTGTTTGCCCGCTATCGCGCCCCAGCCGCCATTTTTCTTACATTCGTAAGTCAATGCCTCATCTACCGTTGCTCTGTCTCGCTCGCCATAAGCCCAACTTACCTTACGCAAATTGTCGAGTATCTGATTGTAGTTTGATATTATTGCCGATTTCGTTTCCCTCAACATCGGAAATCCGTAATGTGTTGTTTGATTGTTTTTAGATTTATCGCTTGTCTTATATTTATACAGATTGTCGTAGTGGTCTTTTATTGTTTCAAAAATATATTCGTTAAAATCCACCTGATTATTGTTGCTGTCATAAGTATTAGATTCTACAACCAACAGCGCATCGTTGTAATATTTTGCCAACTGTGCCGCTATCCATATCGTAACATACATATTCTTATGACCGTAAAACATTGCTACCACATTTGTTCCCTCGCCATACATTCGCCAGTATCTATCCAAAACTTTTATCACACCGTAGTCCGCACCGTCTGACTGACCTTTTTGCGGGTCGAACACCACAATGTAGCGGTTTTCTATTCTCTGCTCTTTGTCCGGTTGTTCCCAAATCTGTATCTTATTCAAAAGTTTGCGCCGCCGCGTATCTGCATCGCCTTTTTCGGCTATTTCCGCTAATTCCGCATCAGGCACAAAGCGAATATTTTTCAATACTTCCGAGCGGCGTTTTGTATCTACAAATGCTATTTCCGGCGCACAGTCGCTCACAAACTCACCCACTTCCACCGGCGCACAACATTCATCATATAGCCTCCGTACCAACTCGTGATTGAATGCCGGGATACCGCTATTCTGAAATGCCTCTATGTCATCGCTCGGATTTTCCTGTCTCATTATCTCTATACTCGGTGAAGTTGCCAACTCCAACCTGTACCAATTCAAATTTTCCAACGTACAGCGTTTGTTATTTTTCCAAAGATTGATTTCATAGTCATTCATCGTTTCTATAAAATCTTCTGTACTTCCTTTCTTCTTTTTGCCGTTGTGCTGATAATATCCGCCGTCAAAAGCAATCTCTTTCGATTCCGAATTATACCACGCCGAAAAGTGAGCCGTAAAAGCCGTTGCTCCTGCCTTTGCTTTTTGCCATTGGTCATAAAAAAAACCGCCTACGCCATTTGCCGTACTCTCGCGAATAAATGCACAAAACGCGCCGTGAGAACGTGAACTGTTTAATGTCCCCTCTATTTTTTTAGGATTGTTGTTGTCTGTGTCGGGGTAAAATGCTTCTTCCGAAAGATGTACCAATTTAAAGTTGTGCGACCGCAAATTTTCAGGCTCACCAGCAAAACCTAAAATAATCCTGCAACCCCTTTCCGGCACATATTGAATATTCTGCGCACTCTCAAATCCGCGCATCGTCATCTTAACGCCTTTTATCGGTGGCATCTCGTCAAGCATTGTCTTATACATCGCACGAATATTAACAGCCGTGTCGCGCACCTGCCCGCATATCACGCTGTTCCAATTCTCTTTATGTATCGTCTGAATGTAGTTGAATAAAGCCTCAACATAAGTAGAAAATCCCTGCTGCTTGGCTTTTAGTATCTCCGCCAATATTTCTTCACCCGCCACTAATTTTGGCAATACTACATTGGCGTGAAAATCTCTTTGGCAAAGATTAAAAATAAAAGGCTTTATTTCGCCCGTTTCTTTTATCACAAGTTTCTGGCAAGTCGCAGCAAAAAACTCAAAATCATACTTATAACGTTCTTCGCATAACTTCAACCAAAAAAATTTTATTTCTTCATTGCTGGGTTTCTTGTTAAGCCCTATAGATTTAAGAGCCTTTTTGATAGAGCCGTGTTCAAGTAGTAATTGCACGGATTTAAGACCGCGCATAGATTTGGGAAAGTAAAATTCGTATGGTTTTTTTTCCGAAACGAGCACAACAAACCGCTCGCCGCAACAATTCAACCCGCTTATGGGATTGTATTCTTTTTTTTTTCAGCGTTGCGCCGCGCGTTTTCCTGTATGATTTGTTCCGTAGTCATTAAAACTTATATTTCACCCCAAAATAATGCCCATTCTCTTTTATTACATACTGATACTCCGCACCAATATGCCTGTAAAAACAACCGCCGCCGAGCATTAGCCCACTCCGGTCGGTGAGCGAAGTCGAACCGCCCAAATAACCCAAACTCAAAAACGGCTCAATTCTTCGGTCATTGAGCGAAGCCGAAATGCGGTTGGTGAGCGATGGTTGGTGAGCGAAGTCGAACCAAGTCGAACCACGCCCGGCGGTACTGGCTGTTACTATCCGCTGCACCGGCGTAAACTCCGCCGAAAACCGCGTAATCTCATTATATTGAACTGTCGCAAAAACAATACATTTCCCCACCGTATCATTATCAATCACCGTCAAGCGATAATCCCGCGCCAAAATATAATCCCTAATCAATGCCAAAGTATCTATTGACTGCATAATATACAATGTATCCCGCAATGTCCGTTCGGCGAGCGAAGTGCTGTTAGTTCTGTCATTGCGGGCTTGGTTACTGTTGTCATTGCGGGCTTGGTTACTGAGCGCAGCCGAAGTATGACCTGCAACCCCCTGCCCAGCGCGGTCGCTGAGCGAAGTCGAAGTGCGGTCGCTGAGCGAAGTCGAAGCGTTCCTAACCCTCTCAGGCACTTCCACCCTCTCCGGCAATCGTTCCGCCACCACCCTCAAACTATCTTTCGGCAGTTCCACCCTGACAGCAGGCAGCGGCACATAATTCACAGTTTCGGTAGTTTGCGGGCGGAAATAACAACCGCCCACAAAACCGAAACCAAAAACTAAACCTAAAAACACTATGTAGAAAATTACCTTTTTCATAACTTTGCATTATTTGGTCGCTGAGCGAAGTCGAAGCGTGGTCGCTGAGCGAAGTCGAAGCGTTAATTCTTAAATTCAAAATGCGGATAATCTTTCATCTTCCAATCCCCGCCCCATTCCACATTTACACCTAACCGCTTGGCGGTGGCTTTCACATTGTCGGCTACTTTTTTTAACCCGGCTATATCGTTTATCTCAACGCTATCTACTACGCCGTTACCGTTGGCATCGCAATAAACATCAACGGCATAGCCCAAACCATCTTTATGTACTTGGTGATTGCTGCGATTGCTTATGCCGTCGCAATTCGTTACGCGAAGTCCCGGCTTTGTCCTGCCCTGCGCAAACAACGCTTGCTGTTCAGCAGTTGTGCGCACGCCGCACACTATAATGAAACTTGGGCGCATCAATTGCGCCTCCGTCATCACTTTCTTTAAATCGGGGTGTATCCCTGCTAAATTGCTTTCACTTCTTTTGTCCATTATATTTTAAAGTTTAAAGTTTTAATTCTCTCAGGTCTCTATTTTCTCAAAAAGTCCCTATCTGTTATTGAGTTTTTAAATTGAGTTTTAATGAATTTTTATATATGGTTTTCAGTGATTTATATTTTTTATTTTATTTAATTACTGAGTTTTTTATTATTCCATTTTCAAACTATTGTTCCCGATTTTCAATTGAATTTTTTTGTTCTCCCGCAATATCTCAAAGAAATAAAACAGAATAGCCGCAACAAATGGGCTGCAATAGGCAATTAACTGATACAAATTCTGAATTTGCACAAAATTCTCAATCTTTGCAATAATAACAGCCACTTGTACTACGCTCAACCCAAATGCCATCATTCGCGCGAAATTCCATTCCCCGCCCGTGCATTTTAGCCATTGCCAACCGTTAAACCAATTCTTCATTCTTTTTTTATTTTTGCCGTACCAAATTTTCCAATGATAATATCGTGAATTTCCGATACTTGCCTTTCGAGTTTTTCAAAGTCCCTGTTTGGAACAAACTCTTTCTGAACTTGCAATTTGTGGTCATTTAGTGCCTGTATGGTCTTCGTCAAGTTGTCGCAGTTTGCATTTGCTTTTTTCCAAACAGTACCAATCGCAATAATCATTATTGGCAACAATATCATCAATATTACATTTTCTATTGTCATCATAAAATTTTTAGTTGTTATTGTCCTTAATTTCCTCAAATATCCTCCATAAATTGCAAAATCGGTGTCCCCCCGTGCGAACTTCCCGCGCTGCTCATCTTCCATACGTCTACAAAGTCATATCCCAAACCCTCATAAAAAGATTGCGTTCGGCTTTGTACTGCCGTTATGTTGGCACCGTTTTTGCTCAAATTATTGCTTTCGGAAACAGCATTTCCATTCAATAATGTTGTTTCGAGGCAATACATTTTCACATTATTGTTGTTTGCCGCATACCCGCCTCTGCACCTGCCTACATAGGTATCATTCCCTTTTATGGATGTTGCCAGACATACATTGACAGAGGGAGTAGAGGGTATATAATCTAATCCGATAATGCCCCCTGCCACATTCTTGGAATTAACATTGCCCTTTGCTATGCACAAATTGGGCGGATACCCATCGCCAACCACCAATCCCCCTCTCACAGTGCCGGCAGTGCTAATGTTAGCATCTACAAGACAATTCATAACCATATTTTCTGTCTGCAACCCCGATGCTATCGCGCCGATTCTACCCGTTGCTGTTCCTGTGGAAGTAATTGAGCCCTGAAAATAAACTTGCTCCATTTTATTATTTATATAATTTAATGTCGCAGACGAAGTAACAATATTCACATCTATCAATTGCACTCTTCGGAAATAGATAGTTCCATTAAAAATATTGCTTGTCAGGTTTAAAAGTTTTAAGCCGTTACCCTCAAAAACAACATTTTTAGATATATAATTGTACAGTGAAGAAAAAGTCATACCGCTACAATCAATATCGTTCATTAAGATGCCCGTAGTATTTGCGGGTACTCCCGTTGATAAAAATTGATATAATGTTGTTTGGTCGTATATACCAAACAAATTATTTGCTCGTCTTCTTATTGCACCTGCCATTTTTATACTTGTATGCTTGTGTTAATATGATATTTCCCTGTAAAAGAATTTTTTATAATATTTATTTCCGTGTATTTTCCTGCGGAAACAGATATTGAGGTATAGCCGTTTGCCACATAATTACTTGTATTCGGTATCGCAATAGTCCTTTGCGCTGCACAATAAACGGTAATAATAACAGGTTGATTTGACATACTTATACTGCTAACCGACAAAGCCTCATTGGCAGTCAATTCACAGTAGATGTTCTGACAAGTAGCAGCGATATTCTGCAACGATGCAATTGTCTGTGTAGCCGTTATAAATTGCAGTAAAGCAAGCCAATCATTAGTAAAGTCGTTTGTCGAAAGCCCTTTGCCGGCAACTTTATCAACCTTATTGGCAAAAAGCAAATCGGTTTCATTTTTTGTGTAATAAGAGGACAAATCCACCTCAAAATCCAAACGGTTAAACTTACCCCCAAACCAGTAATACCCTTCCGTAGATGGGTATTCTGAAAACAAATCGCCATTTTTGATGGCAACGTGCGCGGTGGCTACGTTCCACGCAGAACCGTCCCAAATAAGTATATTCACAAAATCGGTAGCATCTGTATCGCCGTCCGTTTCAGGAATTATTGCGATATGGGTAATGCTGTCGGCGGGTGTCGGCGGATTTTCTCCATAGTTCAAAATATAGTTAGGCGACCATTCGTCAGGGCTGTACGCAACAATTTCCCATTCTTCGGTGTCTTCATTCAGAAGTAAGGAATGTGGGCTCAAAAATCCCGTTGCTTTTTCCAGTATCTTTTTGTCTATCGCGCTTTCCTCAACAATTGCCTGCGTGTCGTTGTTGAGCGTTTCATAGGATATATATTCGTATTGTGCCGTAGCCTCATTGTAAATCAATACTCGCTTGTTTACATTCGCGGGGGTGCTAACTAAAAAAAAAACGCCGCAAAGTTCCTCCCAATTCTCGGCGGTAACAATAGTGCCGTCAATCGTGGCGGGAGTGGCGGCGAAAATTTGGTTGTTGCCGGATTTTATTATAAGATGATTTTTTTCTTCATCAAATCCGACCCTGAAAGTATTGACAGGGTACAACACTCCGTTAATATTAATACTTCCTTCGTTTGAGTTTATTGTCATCATATTAATTTCGTTTTAAAAATTCCAATGAACTTCTAATTTATAGCCGTATCACTGTCTATTCCGCCACCCAACTACGAGTAGCAACCCCATCTGTAACCGTAACTTTTAAAATATAAGTACCGTCTTCTTCTGGAACAACAGGAATAGCATCATTCAAATCACTCAGATAAGCAACTTTATCGGTAAACACGGCACCGTTTTCGTCTTTGCCGTTAACCGTGATATGTTTGTCGCCCGGAAGTTCACCGTCAAAGCCTTTTGCATTATGATTTAAGCACAGTGCTTCGTTTTCACTGCCCACCTCGACTTGCTGCCCGCCATCGTACTCATTTAATCCTATCAGTTCGTGTTCGGAACCATTAGAATCTGTACCAAGAAATTTCTTCCCAAGTCCAAGCGATATGTCCGAATCAATCACCTGCGTTTCTTCGGAAGATAATTTTAAATACTCGCTCTCAGGCGTGCCGCTCAAAGAAAGAATATTTGTCAAACTTTCGTCGGCATTCTCCGGTGTAAGCAATTCGTTTCCAACAATAATTTTGTTTTTCAAATACTCACTCGTGATTTTTTGCCCCAACTCATAAACAATCAGTAAGTCTTTTTCAAAACTGTAAGAAAGTTTGTCGTAGGTCGTTGCTTTTGTAAAAAATTCTTTTTTTACAATCACAACATTGCTGTTTCTATCTATTGTCATCATAACTTTATGATTTTAATTTCGTTTTCGTTTTAAAAATTCCAATAATTCAATCTCATCTTTATTCTCGCTACTCTCTACCCACGAGCCACAGTAATAATGTATCCCAACGGCATTTTCCGCCTGCGAGAAGTATTCACCCATTGCATAGCGTTTCGTTTCTTTGGCGGTTAGCGGACTGAAATATTCAGAGGGCAAAAGACTTACTTCAAATTTTTTCGGATATCGGTTATACAGTTCCGTTATCTTGGCGGGACCCGTAGACTTCATTATTTGCGTAGGATTGTGCGTACTGTGCACAATATTTATCTCAGCAAAAATGCTGTCAATAAGATATTTGAGAAATTCATTTCCCGGCTCTGCATAAATAAAATACGTTCCAATCAAAAATGGTCGCCTCTCAAAATCAAATGCGTGTTTCTCCGGCTCTAACCCAAAAACTACCGATGCCTTAGACGCTGTCCCAAAAATCCCCTCCGTCTCAAAAGTCCCAAAAACCTCAACATCACTATCAAAATAAACTCCGCCCTCCACATACAAAATCATTAGCCGCAACAAATCCCACCGTTGCACGTTATAGGGCAATGCCTTATATCTGTCATACAGAGCAGGAAAATTCCCTTTCACAAAAGCGTTTATTCCCCTGCTGTCATTCCACAACTTATAAACATCGCCCGAGCGCACCGCCGAACGGACTGTATCCATCCAGCGTTGCACGGTTCGGGATATTCTTGCGCCCGGCTTCACTTCGTATATCTGATGTATAGTCATATCTTATTCTTCTGTGGTCTCCACGGCGGTTTCCTCTTGATGCGTTTCGGGGTCAATACTGTCGGTTTCCCAATTTTCAGTACCCGGCGTCTGCGGAATGCCAACGGGCGTGTTGTCTAATTTCGATTCCACTCCTACGCTCGCCGCATCTTCCTCGTCTTCGATGTCGGTAAAGTACGGAATTTTCTCGCCGGTCTGCCTGTCAACAAAAACCATACGCTTTGACGCCGCATAATACTGTTTTTCGGCGGGTTTATCCGGGTCGTAATACGGCAAATCCATTTCTCTTTGCAAAAGTTGTTTGCCATTTTTCAAAAATGCCATTACCTTGTATCTGCCCACCCAGATGTATTTGAATTTTGGCTGGTTTGTTGCCGGGTCAATCTCCGGCGTTTTGCCGTCAGATTGATATACCATTACCGGCACTTTGTTTGTTTCCAAACCCGTTACCCTTATTTTGTCGATTTGTTCTTTGTCAAATCGAAGTCCCAAAGACGGAACGTAAACGCTTGCTATGTATCCCATAATTTTAAATTTTATAAGTCTTGTGAAATTTGTTTTGTTTGTAAACCGGAATAACTACCGTATTTAATAATTATATTAGATGATGCTGTGCCGTAGCCATCAAAAATAGCAATACTTGTCGAATCTAATATGTTTTCTGCTGCATTACCGGATAATAATAGTGGATAACCATTTGCATTATAAAGTCCGCTATAAGAATATCCACTTTTATCCCCAACCCTCAATAGAGGCAGTGCTTTTGCGTTAGGGTATTTGTCGTCTATTGTGTCTGTCGGAACGCCGTGCAAAATGGTGTAATATTCCGTATTTGCAGGATTGCGACCACTCGAAAGTACCACGTGCCTGTCATTTGTTGTGGTGTTTCCGTGTGCCAATTCGAGCGTGTCGCGGTCAGCATAGAATACGCGCAAACCGTCATCGGCTCCGGATTCCCAACCACTCTCGGGCGAGCCAAAATAAAGACTTAAACTGTCATCATTAAATCTTTCATAACGGTTGGTTTTGTAATTTCTGCCCGCTCGCTCAAATTTGTGGTGGAAGTGGTCGCCCCACACATATTCGAGTTCTGTCGGGTTTTCAGGGCTGCCGCTGTCAAAACCGTAACCGTGAAAGCGCATTGTGTTTTGCCCCTCATAATCCCCCCAGCGCACTACGCTGTGCTCTTCCGTCTGTTCATTATCCGGATTTATGCTCTGATAAGACTGCAGCCGTGGGTTTTTGTGAACGTGGTCTGCTCTCGCAAATTTATCGCTATAACCAACAAAAGACACATTTGCCACCGGTGCCGGTGTTGTCGTTGCCGCAAATTCTTCGCCCAATGCGTGCGTGTGGTCTTCACGCGCCCATTTTTCGCTACTGCCAACCCCTGCTGTTACCCCTACCGGCTTAGGCATCGCCGTTCCCGGCTGCCCAAATTCAAAGGCGGGATAATCGGTGTCCGTAATATCCAAAAATAGCGCGTTGCCGCCTACCGTCAGCATTTTTGCCCAGTCATACATCTGCGACATCACCGGCATATCATTGTCTATCGGCTGAATGATATTTTGCGTGTAAATAGACACGCCCCTAAAAAGCACTTCTACCGTAGCAATGCCTTTCCATTGCGGCTCCGTCAATGTCGGTACGCCATCTATCAATACCTCATCAGAGAGTAATGCCGAGCCGCCACCGGTTACATTTACCAGCGTATCTTCTTTTTCAAAAACCTCACCGTTAGGGTGATGAAATTCTGCCGAAAATTGAAATAGTCTCATATCTTTTTAATTTTAAAATCTAACTTACCATCCGTGTGCCGTCATAGTTTGTTTAAGTTCCGTAATCGCGCCTTTCACGTCTTGTGCTGCCGTTGGCAAATTACCAACGCGCACTTGCATATTGTCCGCCCAAATAGTTGTGGTGGTCGCCTGCAATACTTTTGTTACGCCCGTGCCGTTATTCAAATCAAGGCGCGTATAACCTACGCCGCCCGAGAGCAAGTTTCTTCCACCTGCCAATATTTGTGTGTACGCAGTTCCGCTTGTCTGCTCGCCGCTGATAAATGACAGTTGGCTTTTCGCCTGCGTTTGCAAATAAGAATGTAACTGTACGCTGTCTTTATATGCAGCAAAAACAGGATTTCCCTTGCGATAAAATCGCGTAGCATCATTGCTGGTTTGCATAACAATCTGCCCTGCAGATTTTACCTGCATTCCGCCCTGCTCGTCTGTAAACAATTCCATAGTCGCCCGCTGGTCGCCGGTACTCACCTTTACATAACCCTGTTGCCAGCGAAAGGTATTTGTGCTTTCATTAGACCCGGGCGTTGCCTTAAAATAGCCGTATGTGTCGGCAAAGAAATATTGCTTGTTTCCAAATCCATAGCCCGCCGTCCAAAAGGCATTTTCCGCAGGCTGTTGGTCTTCCTTGCGCAAGTAAGGTATTACCCTGCTTTTGTCTTCCTCATCATCGTGTACAAAGTAGGGAGTTATTGTGTCGAGCGTTTCAAATATCGTTTGTATCTCCTCGTTAATAATAACCGTCTCGCCTTCATTGATAAATTGCCACTCTTTTGCCTCTATATTCCAATAAGCAAATTTCTTGGCTTTATTCACCAGCGCAAACCAACCAAACTGCCCACCATCGGGATAGCGGGTATACAAGTCTGCCAACAAAAAAACCGGTGGCTTTAAATATTGCAGTATCGGTATATCTTTTATTGCTACGTCTGTCATAATTCTTACTTTTGAAAAAGTCTTCTTACGCTATTTCTGTAAATTTTTGGTCAAGCATCTTTGCCAAATCATATTTCTCCATTGACGTAAGCACTGTGCTTGCCGTCAAATAAGCCAGCGGCTCTATCAATCGTTCATCAATATCCACCGTGCCTCCTGTTTCCGTTAGGGCTTTTACATTTTTAATGTACAATGCCGTTTCAATCTCATAAATATGGTCGGTGAGCGAAGTCGAACCGTGGTCGGTGAGCGAATCCGAACCGTGGTCGGTGAGCGAATCTGTGCGCCACATTGAATAATAAAACAACACGTCTTTGGGTTTGGTGAGCGAAGTCGAATCCACTATTACCCTCCTTACGCACACCGGACGCTTCCAAGTCCCACGCGTATATTCATTTGCCTGTCGCGAGTTTATGGCGGGTGTTTCCGGCTGCAATACCAAGCAGGCACTATCCCACCCACGCATCTTAAAAGAAGTCAATACAAGAAAATCATCGGGCAATACAACGTAACCTGTTCCCTGCGGCTTGTTTTGCACGTGTGGCTGACCGGCAAAAGAATAACTCTTAAAAAAATGACGAGGCAAAACATTTACAGCCCTGCGCCACGCGGCGGGATATAGGTTTTCGACATACAAGTCTATTTTCACCATATCAGCCCCAATGAGTGTGGCACCGTCTATTACGTTGTCAGCCTCATTAAGTATCGTCAAGACGCGCTGTATAAAATCCTGCTTTGTCATTTCTTTGAGAATAAAGAATAAAGATTGTCTAATAGTCTATTGTCTAATAGTCTATTGTCTAAAAAAAACTCACTCCGCTTTCAAATTCGGAAAATTAACGCCCAATTCTTTAGCCTTTGCCAAAATCTTTTCCGCCGAACTCAAACCGGTGCCTGTCTTAGGCAAATTATAAGGCTCTCCGCACAACACCTCTTTTGCCTGTGCGAATGTTGTTACGTTTTCAAACGTAGCAGCCGAAGCAGGGTTGCTGAGCGGCAGTTGCTGAGCCGAAGCAGGGTTGCTGAGCGGCGGTTGCTGAGCGGAGCCGAAGGAAGTCGAAGCACGGTTGCTGAGCGAAGTCGAAGCATCGCCCGCATCTTTGCTTTCCACAACTTTTATTTTTCCGTCCAAAAACTGCGCCGAGCCCTCAATAGCCTTTTGCACATTTTCGTCTTTCGTTGAAAATATAGGCTTTCCAGAACTGTAAGCCGTTCCGTATCCTACGCTAACAAAGGATATCGTTCGTGTGCGACCTCCAATTTCCAATTGAATGGCATACCGCGCTTTTTTGCTGTCTAATAGATATGTTTTGAATATCGACATAAATTTTATTTTTTATACTGTTTATAAAATATTTATAGAAAATAGACTTTTAGACAATAATACATTGTCTATTGTCTAAAAGTCTTGTGTCTTGTGTCTTGTGTCTCATCAGAGTTCTACCACAACGTGCGCTTCCTGATTAAGCAGTACGTGAACGCTCTCGTCGATGGCTGCCATTCCCTTCGTGTCGCGCTCTTGCTGTTTAACGCCGTCGAGCGGTAAAAAGCGAGTTCCGTAAGAATACGTTGCCGCATATTTCGGGTCAAGAATAAATCCTTTATCGTTCAATCCGCAGTCGTCAAGAGACGGGTCATCATATAAACGAATGCGCTTGCCACCGGCAAATATAATTTCAGAGAAATCAATATTCAGTGTTTTGTTTTTGTAAGAATTAATATTTAATCCCGTTGTGTTTAATATCAATTCTTGGAACAATGGCGATATTTCGCTACCCATTGCAAAATACTTCACATTTCCCGAGTTATTATCTCTAAATGCCTCATTGTATAATCCAACTAAGGTTGAAATAGCAACGTTGCCATTCAGACTGTAACCTCGTTTCGCCTGATACATCAACCCTTCGGGAAACAGTGTCAACTCGGGCGTATTACTCTTATATTCGGGGAATATTGCCTGTTCTTGCTTTCCTAACCAAAACAGTGGCGCGGAGGTGCGCAAAAATTCAATCATCGCATTCTCTTTAATCTCATTATTACCCCATTTAATAGTCTTGGTAGCATTGTCAAACCAGCCGCTGGTGCCAAACTCAATCAATCGTTTTGATACAAAATAATCGGTCGGAGTAGGTAACATTCCAAATTGTTCCGTTCTTATTTGCGTTTCCGTACCAATGCGGTCGCCGCGCAATGCCGTAGTACCGGCGGCAATATCCGGCAGTGTTTTCACGCCGCCTGCTGCTTTGCCGTTTATGGGTTTTAATACAGGAAAGCCTGTTGATTGGTCTTTTGATACTACACGGCAAATTAAATCGTGCTCATCGGCAGTAGCACCGTCTTTTTCAAAACCGCCAATGTTTCTAAAGACAATAGTTTGGTGCAATCCGATAATGGAGTTTGCCGCGCCAAAATCTACCGGAACTTGTGCCGCTGTCGCATCTGCTATTGCTGTATTTACTGTAATCTGTACCGGCGGAGTAGATATGCGATTAACCTGTATAACGTGGTCTTTTATATTTTCTTTCTTTTGCCAGTTATAAGCAGATTTAATAAGCCCCATCGTTGTATATGTGTATGGGTCTAATCGCACTACATCGGCGACAAAATGCTTGCTTATGAGTTCCGGATTTTTCTCATACGCATCGGTTAGTTCTATCACGCCGTCAACAACCGAGCCGTTTTCATCAAAAATTTGTTCATTGCCCGCTGAATCATAAATGGGAGGATATACCCCTGTCGGTGTACCGAGCGCCGCATCTGCCGTCATTGCCTCAACGCCGACAACGCCGAAAGCCGAACAAAGCAACATCACTGCGAACAAAAAAAGTCCGCTCTCTTTGAATTTTAAAAAACATTTTTTCATTTTCGTAATTATTAATTTGTAACTTGTTTTGTAATCTGTATTGTCTAAAAGTCTTACGTCTAATCCATATCCGCAGCCGTTATAATTCGTCTTTCAGGCGTAAATGGCGATGGCTTTTTCACTTCTTTTGCCGCGCCGCCGCCCCCGCCCAAATCAGGAATTTCCGTCTTGTCTCTCTTACTCCGCATTTGTTCAATAGCACTATTCGCACCCTCCAATTTACCGGCTTCCAACGCTGCCGCGCCCGCCTCGTCGTAATCCAGCCCTTTATAAAGAATGTCGATAATCTCTTTCGGGTTTTCAAACATCAAAATCGAATCGCGAACATTAAAGTAAGTATCATTTATCTTACCCTTCTGCTCTTCGTCCAATCCGTTTGCGGCGGCATATTCGTCAAGCGCAGTCTTGTAAGCCTGAAGGTTGGCGGACATTGATTGTATCTGCTCATTCTCTTCGGTGGCGGCTTTTTCCCAAGCGGCGGCTGCTTCGTCGTCATCGTCGCTGTCATTGAATTTGCCAAAGGACTTGCGCTCTGCATAGCGAGGATGCTCGCCGCCTGCAATCATAGAAATATAATTGGCAAGACGGGGATTGTTGCTGATAATTTCCGCAAACTTCTGTTTGTCGGACATTTCTTTGTCATATTTACCCTTATAGTCATTCAATCCGCTGTGCGCAAAATCAAACAACGCCTCATCGTCTATTTCTTCCGCTGCGTCCGGATAAATGGCTCTGTAACTTTCCATCAAAGCCGCACGCCCTTTCGGGGTTTTTTGTTCTTCTGCTTCCATTTTTTTTGACTGTAAAAATTTTTCAACAAAAAAACAATATATTTTTCTATCCACTTTCCCATAAATGTAATTTGTTTTTTGTACTTTTGCGCAATAATTCTTACAAATGATATGAAAAACTTACAACCGGACTTGCAAAACGAGGTATTCGAGGCGTATCAAACTACCAAACTTTCCATTAAAGAACTCTCCCAAAAAGAATGGAGGGGCTGTTTGTCGAAAAAAAGAATACAAAACATCGTCTATTCCAAAAATTCAAAGGCGAGAACAAAACTCGAAACCCAAATTTTATGCAACTTTCTTTGGCAATTTCTCGTTACAAAGGATTCCGCCGCCGCCATCGACCGCATTTTTGCAAACCAGCCAAAAATAAAACTTTCGGAAAACACAATCCGAAACATCATTCACCGAGAACTGCATAATAGAAATAGACACAAGACATAAGACGTTCAGACATAAGACTAAAAAGTCCATATTTGGTTGCTGAGCGAAGTCGAAGCAGTGTCTAAAATCGCATATCGCATATCCTAATATCTCAATATCTATGAAACCAATCTTTATCCTAATCTTCATTCTCGTTTTCATTTTCTTTGAAAACGAACTCGGATATACCGGCATATTCCCGCTGTGGAAACACCTCGCTTTCCATTTTCAGCACAGCAATTTCCTGCACCTGCTTATCAATAGCGTCTGCTTTTGCTTTGTTTTCAAAAGTCTGCGGGTTTTTGTTAGGTCTCGCACCATCATTCTTGTGTCCCTCACAGCAGCCACCGCAGCCTCATTCTTCTGCTGCTACGATATACCGGTAGTCGGCGCAAGCGCAATGATTTACGCAATGATTGGTATGCTTATCATTATCTTTTGGCGCAAAGGATATTTTCGGCAAAAAGCATTTTTTAAAAACTTTGCCCTTTGGCTATGCTGCATAACCCTGTCGCTAACCATTTCTTTTTTCAAAACCAACAGCGCAACAATGCTGCACCTCATCTCCCTGTTCAGCGGCGGCATTATCTATTTCCTGCTCTGCCTGCTATTCACAAAGAAGAAAAATAGAATATCCCAATAGTCCCAAAATGTCCCAATAGTCCCAAAAAGCCCCATACACACAAAAAAAAACACCCGCTAAATTTTTGGTTTAGCGGGTGTTTTCTCATTCCAATTTCTCAAATTCTTTCAATAATCGTTCAGCCTCTCGTTGCAAAGCACCTTCTCCGTTTATATTATTTCTCTTAAAAATATCTTTTATTTTTTCCTTTGTTTGCGTTAATGATAATTTATCATTGGCGCGAGCATTCCTTATATTTTCTTCTACCGTTTTTATTTTCTCATATTCTGTTATCAATTCCATTTTCTTATAACCCTTTGAATTTTTGTCGTCTTTCATTGAATTGTATAAATTCTCATCTCCTTTTTTAAGGTTTCTTATCTGTGTTTTCAAATAATCTGATTTTTTCTCTAAATCTATCCAAGTCATTTGTTTTGCATCAAACTCCTTCGGTTGTTTGATGAACACGTTGGCAAATTGCATCTGACTTACATCTACTTGTTTGTCCGGATTGAATATCTGTATGCCGAGCGTTACCATATCGGTTACAAATTTTCCTGTCCCCGCGCTATATCCCTCTATTATTGTCTGTATCTTGCTCGGATTCCAATCATAAATCCACGCTACATCGTCAGCACTGTTATCGGCTCTCAATTTGCTCTTGTTATTAATAGACCCGCCGCCTGCCTGCCACAAGACATCAGACAGCCATTGATAGCCTTCCGGCACATTATGTTTCCCTAATGTCCGCTCGGCTTGCGTGTCTTCCTGTTTTTTTAGGTATTCGGTATTATATGCCGTGCTGCCCGTGAATTTAATATTCATAAAACAGTCCATAATTGGCTGTATTGAGGTTGGCATTATAGCGTGAGCCGTCAGTTTCAACCCTTTTTCGCTGAATGGTATTACTCGCCCTGTCCGTTCGTCTATTTGTATCAAATTGAGCCAAAATGTTAGTTGCTCAGGCAAAATATTTCCGGCAAAATAATTCGCGCCGTCAAGCAATGAGGCACTGATGGCTTTTTTGCCTCTCAATGCAAGTCCCGCCTGCGTTCCCAAACCCCAAAAGGCGCGTAATCCCTGAGGCAAAGGTATTTTTGCTTTTCCGATGCAAATATTCTGCATCAACTCCCATTCGCTAAAAGCGCGGTTGTCATCATCGCCCACAGGTGTGAATAATGCCTGCAATATTCCGCCTGCAAAGAAACCACCCATTATGCCAACCATCGCACGCCGAACGCGCTTGTCTTTACACATACGAATTATCTTATTAGTTCCCTGAACAGACGCGTTGAAAAACGCAAACAGCATATTGAAAGCCTTTGCAAGATTTCCTTTTCTGTCAAAATTGGTCGTTACCTCTTTGGCGTGTATTGCCGCCTCGCGCCGCGTGTATTTCGGTGTGCCGTCATTGTTCATCTGCTCGCGGCTCGTTACATACTCGGCAAAGCGAGTGGTCAGTTCCGATACTTCCGTCAGCATACCAAAAGTATGTTTAAGTGCTACGAGCGGATTGCCGTTGCTCGACAATGCCTCTTTTATCTTGTTTGGCTCTATCGATTGCCGCATATCCTCGCGCAACTGTTTCACGTCTTTTAAAAAACTCCAACCGGTAGCCGCTCCGTCTTCAAAAAATTCCTGCAATAATTGCCCGTATTTCCCTTCCGTAAAACCGCCCTCACCCTTATATTGTTCACCGGCGGAATATTGCCAAACCGCACCCTGCACCAAACCAATATTTTTCATAAATTGAGCCTGATAACCAACACCAAACTCAGACAGGTTACTGATACTCGCAATTCCAAAGTCGCGCACAAAGTTTGCTGCCGCAAAACTCGGATTATACTGTGTCATCATACCGCTCATAAATCGCGTTCCACTACGCAGCAATTCCTCGCCTTTAATAATAATGTCATTGTCGGTTTGTCTTTCTACCGTAAATTTTCGGTTGAGAACATTTGCCACGCTCTCGCCTGCATATACCGCCTTACCCTCTGCATCTGTTCCAAATACAATTACTACTTCCTTTCCGTTTTCCGTAATGCTCACCTCGTGTTGCTTTTGCTCGGCGCGAGTGCGCTCGGCAGGTCTCATTGCCTCGTGTCCGCTGTATAGCACATTTAAACTTTCACGCAAACGTATTTCTTCATCTACTAAACGTTTTATCGCTGCCTGAAACAGCGGATTAATAGTTTGCGCTTTGCCCTGATTCCGCAATATCGCCAAGCGTTGATTCTCTCTCTTCACTGTTGCCTCGCGCTCTGCTGTAATCTTCTGCAATGCCTCGCGGGTTTCTTTGTCTTCTTTTATAGATGTATTACTCGGCTCTTTGGTCGTGCGCTCGTAAATTATTTTCCCCGATAAATCTGCGCCGTCCGCATCGGTATAACGCTTTGGATTGCCGTTTTCGTCATACGTCTTTACATAATACACATTTTTAAATGTAAAAAAATTGTTTTGGCGAGCAAAATCTTGATTTTTGCGGGCAAATTCCAAAAATACGCGCTTTGTCTCATTTTTCAAACAAGACATCACCGTACTTTCACCAATACTCTCCATATACGCCAGCGGGTCGCCCGCAAGCGTAGTCCTGCCTTTCGCTTTTACCAACGCCGCATTGAAAGGATTATCGGGCGTATCGCCTTTTTCCGATACATAAAAACCTTTGTCATCTATCAAATCGCGCTCGCGCCAACCGCGCTGCGGAACGTAGTATTCGCGTGTCCCGTCTGTATATTTGTCATAAGTGGCTTGGTCTATTATGCCGTACTTCAACTGCATATCCAATGCCCACCTGTTGGCTGACCGTACTTCGTCCCAAATCTTTTGTATTTTTTTATCGCCCAAAATGCGTTCAAATTCACTGATAAATGTTTCCGGCTCAACGGCATTCCCATTCTCGTCTTTCACATTGTTTCTAAATCCCTCCGCGCCACGCTCTACCAAACCCAACTTGTCTGCTTCAATAATATCTTTTGCCTGTAAATACAGACTTATTTTATCGTAATTTCCTACCGGCTTATTATTTATTACCTCACCCAAAGCATTTTCTACGCGCCATTTATATGCCGGCATCTTGTTTAATTTCTTGCTTTCTACAACGCCGCGTAATAACTTTTGCAGTGGCTTGATATGTTTTTGTTTATATTCTTCAATCAAATAAGTAGCGCGGCTTGTGGAAGTAATAATATCATCATAAGCATTGGTTTCGCTCGTGAGTTTCGCGCCTTTTTCTACCATTAATTTTATGTATTTTTCCAGCGGATAACAGCGGTCAATAAATGCCTTATTAAATTTCAAACGCTTTTTCATTTCTTTATCCACGTCAGCAAGCGTTTGGCGCGTTTCATTATTAAATTTATTAATTTGTTCCACAATATCTATCAATGACATATTTGGCGTTATCTTCGGCGGCTTGGGTATGGCTGGCTCAACAAATGAAAGTTCCGTGTCTTTTTCCCATTTATCTATTTGTTTGGCAAATTCATTAATCGGCTGTCCTGTGTATTTCGGCTTTGGTGCCGCAGGCGCACTCGCCGCCATAAACCGCAGCCCTGTGTCCCTATTGTCCCCCCTGTCCCCCAAATTATCATACAGAAATATCTGGTCTTCACGCGCCACATCTTCTGTTTCTTCCGCCAAACTCGCGCGGCGTTCTTCGGTGGTCATATTCATACGAGCGGAAACATTACGCGCCTCTACTTCGCCCGATGTTTTATTGTAACTATCCTGCGGAAAATACTTTTGTTTCTGTCTTGCGCGGTAAAAATCTTCCATAATATCAAACATCTCGTTGCGTGATATTTCCCCTGTTTTTGCTTTTTGCGCAATGCTAATTATTTCGGGCGTTTTAAACCGTTTCGTTGGTAGAGAGATAAACCAATCCACAAATTTTTTACGCGAATTTGATTTATCGTGTTCTGCGTATAAATCTGCGTATTCCTGTATATGCGCAGGCAAAGGCTCTCTAATCCCCTCAAAATATTTTGGATTACTCCCGTGAGCAAAACCCTCATCTTCCTGTATGTAGTGCTGTATTTCGTGTGCTATAATACCCCTTATTTCATTTAAGTTTTTTTCGGTAATTCCGGCAAAGTCGCCATCTTCCGTAAACTTTGTTGTAAAATTTACTTCAATCGTGTTTTTATTCCTGTCAAACCGACCGTTATACGATGGCGGTAAAAAAAGCGGGCGCGGCATTATGTTTATTGTGGTTTCTGACAACTTAGGAAAAGCCTTTAATAATTCCGTATCTAAAATTATATCGCGTAAGTTACCGCTGTATTCCCCATTACTGTCTATTTTACTTGCATCAATGTTTATCGGCTCTGTTTCATACCGCCACTTCCCATCAGCCCCACGTTCCCAGCCGGTAGCCAACTTTATTTTTTTTGCAATTTCTTTCTCATTTATTTGCAGGATTGAAATTAAACGCTTATCTTTGTGGTCAGAAACAACCTTATTGTTGTCAAGCGAGTTTGGTAATCGTGTAGCATCAATGAGGTTTTTCTTTTCTATCAGCGTTAATTCGTGGTCATAATAATAACTGTCGCCCTTTTTCCCAACAACCATTTTTACGGTATAATCTTCCCCGCCTATTTTCATACCCGATACATAATACCGATAACTGTCATATTTTCCGTTTTCTTTTGTATTTGGCTCTTCTGTTATAAAAATAGAAGTTTCAATAATTTGTGGTATTGCAGCAATAGATTTCAAGTGGGCATCGTCGCGCTCTCCGTGAGAAGTTACCTCATTTGCTCCCACGCGAGAAACTCTTATTGTTTCGCCTGTGTCTTTATTAGTGTAATCATTGCGCAAATGTTCTTTGATATACTCTTTTGCCGACTTGGGGTTTAGTTCATACTTCCCTTTGTATTCCTCCCCTGTTATCTCTATCGGCTCGCTCGCTTTCAACTTTTCAATCCGCGCTTTCTTTTCGTCAAAAGCCGTTTCCATATCCCGCGCCACCGCCAAATTATCCAGCCGTGTAGTCGCCTCTTCCGCACGGTCTAAATTTGCCGCGCCCTGTTTGCCAATAAACTGAAACTGAGTACCATTTTTAGTTTCAGCCTGCGCCGCCCCACCGTCATTGCGGGCTTGGTTGCTGAGCGAAGTCGAAGTATGACCCGCAATCCCCTTATACTCCGCAAACGGCTTAACTCGCCGCCCATCAGCCTTAGCCCAGTCCCTAAATGTTTCCACATCAGTTTCGGTAATATTCCCTAACCCTTTCCAACCCTTCTCATAATTCGACAAATAAGCCGCCCGCGCCTCTTCCAAACTGTCAAACCCAAACATCACCTTATGCTCATCAAAAGTCCCTTTTGTCCCATCAGTCCCTGCTTTATTTTGGTCAATCACAAAAACTTTCCCACTCAAAGGATTATCCCCCAAGAAAACATCAATATGGTCGCCGTCCCGCGATTCCGTATTGCCAAAATAACCATAAGTATTGTGCATTTTACTTTCCCAAGCCTTACCGTTTTCATCAACGCCGCGCCGCACACTCCCTTTCGGCTGCTCAATAAAAATATCAAAGCCCTGAATTTTCACGTGTCCCTTTCGGTAATTTCCCGCCTCTTTCTGCGCCTCTGTCGGGTTAGTATCCGTTTCGGCTTCCGCCGCCGCAATCTTATCCTGCAAATCCTTTAATTCTGTGTCATTGCGGGCTTGGTTGCTGAGCGCAGTCGAAGTATGGTTGCTGAGCGCAGTCGAAGTATGACCCGCAACCCCCTGTTTAATTTCTTTCCCGGAGAGCAAATCCGCCGCCGCCCCATTCACAAACTCATCAAGCGACAAGTCCTGTATCTGATTACTGTTAAGGTTGCGAATACCCGCATATTTTCCGATAAACTTCCAAACATCATTCAACCACGCCTTAATCTGCGCCCATTTCGTTAAAGATAAACTGAGGGGTCTTTGCAATAACGCCTCACCCCTGTCGCCTATCGCCGTTGCCAATGCCTCGCCGATTTTCTCGCGCTCACTTATTTTAGCGTAATAAGGATTGTCGGCTAAATTTTTGTAATAGTCGGTATCTTTTATAAGTTCCGCGCCGCGCTCGTACAATTCAGAGTTGTTTTGCTCAATAAAATCTACCCACAAATGCCCAAACTCGTGTATCGGCGTGTTGGCGTTCAACAAATTTTTGTCAATCCACATATCTTTGCCGTCCCGCGTAACAAAGCCGTAAATTTCGCCTTTCTTGGTGGCAAGCATACGGATATTACTTATTATTTCAATATTATCTTCATTTCTTACTACAACTTGTTTTCCTTTTGGTATTCCGTAGCCCTCGTGATTAACAATGTATGCGCTTGCATCGGGATATTTTTCATTTATATATTGTTCTATTATATTTCCAAAACGCTGATAATTGCTTTTTGTAACATTTGGCTTTTTGTAATTTTCAAATTCTTGTGCTGTTTCTTTTATTTTTTCTTTAATGTACGGTATTAAATTTTCATCTGTTGTTAAATCAATAATTTGTGCATCGTCTTTTAATTTAAACCTTACAATAGAATTAGCACCGGTTGAATAATATTCGCGCATTTTAGAATTATTAGCAGGATAAGCATAAATTCCTTTTCCTGCCTCACCGTTTGCTTTTGTAAAACCGTATTCTACATCTTCTCTTGCGCCTCTTTCAAATAAATTTTTTACAAAAAACCGAAAATATTCCTCATTTATTTTTGGATTTTCAAAATTTTGTATTACCTTTGCAGCACGGTTGTAAAGGTTTCTCACCTCAGCGGAATTGTACCGCTGTTGAGAAAACCATACAGCCATTTTTTGTTTGTCGGCATATTCTGTCAATCCCTCGTCAATCCAATTTGCAATATGCGCGTTTGAAGTTCTGTAATGAATGCTGCGTATATCATTAATTTCAATATTTCCCTTTTTCCTATTTGCCTCAATAGCAACAACAAAGTTTTTTCCCTTATGCTGTATTTCTGTCAGCACAACATAACTTCCAATGTGCGTTGCACTGCGAAATACTGCCAAAGGCTGTTGTATTGCCTGTGGCAAATTCTCTATTTCCAACAAATCAAAGGGGTGGTTTTCCTGCATTGATTTGTCGGATAAGCGGCTCGCTGCTAACTCGACAGGCAAATTCGGTAAGCCCGCAGCCTGCAATATTGCGCCCGCATTACCAAGTTTATAAATATGTCCTGCGGGTAATTTGCTGACAATCTGCTGTTGCAATTCCGCATTAAACGCCGCATTTACCTTACTCAACTCCGCCATCTCCGCCATTGCCAAATAACCACCCTCGCCGAGTTTCTTTTCAGCATAAGCCCTGTCGGTATGCAATGTGCCTTTAAACAGCCCTGTTTGCCGCAACAATCCCACAAGCCGCTCAAACGCTTTATCACTTATTTTTTGCAGGCGGGCTTGCGGATTGTTGTGAAACAAAGTCCCCTGCGCATTAAAAGCATCACGCGCCGCCCGTACCTGCGCCGTCTTACCCGCCCGCAAATCCGATACCTGCTTTTGCAAACCCTTTATCTCCGCTTTCAGCGTAGCAGTAGCGGCACTCTGATTACCCCGCGACACATCGGCGGAAACATCAAACAAACTCATTGTAGGATTAGTAAAGAGTTTTTGCTGTCGTTCTTCCGCAAACACCCTGTTAATGTGTTCCACTTCCTGCTGCCGCTCTTTTATGCCATTCTCCGCAGAACTTATCTGTTTATCTATCTCGGCGGCTCGCAACTGTCCCGCTTCATTGGCGGATTTAGGCGTTACACCGTTTATCTGAAATTTCGGCGCGGTATTTTCGTTTCCACCGTCATTCTCATTCCGGTTGCTGAGCGAAGTCCGGTTGCTGAGCGAAGTCGAAGCATCTACCAAATCCCACTCATTATTAAAATCATATCCCGCAGGGCGATAAAAATTCTCATTCACAAAACGCAACTCTTCATCTGTTAGAACTTCGCCCATCGCCATTTTATCTTCGAGCGTAGCAGTCATTATTTCTTCAGGCGTCAATCCATATCGCTCTGCCAACTCCGCCTGCCGATTTTCAAATTCAGCATTAAGCCGTGCCGTTTCTTCTGCCAAACTTGCTTTATCCGCAGCCGATTTCTTCTCTGCATTCTTGCGGAACTCCATAATAACCGGCATTAATTCCTCTTTCAGTTTGGCATTTTCATTGATTAGTTGTTTAGCCTCATTTTCCTCTTTCGCAGATAATTTATTTTTACGAGATTTTATTTTCAACTCCCGTAACTTTTGGTTGTTTTTGTTGATTTTTTCCGTTTTTTCTTGCACACTTTCAGAATTTGCCGTATCTTTGCCGTCAGAAACAGCATCGGGGGCGACAGCCCTGCCCCCATAATTGCTATCAGGGGTTAATGGGGTGTTAGCAGATGCTGTTTTTTCTTCTACTGTTTTGCTGTTGTCGAATGCAGTAAGTACCCAATTTTTACCATCTTCCGAACGAGCAACCACAACCCTGTATCCATCTTTATCTATTCTTGCGTTGTTATTATTTTGAATAGTAACAATTCCATTTTCAACAACATCTTCAATTACTTCTGCCGCTTTTTCTAAACTTTCAAAATCGTTCTGCCTGTTAATATGCTTGTCTATAATTTTCTGTAATCCCTGTTTTTCATTACCCCATATTAAATCTATATCGCCTATCTCGTTTCTGTGAAATACACCCAACAGGTCGCCGTTTTTTATTTTTTCCAAAAATGTAAACGCCTCTTTCGCTTTCCCCTTAAATTGGTCATAAATATTCCCAAACGCGCCTTTACCTATCGGCTGTGGCTCGTTATTGTCCTTAAAGTCCCTATTATCCTTAATTCTATCAACTCCCGTAAAAACCTGCCCCAGCCCATTCAACTTCAACACATCAATAAGCACATCGGCAGGCACGCGCTCGCCAAACATCGGCACGCCACCCCGCGCCTCATCGCGCACAGAGTTATTATACTCCTCAAAAATCTTCCGAAGTTTAGCCGTTTCCCGCTTGTCGTCAATCGCCAAAGCCATTGCCAAATTAATGGCTTGGTCGCTGTGTGCGCCGTTCAGTATATCTTGCTGCCTGCCCTCTATCTCCACGTGCACACCACTCGCATTAGCCGCCGTTACTATCTCTATCGCCTCGCTCAAATAATCCGTAATATCAAAATTTAAAGTACCGTCATTGCGGGCTTGACCCGCAACCCCCTGTGTGCCGCTGTCATTGCGGGTTTGACCCGCAATCCCCCCAAAACTCCTGTTTTCAATTATCTGCGGAATGGCTTTAAAAATAACAGCCTTTTGCGTTTCATTAAATTTCATTATTTGCGCAATGTCGGCGGCTTTACCCTGAAATGCCGCGCCCAGCATCGCCGTTTCGAGGAAGTCGCGCCCCGTTCCGGTCATTGTACCGTTTTCATTCACAAATTGCGCAATATCGGTATCCTGTATCACGCCCTCGTTTCTCAAGAAAGACAATATTTCAGCCGTCCGTTTCGGGTCATTGTATATTTCGCTCAGATTATCAATGTCATTCAGATAACCGGCAATATTATTCACCGTTACGGTATTTAATGCCTTACTCTGCGCTTTTGCCTTTTCGGTGGTTGATTGCGATTTTTTCTCATCGGCATTGAATTTTTTGAAATTCGCCGTTGTCAATTCAATGGGGCTGTCCGGCACGAATACAATGCGCGGGTGCTCAAACTGCCCCACCTGTTCCGGCGTAAAGCCGTAGTTACGCCCATATTTGCCAATATATTCGTTATACGCGCCGTCTGTGTCCTGCTGCGCGGCTATCTGTCCCGCCATTGTCCTGCCGTTACCGCTTACTGTTACGCCTGTTGCACCATCTACCACAATGCCTATTGCGCCCCTGTCAAAATGCTGCGCCATACCGATAGTTATTTCCTGCGCCGCTTTGTCGTTCTGATAATCGCGGTCATTCACATTCTCTCCGCGCTCGTTGGTGGGGAAACCCGCCGTGCTTGCAAAATTATTGTTCACATCGTGGCTCGGCGTAAACGCACCCTGTTCGGTCAATACATACTTGCCCGGTATTACCTCGCCGTTGGCAAGCCTCATTTCATCGGCATTGCCCTCTATTTTCGGCGCATCATTCCAACGCGCCACAATACCGGCAAAGTCATCACCCGTTACACTCCCCTGCTCACCAGCCGCACGGCGTTCATCGCGCTGCTGTATGCGGGTTTGCATAGCCGCCTCACTATCAGCGCGTTGCTGCTTCACAAGTGCGGAATTTTCTATATAATTGTCATAAACGGCTTTGTTTTCCCGCAAACGGGCTATCTCTTTTATGCCACTTACCGTTTTAGGCTGTTTGCTCAAAGCAGTTATTTTATTGAAAATATCTCTACTTTGTTCTTTGGCAATATCCAAAATATCCGATTCTTTCAAACCCTCATACTCAGCATATCGTAGTTGTTGCTCAGGCGACATCTGTTTCTCATCAGCATTACCTCGCCTGTCGGTGGGCAAACCCTCATAAAACGCCTGCCGTTCCTTATCAACATCACCGTCATTATCAACACCGCCATCATTGCGGGCTTGGTTACTGAGCGGAGCCGAAGTATGACCCGCAACCCCCTGTGCCCCACTGTCATTGCGGGCTTGGTTGCTGAGCGAAGTCGAAGTATGACCCGCAACCCCCTCTTGGTTAGAAGCATCAGGAAACAAATTTATAATTTCCTCTTCCGAAGCCTTCCACGGAACAACATCGCCATTATTCGTGATTATATCCGTATTATAAGTCCCATCAGCATTCCTGCTTTTCACCCTTATTCTCCCATCAGCATTCTCAAACTCCTGTCCCGACAAGTCAACATTTGGCGTGTCTTGTGTCTTGGCTCTTGGCTCTTGCATCTCATTAATATACTGCGCTATCTCCACATTCTCAGCACCAATCTGCTCATCTATCAACGCATTTTCCGCCAAAACAGCATCATATAAACTCGTCTCATTGTCTATTGCCCTTATCTTCTCGCGAGCAACCGGCATTACCCGCGGCTGTCCCGTCTCCTCGTCTATGCTGCCGTCACGGTAATACACAATCTCGTCGCTTCCCTGCAAGTCCGGTATAACGCCACCGCTTTCTTCACGCGATGTGCGCAAACCGCTCACTATCTCTACCGGATTATCAACGCCCTCTACCTGCGCCGTAACGATTGTGCCTGTCGTCTTGTTTGTGCGGGATTGTAGCCGCTCGGCAGTCTGCTCACGCCGAGCGTTAATATTCTGTTCACGCCGCGCCGCTGTTTGCTTTGCCAAATTCGCAAACTGCATATAATTCAACACAGACTGCTTCTGCTCAGCAGACAAAGCCGCATCGGACATCACCGTCAAAGCATACTCTTTCTGCTGCTCAACCGGCAAATCTATTATTTGAGGATTAAACGTAAATTGACCGTTCAAAGAGCGTTGCATATTGTCAAACGCCTGCTTGCTCGTGATTTGCATACTGGCAATATTCTCCGGCGACAAGTCGAAGTCTTGCGGTAATTGTGGATTTACTGCTTGGGATATTTGGGCTTCGCGCTCGGCAGATTGTTGATTTCTTAAATTATGGTAGCCAATTGCCGTACCAATGCCCTGACCGCCAACGCTCACGGGACCTGCGCCTGCAACTCCATAAACAAACGCATCGCGGGTGCCATCCCAAATACTGCCGTCTTTTTTTACGCCACTAATTTTGTCTATTATGTTTTCACCCGTATTCGATATGATTTCTTCGCCACCTTCGCCAGCCATTCCTAAGACCGTATTCACTGCCGCCTGACCAAATAACTTGGCGGCAGCGCTTTTTCCCACCTTGCCAATTATGTTTTTTACTAATTTGGTATCTAATACACCACCCGCTCTTTCAGATAAATATTCTATCAATCCGGTAAATCCCGAATTAAGCAACATAGCCTCTTCGCTCATTTCCGGATTGTTTTGTTTTAGTTGCTCATATTTTTGATTGGCAACATCAATATATATTAGCGGCGCGGTGTAGGGGTTCATCGCCATTAATGTGCTCGGCGCACTTTCCAAACCTTTATTTAATGCCTGATTGACAGCATCAAAGTGTCTTCCCTCTTGCCATAAGTCTGAATAATCTTTCGGAACTGTATTGCCGTTTTCATCTATTTTTGTGCCATAACGTCTATTGGCGTGCGCAGAAATCCTGTCGGAAAGGTCTTTGCCTTTGTTATATATCTCTCTTGCGCTTGCTTCTAAATTTTTTCGTTGCTCTTCTAATGGCGGAGCACCGGTAGACATATCATAAGCCATATTGGTGCCTCCACCCATAGCCAAAGGTTTATAAACACTGGAATTGGCGGCTTTCATAAGGAAATTTCCCAAACTGTTTCCCGTTCTCACAACGCCGCTGGCTAAACTCTCAGCACCTTCAATAACTCTTTCGCCAACAGCCTTTTGTAATACGCCCGGCTTAAAGGCATAATCCCAAAATGTAGGGTCGTCAAAATAACCCTTTTCTTTATCAAAACCCAATTTTTGATTATATGTTGTTTCATCACCTAAATCGAAATTATGCGCAGTAGCAACATTAAATAGTTGCTTGCGCCTTGCCGGGTCTTGAATATTTTTTTCAAATGTCGCATAATCGCCAACGTCAAAATTATTTGCCGTCAAAACGTCGTGCATTCTTTTTGCGTTTTCTTTATTTAGTCCCATTATTTATCCCAAACTGGTATTTTATTACTATTATTTGTATTAGATGCGGTTGCCGTCCCATTTGGCTTTAAAATTCTCAAATTATTATATTTGTCGTCTTTGTCCCAATCATAATATTCATATTCTTTTGGATTTAGTTTTTGCAATAATTCCCTGTATTCTTTTTGCCCATTTGTTTCCTCTATTGTTTCAAATGGATTTATCCCATCTTCTAAATCCTGCGCATAAGCCGATACTATCTGTTCCATTGACGCCAATTTGATTGATGTTTCTATTTTTGCATCTGATATGTTTTTTTCTGCGTCTATTAATCCTCTTGATTCTAACCAGTTTTTATTATTACGAGCCTTTGAAATAATTGATATTTGTTGTTCAATTGGTATCTCGTAATTTCGTAATAGATTGCCGAATTGGTCTTTTTCAATTATTCCCTGACTTGTTTTATTATTTTCATTGTAGTTAGTTGAAAATTTTGTTTTTGTTTTTTTGTCGTCTTTGTTCCCTTTAGCCCCTAACGATGCCCAAAACCGAGCGGCTTGCTGCCTTTGCGCCCTCTCCTGCGCCGCCAGCCGCGCCTTTTCCCGCTCATCTGCTTTTTTACCCTCTAATTCTTTGAGTAATAACTCCATTTTCAAACCGCGCTGCCCGGCGAGGTCTTTCTCCGCCTTATCCCTGCCCCGCATACCGGCACTATGCAATAGATTGTTGTAGTTCAACAACTCTTTTTCATACTTATCACGCGCCGCATCAATCTCCGCGCCTGTCTTTTCGGCGTGGGTTGTCTCGGCGCGGCGGTCGCGTATCACATTCCTGCCGCCACCCGTCACCGAAGCCAACAACTCGCCCAAACCCACAGAGGCATCGCCAAAAGACGCAAACATTTTTTTGCGCTCTTCCTGCTCGGGCGTGTACTTGCGGCGGGGCTGGTATCTATCCACTATCATTTTATATTCAAAATCTTTCGTAGGGTCATACTGCTGTAAGGCAGCATCATCTCTCTGCTTGTCATAATTTTGAACATCATATATGCCGCCGTAATCCAACGGCTTTTCGCCAGACCTTATTAAATCATAAGGATTTTTCGGCTCATTGGTAGGTATTATTGTACCTTCTGCTGTCTCTGCCATAATATTTTTCAGTTTATTGTCTTGTGTCTAAAAGTCTATTGTCTTGTGTCTAACAGTCTAAGGAAAACTCGGCATTCTCTTTATCGGCTTCACGCTCGCCGAAAGCAAATCCTTCACCTCATCTACCGTCTTGTCTATCCGCGCAAAATAAGTGGTCGCCTCTCTCGGCAATTTGGTTTCAAACCACCGCCAACAGATATAGTCTATTAAAAACTGCTCTATCTTGATGTCAATACTCTTTTTGTACTGCATCGGAAAATCATCGCTCACCGCCAAAAACAAATTGAAATCCCTGTCCCTGCGAAAATCGGGGAACTCGCGAAATATCGGCGACAAATCCGTTGGCGTTTCCCGCAAGTAACGCGATGGTATCTTTGACAAAAATTCTGCGTGCGCCTGCAAAAACAACCGGCGAAACAGAATATCGTATTCTTCGTCCATTACCAAAGTCTCAAAGTTGCTCACAACCTCGCCCTCTTTTGCCATCACATCACGCCGCTCGGCAAGCAATGAAGTTTCCAACTTCACCGCCTTTTGTATCAAATCGTGTGTATAAACAAATATCAATGTTCTCATATCCTTGTATTTTGTAGGGGCTGGGCTTGCCCCCGCCCTGTTTTATTTTGTTTTTTTGTAGGGGCGTATTGCATACGCCCTCATATTTTGCCCTATATCAATTTGCCCTATATCAAATTGATTTTTTTGAATGCGTTATATTTCCCTATCGCATCTGCGCGTTCTTGCCGCGTAAGCGTATTATTTCTGTTTGCCACAGTGCTGTAAAATGACTTGCGCCGCAAATCAAACCACTTTACCTTCTTCGGCAAAAAGCCTTTGCGCTTGTAGTAATCAAAACCATCTCTGTCAATGCAGGTCAGTTTGTATTTCACTGTGCCGCTCTTGCTTATCCCCGCGTATATCGGCAATAAATGATACTGCTTGCAGCGGGCGCGGCTAAGTAAATCGGTCTTGTATATGCCAATGCGGATTTTGAAATTCTCAAAACCTATCTTTCCCAAATCGCGGATAAGTTCCCCTATCTCGGACATTTCTTCTTTTAAATTTTTATTCATAGTTTTTTTTGTTATTATCCTGCCGCGCCGCCGCCGCCACCGCCGCCGCCCATTGGACTTGCATTTTTCCCTATTCCGCTCGTGTCGCTGCCCTGCCCAACAAAGGTGTTAAATGAATTACCGCCTAATTTTAAACCGTTGTACATTAGGTTATTATAATTATTCGCCTTATCTGCCATATTTTGATACAGCATATTATACAGCGGCTCTTTGCGGGCATAATATTTGTCTTGAATGCTGTCTTTGTGCAACTGCCCCTGAGCGGCAATGTTTCCGTACAAACCCGCCATTGCTTTTGCGCTGCGCTCGCGAGTAGCCGCTTCGGCACCCGGCGTTGCACCGGCAATCACCGCCCTGCTGCGTAATTCCTCGTTGTCTTCTTTCTGACTGTTGCGCATCGCCCTGACAACATTCTGAATGTCGGCACGCTGCATATAGTCGGAATTGTACTCTTTGTTGTACCAATTCTCAACTTCATTCTGCCGCTGCCGCAACTGCTTCTCCATTTTTTTGCGCTGTTGCTGCTCCATTATTGCGCCAACGGTTGCCATTGAGAAACCTATGCCACCCTCGACAATACCGGCAATTTGATTTGCGTTTAATGCCATAATATGATATTTTTAAATTTTAATTCTAAAAGTCTTGTGTCTAAAAGTCTTGTGTCTAATATTCGGTTGCTGAGCGTAGTCGAAGTAAGTCGAAGCATTCATCTCATCTTATCATTCCCCCAATTATCCGCCACATCAAAATCAATGTGAAATATCCGTGTCTGTTTGCCATAAGAGCCAAACAAACCAAGCGTATAACCCCTGAACTTGTTACGAGCCATCAAACCCAAATCCAAATCTTTGTAATTTCGGTTTAGTTTCAGAAGAAGCCCCCTCGTAAATATCTGCCTGAAATTGTCAAGCGTTCCCCATAGCATTGTCTTGGCAGAGCCTATTATGCTATTATTCACGCCCATAAACCGACCGCGAATAATTAGGCGGTTCAAACTCTTGACTTCATTGATGCCAAACTGTACCGGACGAAGTATAAATTGCACATCTGCCCTGTCCCTGCCTTGCAATTCCTTGGAAAAAGAATATACGTTTCCGTTCGAGAAAATAAGCAAATCGGGATAGGCATTTTTTACCGCTATGTCGATGCTGTCGTTCCGCTGATACCACATCTGACTGCTGAAATTGTAGGCGTAAAAGAAACCGCTGCCCTTCTTATGTACAAACAGTTCATTCTCTTTGCCGTCATAAAGCAAGTGGTCGCAAGTCTTCGCAAATTCTACAAAATTGTGGTTGATAAGATTGGAATTAGGCTCTTCGTCAAAAATATTCGGCAACAACACCTCTTCCAACTGCGGCGACAAAAATTCTATGCCGCCCGCATTGATGATATACACTCCGCGCTCGCCAATGAAACAAATGCCGTAGGGCGTTTCGCAAACTATCTTGTTAATTGGCAATATTCGGATATTCGGCGCAACAGTCGAGGCATAGGGAACATCTGCCGTGTTGCCCTGTATCAATGTAAATATGCCGTTTGTCGTAAAAACAAACACGGGATTTGTTCCGTAATTTCTATCGCTCACAGCCATCTTATTGGCGCGGACATTAAATATCTCGCCGTCAAAAACTATCTGATTTTTTTCTTTGAAAACAAAAGGGTTTTGAACGTCTGAAACATATAGCGTGTTTTTTCTCGCTTCGCCTTTAATTGCGGTTTCTTGGGGAAATGCGCCTATCGCATTAATAGGTAGATTTTTTGTAGGAACTAAATAACTCAACTCAAATGCGTCCGGCGCAAAATAAGCCAAATTCATACTGTCGTGTGCAGTAAGAAGAAGTTCAATCTGTTTTTGAGCGGCAGTTCCAATGATAAATTTCTTCGCCGTTCTGTCGGGATAAAATAATATCGGCGAGAATCTGAACATAGTCGTATCGTCTAATTTGACAATATCGCCATTTTCAAACTCAACATAAAGGGTAGGGTAGTTAGGTATGTAACCAATGCCATACCCATTATAATAATTTTGCACCTGTAGCCAATTAAGGGGATTTTCTTTACTGCGGTTATCAACAGTATCCCATATATGTAAACGCTCATTAAATTTATATGTGCCGCGCGACTGCTTTTTATTAACATCGCCGTAATTAGGTGTTACCTGCTCTTTGCCGCGAATGCTGTCAAAGGTTTCTATGTTGTCGTCTGGACTTGGATAAATTCGCATTACATTGTTGCTAAAGTCCGTAATATCAAAAATCTTGTAAAAAATATCCTCGTGCTTCATTCTGTATACCGCATCGCTATTTGCCTCTTTCCACAATAACTCCCATCTTATTTTTTTTTCCCAACCCGGATTAGTGATGTAACCAAAATCTTTCGTCTGTGTAACGCCCATCGGTTCTGAAATAAATACCGACACGGCTTTTATAACGTCTGAATATTGTTGCAAATAAGCAAAATTGCCCCTAACAAATAAATTATGTTGTCTCATTTCTATCATAGCTCTGGTATAGGCATATGGGGAGTCTTCATAACGTTCTAATCCCAGTATGGCATCGGCAATATTGGTTAGATAGTTCCAATCCTCTGCTTTATCTATTCCTGTAATCTTTCTGCCGGCGGTAAACAAAAATGGTACGGAAAAATTAATATATTCGCCCGTATATAATTTCAATGCGAAGACAATATAATAACTGTCGAGAAAAAGCATATTTTGTATTGAATAAGTCTTTCCATCATCGGCTATCGGATTATTGTTTGCATCTCTTACTTTTTTGAAGTATTCCCCCAATATCCAGCCTGTCAGATAGTTTTTTATAAAATTATTCCAATCTTTATTATAGTCCACTTCCGCAACACGATGGTCTCTTTTAAACAAGTACCCTGTTTGTGGTTCTACCAAAATCCGTTCCAATGTCGGTATATCAACAGCCGAATAACGGTCTTTTTTCCATAATAAAAACTTCATCTCTCCGCTCGTAGCCAACACAAGCGTGTTTCCAACCTGCTCTATCGAATAAACCGTTTCGTCTAACGTTATCAAACGCGTTTCCGAAGTTTCTTTATCCCAAAAAACAAGCGTTCTCCCCCCTGATTTTTTTCGCGTAGTGATGTAGTTTTCAGTTCCGTCAGGCAATATGTGTATAAAAATCAATTCGTAAGAGTTTGCATACATTCTGCGCTCAACGCCCGCACGCATCACCGGCTCTAAGGCGCCGTTTTTCTTTCGCATATTAACCAACGACAAACAGTCGCCGTCTGTGTAGGTAGAGGCGGTATTTATTCCGTTTATGGCTATACTCTTTTTCATTATAAAAAAAAATGTCTATTATCTAAAAGTCTTGTGTCTTGGCTCTTGCGTCTTGGCTCTTGCGTCTTGGCTCTTGGCTCTTGGCTCTTGTATCTTGGCTCTTGTATCTAAATCCATCTGCGCCGCCACTTCCGGCGGCAACTGCATTGCGCTCATCTACTGCCCGGCTTGTACTTCCTGCTCGCGCTTATTAATGGCATCAAGTAATTGCTCTTTGAATGGGAAATTACCCGCATCTATTATTGTCCGAAGGTCTAATATATTCTGCGTATCGTATTGCTTGAGTTGTAACAGCATATCATTCACCATAAGGCGGTAGGCGGGCGTGTCCGTATTTTCGGCAATGGATATTTCAGTGTCTATATCTTTCACGCGCTGCGGGTCGTATTTCAAAGACCTGTTTTTATTTCGGTCGTAAATGTATCGTTCGCTGTCATAACACTGCTGCATCATCTGTACCGTCTGCTTGGCGCAGCGTATCAAGTAACTGTTAAAGCATTCAAACAGCGACTTTAAACTTGTCGCCGCATTTTGCGTTTGCTGCGCATACATCATTGCCGGAGTTCCTGCCGTTGGTGCCGCGCCCTGTAAGGAACCAAATATTCCGCTCACGCGCTCGGCGGCGTTGAATAAAGTGCCTGTTGCTGTTAGCGGACTGAAAGCCTGCTGTATTGTGCTGATGTGCTGCGGTGCGGGTACGCCGTCTTTCGCCTTGTAGATAATCATACCATTGTAAGAGGTATATTCTTCCGCAATCTCCTCAATGGATTGTTTATCCGAAATCGCTTCTTGCGGAAAAAACAAAAGGTCTTTCGCGCTGTATCTCGTCAAAAGTTTGACAGTGGTGAATAACTGATTTATCTCTTTTTGAACGTCTATCAAATCCTTAACAAAGGAAAATACCCTGCCCTCAACGAATTTATGCGCCTCAAATAAAATGGTCGGCTCGCCGTGCCAGTACGGATTGACAAGTTCCGTCAATACATCTCCGGCGGGCGTAAGAGCGTAATAAACCCAAACCTCATCATTTGCCCATTCCCAATCAAGCAATAGCATATTGTCCGGCAATACGCCCATAGCCGATTGCTCTCTTGCCCGCAACGCATTAATAGCCTCAAAATCGGCTTCACTGCCGTTCTCGTAGAAATCATAAGTGCCGTGCAGATAATCCTGCACCCAAAAACCCTCGCGGGTTTCACGCGCCCAAACGTGAATAACGCGGCATTGCTGCGCACTGTTCATATCCGGCGTGAAAAAATCTTTTTCTACACTCTGGTCGGTAAAGGTTTCTATCATCTGGAACACGCGTTCTTCCTGATTGGCATATAAACTGCGCAGATAGTTCGCGCGTTTTTTGTCCCCACCGGCAAATACCTGTAATATCTTACCAATAGTCGTATCGGTAATATAACCAACCATTCCGCAGTCTGTATAGCGCGGGTCGGTCATCGTATTGTCAATGAACAGTGAAAATGGACTGACATAATCACAAAAAATATCCTTGCTGCCGTTGCGAGTTCCAAAAATTCGATTGCTTGCCGTCATACCCAAAACAGCCAATGTCTCCAACTCGTGCTGAACTAATTTCTTAATTTCGTTTTTACGGTAATTGGTATGTAGCGTTGCTGTTAATACTTCGCTCTCATACTGAGCATCTTCTTTCTGCGCTATGCAGACGGGCAGGGTGATGTTGGATATATACACGCCTACGGCGGTGCGAATAGCATTGCGAATAATATTGAATTGACCGGCATTCAAACCGTACTCTGTTCTTAAATAATGCCGTTCCGATACGTTTCTTTTTGTTTTTTGGTCAAAAACAGTATCCAAATTTTGGTCGCCATACACAAACTCAATATTCCGCCGAGCATCTTCGCGCCATTTGGCTAAGGACTGCCAGCAATTATAAGCAGACATCAAGACCGTTTGCCTGCGCTTTTGACCGTCATAGTCTTCATTCGCCGCCGCTTTCTTTGATTTTTGCTTGCCAATGCTGTTTTTTTGATATGTCTGTAATATCCTCTTTTGATTGACCATTTTTTTGACTTAAAATAAAAAACAAAAAACGGCTTTTTTCGCGGCTTTTGTTTCCCATAAATATAATTTCTGCAAGAGGCTGTCTGTTCGACTGTCTATAATAAACCGCCAAACCTTATCTTTGCACAATAAAAAATTCGGTCATAATGAGAAAAGAGGCAAAAAATACACAGAAACTTACACCAAAAAAAAGAAAAAAGGGCGCAGGGCTAAAAAAAGGACAAACAAATAATCCCGATGGTCGCCCTGTTGGTGCGCTCAATAAAGCAAATGCCACAACAAAGAAAATTATCTCTACATTCTACCTCATTGACAAAGACGGCGACAATAAAACCCAACTCGAAAAAATACTTTGGGAATTGCGCATATCAGAGGACAATCATAATGGCTTGGAACTTGAATATAAAATCAACACCTCACTCAAGTATTTGCGATTCATTGCCTCATATTATAAGGACGAAGAAACCGAAACCGAAATAGAGGACATTAAAAATATTCTACAGGGTATGAAGAAAATAAACGCCATCTTTGACGATTGACAAACGTAGTCGAAGTACGGTTACTGAGCGATGGTTCCTGCTTTTTAGGCAAATTTCAATTCAGGTTTTACCTCATTCACCAGCAAATCCCCCTTATCCGTTCCCCAGCAATGGCTCTTGCCCGGCACGCGGTACAGGTAAAGAATTTCATTACGAAACGCCTTACACCCCAAGTATTCAAACTTAACCGCCGCCATTTTCTCCGCGCCGCCCCTCTGTTCAAAAACAGCACCCGGCGACAATTTCCTTAACTCAATCATAATTATTATTATTAAAAGTCTTGTGTCTAAAAGTCTTGTGTCTTATGTCTAAAAGTCTTCCGTCTGTATTTCAATCACCGTTTCCTCACCGCTATCTTTCAGCATTTTCATTTTCAGCAACTCCTGTATTTTCTCATACAGAAAATCCGACAAGTTACAGCCATCTTCCGCATTCTCTATTTCATACAAAGCCGATGACACATCTTTAGTCAGAAACCGCAACCGCTCAACCGCGCGTTTCATCTCGCTCAATTTCTGCTTTTCCTCGCGTTTAAACGAATAACCTGCTTTCTTCAACTGTGCTTCCGCTTCCACAGTTGCCACATCGGCGCACAAATACGCCAAATTAGTGTAATAAAGTGCTTTTGTATTCATAGCATATTTATAATTAAAATCATTTCAAATAATAAGTATTTTTGTATTCATATTGTTTTAATTTTTTGTTTTTAAATATTCCTCCAATACTAAACCGGGCTCTTTGTAAACTTGAACCCAATATGCGGCAGCATTGAATGTGTCAATCAATATTGCCTTAATTTCAGAATCCATATCCAATCTCCTCAACCTTAAATATGTTTCTGCTACTTCTGTTGTTGTTTTTTTATCTACAAGCATAATTAATTATTTTATTATTTGTTTATTTCTGTTCTTTACAAATAAGCAATCCCGCCTATTTGCTATTTAATTCATTGAAAACTAATCACTAACAACTAAAAACTAACAATTTCTTTTTACCTTACTTATAGGCGCGTGCCGCGCCTTACTGCGTAAGGTGTAACACAAGTTAGACGCGTTTTCCGTTTGGCTCTAAAAAAAAACGGCATTTCAGCCGATACATTCCGGTGGGTGAGCGAAGTCGCGGTGGGTGAGCGAAGTCGAACCCCAAATATTATAGTTGCGTCATATTATAATATGACGTAACTTTTAACGCTTTTATATCAAATGCCTGATAATCAAAAATCTAATTGTTAAACGTTGTGCCAAAAGTGCCAAAACCTGTCTTTGTTTGTCGCTATTTTTTGAGATAACCCGCTAAAAACAAATAAGTTACATATTTTTTATTATTGTCAAATAGAAACGTAAATAACTTAATTTCAATCATTTAACTGTTTTCTTATTATCTATTCCAAAATGCCTTTATTATTTTGTTTTTCCAATACTTAATTGATAAATAAAATGGTGTGAGTGGATATATGTAATTATATTCCTCTCTCCCCTTTATTCCCTCTACGGCGGCTTCCAGATTAGTTAATCTACGCCTAATTTCCAATAATTCTGTTTCTTTACTCATATTATTTATTTTTATTAGTTATA
>JAISJU010000179.1 GCA_031261165.1 Prevotellaceae bacterium
CCCACACGCCCACGATGCAAAGCCCTACAAACACCGCAAAGGTCATCTGCAAACTCTGCATAAACACTCCTGTGAGCGCAGGCGTGATTTTTTGATTGCCCATATAGCAAGAAATCGCCATACCCGCAATGCCCATACTGAACGCTTGTCCGGTGAGGCGCATTGTGCCGGTGGTGGCAGAGGCTTGGGTGTAGTATTTTTTATCCACCGCGCTCATTATCACGTTGGTGTTTGGCGAAGAGAAAATGCCGAAACCAATGCCGAGCGCGATGAGCAGCGCAATGATAACCCCATAAGCAGTGTCCGCCGAAAGAAACGCCAAACCTGTCAGTCCGACAACGATAATGAGCATACCCAAAGTAGCCATTTTCGATGCCGAAAAGCGGTTGGACAACCCGCCCGCCACGAGCGAAAACGCCGACTGCACGCAGGCTTGCGAAATCAGTATCAAACCTGCCGTGCGTGCGTCAAGTCCTTTCACATATTGCAGATAGAGGCTCAGCATAAAGGCGATGGCGGAGGTTGCCGCATAGTTGATTAACGCAGCCAAAGACGACAGCGCGAAAACCCTGTTGCCGCTGAACAGCCGCACGTTAAATATCGGATATTTTTGACGCTTTTCAAAATAAATAAAGAAAAGGAAAGCCGCAACACCCGCCGCGAGGCAAATAATCCCCTGCACATTCGGCAAGTTGGAAAATCCGTAAATCACGCCCGCCAAGCCCGCGCCGTAGAGCAGGCTGCCGATAAAATCAAACCGTTCGCCGCGCGATTCTACCCATTCGCCTTTTAAAAAGAACGAGGAAAGCGCGAGAACGAGTACGCCGATGCCTGCGCTCACAAAAAAGATGCTTTGCCAACCGATATAATGTGTCAGCATTCCGCCCACGAAAGGACCCGCCGCCAACGCCGCATACACCACTGCCGTATTAATCCCCAACGCCTTACCGCGTTTTTCGGGCGGAAAGAGCGAAGTGAGAATGGCAAGATTTGTCCCCATCATCATCGCGCTGCCGATGCCTGCCAGAAACCGCAGCGCAATCAACATACCGCTCGAATTGGCAAACCCGCACAAGAAACTGCACAGCGAGAAAATCGCCACGCCCGCCAAAAAGACCTTTTTGCGCCCCAGCAAGTCGGCGAGCCGCGCAAAGGGAATTTGAAAAATGGCGGTTGAAATAAGGTAAGCGGTTGCCAGCCAAGTGAGCGTTACGGCTTTCATCGAAAGCGTGTCGCTGATTTCGGGCAACGCCAAATTGAGCGATGACCCCATAAAAGGCACGAGAAAAGCGGCTGTGCAGATAACGATAAGCCCGCGATTGGCGTTCATAAATAAATAATTGAATAATTGAATAAATGAAACTCTTAACTCTTAACTCTTAGTTCTCCTAACTCCCATTCAAGAATGGCTATTTTTCGTTCCACGCCCCAATGATAACCGCCGATTTTGCCTGTGGATTGCAGCACGCGGTGGCAGGGGATAATAAACGAAACCGGATTTGCCCCCACCGCCGAGCCTACTGCCCGCGAGGCTTTCGGGTTGTGCAGGCGGCGGGCTATTTCGCCGTAAGTAGTTGTTTCGCCGAAAGGAATTTTCAGCAATTCCTCCCACACTTCCATTTGAAAAACCGTACCTTTGATGTGCAGTAAAATGGGCTGCGCCTGTTTCTTTTCAAAAACAAGCAGCGCATTTTTTATCAAATCATTACTTTGGTTGAGGAAAATTGCTTTGGGGAAAATCGCCTTCAATTCGGCTAATGCCGTTTGTTGGTCGCTGTCAAAAGCGGCGTAGCAAACGCCTTTTTCGGTGGCAGCCAAGAGCAGATTGCCGAATTTACTTTGATTATACATATAATGTATGCTGAGGTTTTCGCTTTCGGCAAGCGTCATTTTGATGATAATTGTTTCCATAATTTTATTTCTTTAATAGCAAAACAACCGCAAAGAGCGCAAAATTTCTTGCGCTCTTTGCGGTTGAATCAGCCTGTATATTTTAAAATCATATTCCATATTTTCGTTTCAATTCTTCTATTTGTTTGTTCCAAAGGCTGATTAAATCGCCTTTTTCGTCAGGCAAAGTATAATCGGTGATGATAAGCGTAACATCGCCGGTCAGTTCGTTGGGGCTTACGCGGAACTCGAAATACGTTCTGTCGTCTTCGTCTTCCAGCCACCGGAAACGGTTGTAATAACCGATGCGATGCCCGACTAATATTGCCTCTTGCAAGGTTTTTTCCCACGCAAAGGTGTAAATTTTATCATTCACGCTCACGCTGTCGGCAAACCAGCCGGCAAGTCCGGCAGGCGTTCCGATACTGTTCCACAATATACTCATCGATACATTGTTCAGAACATATTCTATACGGATTTTCTCTTTCATAACGCTGTCGTTTTTTTGGTTAAGTTTAAGTTCCGCAATGTTACAAATAAATTTTAAATAAAAAAAATATTTCAGCGTTTTTTTATTGAAAATTAAAATGAATTGGTAAGCATTCTCTTATGCTGTTGATAATGTGTGTATTATCCTGTCCAAAAAGAATGAGTTTGACAGGTGTTTCCTGCCGTTTTTCGGTTTCGAGCAGGGTTTGCAGGCACGCGCCGCAGGGATTAATGGGTTTTGCGGTAAAATTTCCGTCTTGAAAAGCAGCAATGGCAATCGCCGAAACAGCAGTGTCGGGGTATTGCGATTTGGCATAAAACACCGCCACGCGCTCGGCGCACAACCCCGATGGATAGGCAGCGTTTTCCTGGTTGTTTCCGCCGATAATGACACCGTTTTCGAGCAGCACCGCACAGCCTACTTTGAAATTGGAATAGGGCGCGTAGGCTTTTTGCGTTTGCGCTTTTGCCTCTTCGATGATGGTTTGAAAGTTCATTTTATCAAGTTTAAATATATTTTTCTATTGATATGAATGCCATTTCGGGCAAATAAGCATTTTTGTGTCTAATGTCTTGTGTCTAAAATCTTGTGTCTAAAATCTAATATCTTGTGTCTTGGCTCTTGTGTCTAAAATCTAATATTACAAATGCTAATAACATCATTACCAGCAATCCGCGATTTTGCGTAAAAGTGCTGTCCGAGAAAGTTTCGATAATGAAGAATGCTACGATGGAAATACCGATGATAAACAATTTTTTGTTGTTGTTTCGGACTGCGAGGCGATATGTTTTTCGCAAAATATATCCCCAAAAGAGCAAAAAAAGACACACGCCCAAATATCCGAATTGCGCCAAAAGAGCGGCACTGAGCGAGTCGCAGGTGCAAATGGGCAATTCGCCATTTTCGGCGAGTATGCCATATTGTTCGTAAATTGGTGATAGAATGCGTGTAGAGGCGTCTGTGCCGAAAGAGCCGAAACCGCTGCCAAGCGGAAAATGGTCGTTGGCTATTTGGAAAGCGGTAGAAAACAGCACTTTGCGCGAGTCCATATATTCAACCGAAAGAAATTGCTCGTCAAGAAAGTACATATTGAATTTGGGAAGTGCTACGATAATAACGCCTGCCAATGCAATGACAAACAGCCAAATATCTGTTTTTTTGAATTGAATGTCTTTTTTACAAAGATAATATAGCCAAATAAAAAGGCTGAAAGCGAAGAATCCGTAAAATTTACTTCTGGTCGATAAAAATCCAACAGCCAGAATGGCAAAGAAGATGATAATGTTTTGCACATTGATTTCCGAAAGCCAAATGAAAATCAGTGCGCAAACGGTAAAAAGAAAGGCAAAACGCGCGGGGTGTTCCAGCAAGAGCCAAATTTGACCGCCAAATGCCGCTATCAGTCCGAAAGCAATGGGAATTATGCAAAGGTATTTCAGAAATTTGCGCTGCTTTTGCGTGAAATGCGGTGCCAGCAACAGCACGCTGAAAAATCCGACAAAAGGTTTGAACTCCACCAAAGCATCGTAAAGCACCGCCGGAAAAGTGTTGCTGCCCCAAAAAGCGGATTGTATGAAATAAAATGTAAAAACGGCGATGACAGCGAGAAATGAGGTACAAGTTGCAAATTTGCGCCAGCCGTTATATTTTTTCAGGTATGTTGCAACAAGCACACAAAAAAGCAACAGCGCAATGCTCTCATCTAAAAAGCGGGTGCTGAATAGTCTGCCGGGTATAAAGCAGCCTATGAGCAGCACGGCAAAAAACACTAATATGATATTATTCTTCCAAGATTTCATCATTCATACGTTTTAGGTTAGTGAGGCACATCGCCATCAACATCATCATAAAGGCACCGCGATTGTGCGTAAAAGTGGAGTCGGCAACGGACTCGACAATAAAAAACATCACTATCAATATGATAAAGGTATATTCTTTTATAAACGGTTTATCGCCTTTCAGGTTGTTGGCGGTGTTGGTTACTTTGTAGAAAAAATAAACAAACAGCACAATGCCCACCATACCGAATTGCGCCAATGCCGGATAAAAAGTGTCGGCAATAAACGCAGGAAAATCGGGCATCAAGCCCCAAATGCGGTCGAAACCGAGTTCGTAATACAATTGCGAATAATAGGGCGGTGCCGAAAAAAAAGTGGCATAAGAGGCAAAGCCCGAGCCAAAGAAAAAATGCTCTTTCAAAATCTGAAACGCGCCGATAAACAAAGCCGGTCGGGCATACATACTTTCGGCGTTGGCACCGGCAATAAAATGCGCGTTGATTTTATCGTAAGAAAAATAGAAAACCGCTGCCGTAATGGGGATTATCAGTAAAAAAGATTTGACGGAAAGGCGCAACTCAAATTTTCGGTACAATAACAATAAAGTAATGCACAAAACGAAAAAGCCGTAGAATTTGCTGCGCAGGGACAGCAAACCGATGGTCATAAAAATGAAAAAGAGAATAAAATTTTTCCTGTTGTTTTCCGAAGCATAGAGAAACAGCATCGCAGTGGCGGTTACGGCGGTAGCAAAACGCGAAGGGTGTCCGATGAAGTGTCCCATCGTTTCTTCCAAATTGCCGGACAAAGCGGAGTAAACACCTATTAACGCAAGATACGCCATACACAGGATACAAAGCAGGCGAATGATTTTTTTGTGCTGCATTTTCAGTTGCGGGGCGATGAGCATTGTGGCAAAAAACGCTAAAAAAGGTTTTAACTGCACCACAAAATCCTGCAAGATGGCAGCAGGTACATTGGATTTGATAAATAACGAGTAACACAGATAAAACACGAAAACGCCGAGCAAGATATAAATATGTACCAATGGTTTGGGTGGGTGCAGCACATTTTCGCGTTTTACACACGCAAAAGCAAGCAAGCACAAAGCAAACACCAAAAACTCGTCTGTGTAGGTGGTAAATGTGATATTGTCGTAAAGCACCACGCCGAAGACGAGGAAAAGTGCCAACAGTATAAAGAATGTGTTATGCTTTGAAATCATTTTTTCGTATATCCGTATCCGTATCCGTAAGATGACCGCCCGTCTGTGCCGTTGAGCAGCACGGACAGTTTGGCGAGTTTGTTGTCTTTGTATATCTCGTTGATAAATTTGACCATTGGTTTTTCCGTAAAGCCCTGTTTGCAAACGTACATCGTTGTGTCGGCAACGCGGTTGAGCAGGAAGGTGTCGGTAACGATGCCCACCGGCGCGGTGTCCAAAATAATGTAGTCGAAACGTTCGCGCAGGGTGGCGAGAAGTTCGTCGAGGCGCGGGCTGAGCAGCAGTTCTGACGGATTGGGCGGTATCGTTCCCGAAACGATGGTTTGCAGGTTGTCGTTGATGCCCGAAGGCTGCAGGAGGTCGTCAGCCGTCAGTGTTTCGTCAGAAATAAAGTTGGTGATGCCTTTTTTGTTTGCCAGATGAAGGTACTTTGACAGTTGCGGGTTGCGTATGTCCAGCCCGACCAGCAGCACCTTTTTACCGGTCAGCGCAAAGGATACGGCAAGATTGGTGGCGCAGAACGATTTGCCCTCGCCGCTGACGGTGGAAGTTACCAAAATAACTTTCCGATTTCCGTTGAGCAGGAAGGATAGGTTGGTGCGCACGATGCGGAACATTTCCGAGATGGGCGTGTTGCTGCCGTCTTTCACCACGATTTCCTCGTTTTCGGAGTGCAAACCGATTTCGCCGAGTACCGGCACATTGTCGTTGAGCAGTTTTTCGAGGTCGGCGCGGCTTTTGATTTTTGTGTCGAAATAGGTCAGCACAATCAGCAGCAGCAGGGGCAGCAGAACGCCGATAGCAAGTGCCGCGCCACAAACCACTTTTTTGCGCGGGGACACAGGTTTGAACGATGCCCGCGCTCGGTCAATGGTTTTGGCGATGGGCGCAGTGATAGCCAGCGACAGAGCCGTTTCCTCGCGTTTTTGCAGCAGAAAGAGGTACAGGGTTTCTTTGATTTGCTGTTGGCGTTTTATTTCGATAAATTCTTTTTCCTGTGTCGGCACGGCTTTTATTTTGCCCTCGTTGGCGGCGTTTTTGCCCGATATTTCCTTTTTTGCGATTTCAAAACCGGCTTTGATGTTGCGAATGCTTTTCAAGATGTTGTCGCTGCCCATTTGCAGTTGTTCTTCGCTTTGCAGAACGACAGGGTTTTCGGGGTTTGACGAGCGCAACAAACGGTTGCGTTCCAAAATCATTTTGTTGTAATCCGTGATTTGCGCCACAAGCGCCTCATCGCTAATGCCGAGATTGGCAGGCAAAAGCGCGTATTTCTTTTCTTTTTTCAAAGAATTTTCGATAAACTGTACCAAACTCAGTTGCATTTCCATTTCCATCAGTTTCTGTTGAAATTCGCCGGAAGTGGTTATCAGCAGTTTAGCCTGTTCTTCGATGTCGGCGAGGTTGTTGTCCTTTTTGTAGGTTTCCACCGTTTTTTCTACGTCAGACAGTTCGCGGGCAATGATTTTCAGGCGTTCTTCCAAGAAAACCTCCGTGTTTTGGAAAGTAATATTTTTGTCCTCAATGGCGTCTTTGTTGTACAGTTCCACGAGTTTGTCCAAAATATCTTTCCCGCGTTGCGGAATATTGTCGTGGCGGCTCAACACGAAAACAGACGAATATTTGGCAATTTGCGCCACGCCGAGCGAGTTGCAATAAGCGGCTGCCGTGTGGCTGATGTCCGAAATGGCAACAGCATATTCATAACTGTCGGGCAGCGTGCCGTTGGGCGTAAAAAGCAGTTTGCCGTAAGGCGTTTCGAGCAGCGCGGGGAATTTCTCGATGCTGTATGAGGCGATGTTTTTCTTCTTAACAAGCAGACGGACAGCCGTATTGCCGCCTTTCGGCTTTTCTATTTCGATGAGCAAAGGAATGGTAATCGTGTCGGGCAACGCCGCCTCGCAACCTACTGCGAGCGGGCTGTCTTTGCCGTACATCTCGCGGGCGCGGAAACCCGATTTGTCTATATAATTAATGTATAATTTCAGTTCGCGCACCATTTGTTCGGAGATGGTCATCGACTTGATAACCTCAATTTTGTCTTCCACCTCGTCTTTGCTCGGCATCAAATCCAAGCCCGTGAGCGATGCCATAGTGGAGTTGAGGCTGCCCGCCGAATTGTCGTTTTTGATAAAAATTTTGGTCGAAATGTCATAAATGGGCGTAGCCATTTTCAGATAAACAAAAGCCGCTGCCAAACAAACGAAAACGGCTACAGGAAACCATTTCCAATGTTTTTTAAAGGCGGAAACAATTTCGCTCAAATCTATAAATTCATCGTTTTTATCAATATTATTCATATATGTTGTATTTTTCTGTCTTCGTGTTTCTTCGTGTCTTCTTCGGTTTTTCTTCGTGTAATGAATTTTGTTGCACGAAGATACACGAAGTTTAGCACGAAGATACACGAAGTTTTTTATTTAACAATAGAAAAAATGATGGCTGCGATAGACGCTGCCGTAGAAACCGCCGAGATGGCAATCGGCACATTCGGGTTATAACTTGCCTGTTTTGCCTTTGTTTTGTTCGGCTCCACGTAGATAATGTCGTTTTGCTGCAAATAATAGTAGGGCGTGCCGAAAAGTTGGTCGGTGGTCAGGTCTATTTTGGCGATGGTCTTTTCGCCGTTGTCGTTTTCGCGGAAAATCATCACATCTTTTCGTTTGCCGTAGATGGTCAGGTCGCCCGCAAGAGCGAGGGCGTCAATGAAAGTAACGCGCTCGTTGTCAATCGTAAATGCACCGGGTCTATTCACTTCGCCGAGAACGGACACTTTGTAATTGGTGATTTTGATATTCACAATCGGCTTTTTCAGATGCGGTTCCAATGCTTTTTGCAGCATTGCCACCGCCTCCGATTTGAGCAAACCTCCGATTTTCAATTTGCCCAACACCGGAAATTCGATATTTCCTTCTTTATCTACCAGATAGGTTTGCAGCGTTACTTGCGAGTACAGTTGGTCGCTGTTTGGCGAGGCGTATGAAACGATGGGCAGGTTAAACGGCGCGGCAGCCGTAGGGTCTATCGCCGACACCACGATGGACAGCATATCGCCGCTTGTGATTTTCGGCTCGTATTGTTGAATGACTTTGTTGAACGTACCGCCGTTTTCGCCGATATTCTGAAAATAAGAAATCTCCTTTTGCGAGCGGCAACCCGACAGCGCAAAAGCGATAAGCAGCAGCAGAAAGAAGTTATTTTTCATATTGTCTGAACTATGATTTTTTTAGTAATGTATATTGGATTTGTTTTCTGGATTGCTTCGCTT
>JAISJU010000182.1 GCA_031261165.1 Prevotellaceae bacterium
GGTTTTTGTAACCATGGTCAATCCCTTTCTTTGTGTGTTAGCAACGCAAATATAAGGGTTTGACCTTTTTATTTCTTATTTATTTGAACTTTTATAAATAGCAACTTGAATTAATTAATAACAGATATAAAATAAGACATTCCATATTTTTAAAATATGGAATGTCTAAAACGTATAATTAATGTCGTACAAAATAGCCATAGCCAGCAACAATGGCGAGTCCGTCAATCAGCATTTCGGGCAAGCCGAGAATTTTCTCATTTACGAAATAAGCGATGAGGGCGAGATAGAATTTATAGACGACCGCGCCGTTGGGGCGGATAATCATTCGCCCTCGCCGCAGCAGGTAGCGGATAGCATTGCAGATTGTCGTGCCGTTTTTGTGCTGCGCATCGGGCAACAATCTTCGCGCATAGTTCGCGAGCGCGGCATTACGCCCTTTGAAGTGGATTTTTCGTTGCGTAAGATATTTGAAACGCTCAAACGGCAGCAGCAGCGGGGCAGAGTGAAGTTATTTTAAATAATAAAAAGAACAAAACAAATGAGCATAAACAACAAACAGGGCTTTTCCACCAAAGCCATACACGCGGGCGAAAAGCCCGATTTCAGAGAAGGGGCAACGGGCGATGTTGTCGTGCCGATACACCTTTCCACCACCTTTGCGCGGGCAAAAACCGCCGTTCCCACAGCGGGCTACGAATACACCCGCTCGCTCAATCCCACGCGCCGGGCGTTGGAAACCAAACTCGCCGCCCTCGAAAACGCGCAATACGGCTTGGCATTCAGCAGCGGCTTGTCGGCAGAAAGCACGGTGCTTGTCGCCCTGCTCAAAACGGGCGACCACATTATTGCCTTCGACGACCTCTACGGCGGCACCAAGCGGCTGTTCAATAGCGTATTTACCCATTACGCGACAACCTTTGTTGATGCCACCGATGCGGCGAATGTAGAACGCGCCGTTCAGCCAAACAGCAAATTGATTTGGATAGAAACGCCCACCAATCCGCTGCTGAAACTTGCGGACATCAGGGCGATAGCCGACATTGCGCAGCGACATAATTTGATTTTGGTAGTGGATAACACCTTCCTCTCGCCTTATTTCCAAAAGCCTTTGGACTTGGGCGCAGACGTGGTTGTTCATAGCACCACGAAATATATCGGCGGGCATAGCGATGTGTTGGGCGGCGCGGTCTTGACAAACGACAGCGGTCTTTACGAAAAGTTGCAGTACCACCAAAACGCCATCGGCGCGGTGCTTGCGCCATTCGACAGTTATCTGGCTTTGCGCGGCATCAAAACCCTCGCCCTGCGTATGGAACGCCACGCGCAAAACGCCCTCGCCATAGCGCAATATCTGGAAAAGCACCCGAAAGTAACGAGGGTCATTTATCCCGCTTTGACATCGCACCCGCAGTACGAATTGGCGCAGCGGCAAACGACCGGCGCGGGCGGCGTGCTGTCCTTCGAGATAAAAGGCGAGATAAGCGATGCCGAGCGTTTCCTCGAAAGTCTAACTGTCTTTTCGCTCGCCGAAAGTTTGGGCGGCGTGGAAAGCCTCATTGAGTTGCCCTCCGTAATGACGCACGCCTCGGTAGATAAAGCCGTGCGCGAACAAATCGGCATTACCGACACGCTCATTCGCGTTTCGGCGGGCGTGGAAGATATTGACGATTTGATTGCGGATTTGGCGCAAGCGTTGAATTAGTTAGGAGTTAAGAACTAAGAGTTAAGAGTTGCCATACGGAGGAAAACAACCGTATGGCAACTCTTAGTTCTTAACTCTTAACTCTTAACTAAATTACACCGCCACTTCCCCTTTTATATGCGGGTGCGGGTCATAATTAATCAATTCAAAATCTTCATATTTGAAACTGAAAATATCCTTTACATCGGGGTTTATCTTCATCGTGGGCAGCGGTCGCGGCTCGCGCGTGAGTTGCAGTTTTACCTGTTCCAAATGATTGGAGTAAATATGCGCATCGCCGAAGGTATGCACAAAATCGCCCGCTTGCAAGCCCGTTACCTGCGCCATCATTTGCAACAGCAGGGCATACGAGGCGATGTTGAACGGCACGCCGAGGAAAATATCCGCGCTGCGCTGGTAGAGTTGCAGGCTCAACTTGCCGTCAGCCACATAAAATTGGAAAAACGTGTGGCAGGGCGGCAGTTTCATAGTCGGTATGTCAGCCACGTTCCACGCGCTGACGATGATGCGCCGCGAGTCGGGATTGTTCTTAATCGTTTCCACTGCCTCGCGGATTTGGTCGATATGTCCGCCGTTGTAGTCCTGCCAATGCCGCCATTGGTAGCCGTAAACGTGTCCGAGGTCGCCGTTCTCGTCTGCCCACTCGTTCCAGATGCGCACGCCGTTGTCCTGCAAATATTTCACGTTGGTGTCGCCGTTGAGAAACCACAGCAGTTCGTATATGATGGATTTCAGGTGCAGTTTTTTGGTGGTCAGACAGGGAAAGCCGTCTTCCATACGGAAACGCATTTGATGCCCGAAGACGCTGATGGTGCCGGTTCCGGTGCGGTCTTCTTTGTGCGTGCCTTCGTTGAGGACACGTTGTAAAAGGGTTAGGTATTGTTGCATATTTTTGTTTAGTTATTTGAAATTCGTTATTTCTCCGGATTGTTTCGTTCCTCGCAATGACGCCTGCTCTTAGGTTTCGCGTCATTGCGAGGAACGAAGCAATCCAGAAAATGTATTTATACAACTCCGCATAAGTAAAGAATAAATAATAAAATGCCAATAATAACACACGGTAATAGACAAAGCAATGACATTAAAATCACAAATTTCCAACCTTTGTAAGGTTGCTCGGAATGAAAATACTCTGCTTTGTTTTCAATTCGATAATAAAGATATTCTCCAAGAATAGTACGGGGGTACATCATATTTAATACATCTTATAAGTAGTCTTCAAAACCTTAAACTCCGTGCGGCGGTTAATTTGGTTGATGCTTTCCTGTTCTTCGGGGGACTTGTTTAAAACATATTCTTCGTTCAGCACATCGCCCTCTTTGAGGAATTTGTACTGCTGCGCCAAATCTTTGCTGACCACCACCGGCTGCTCTTCGCCGTAGCCGACAGGGGTAAGGCGTTCGCTTTCGATGCCCGCGCGGATAAGGTAATTGACTACCTCTTGCGCACGTTTGTTCGACAATTCCATATTCGCCTCGTTGCTGCCAACGCGGTCGGTGTGTGCGCTGATTTCCATTGTGATGTTCGGGTTGTCGGTCAGCAGTTTGGCGAGAGATTTGATGCCCGCCTCAGAATCGGGCGTGAGTGTCCATTTGCCAAATTCGTAGAAAATATTATCCATCTGCACGGGCTTGCTGATGGAGGCGAGTTTGAAGTTGATTTGGAAATCCTTGCCATCGGTCAGCCCTTCGGTCGAAACCGTTTCTTTGCTGTTCAAAAAGCCGCGTGCCGATGCCATCATCACATAGTTCACGCCCTCTTTTAACTCGAAACGGTAGGCGCCGTCTTTGTGCTGCGGGGCGATTTTTTTGTTCGTGCCGTCATCGCCCACAATGCGCAGGGCGGCATCTTCGAGTGCATCGTTTTTCGTGTCCTTTATCCAGCCGTAGAGGAAATATTCGATTTTCTTTTGTTGGAACGACCAAAGTTTGTCGAGATATTTCGGCTCTTTGCGGTTGGACGTGAAAAAGCCGCGTTCTTCTTTGCCCGCAAAGGTGATGCCAAATTCGTCTTCGGCAGAGTTTATCGGCGTGAGCATATTGCTTACTTCCCAGCCCTCGCCTTTGGGCACGGCGCGGAAAATATCCAGCCCGCCAAAGCCCGGGTGTCCGTTGGAAGAAAAATAGAGGTCGCCGTTGGCACGCACGTAGGGGAACATTTCATCGCCCGCCGTGTTGATGTCCGCACCCAAGTTTTCGAGTGCGCCCCACTTGTCGCCTTCGAGCAGTACGACTTTCCAAATATCTTTTCCGCCAAAACCGCCCGTCATATCGGACACGAAGTAAAGCGTCTGTCCATCGGGCGAAATGGCGGGGTGGGCAGCCATCAGGGTGCTGTCTTTGAGAACAATGACGCTGTCGCCGGCACTCCACTGCGCACCCGCGCGGGCGGATTTGTAGATTTGCGCATTGCGACCGTCTGTTTTGCAGCGCGTGAAATACATCGTTTTGCCATCGGCGGTAAATGAGGGCGTGCCTTCGTCATAAAAGGTATTCAAATCGCCTTCGATGGCAGTAGGCGTTTCCCATTTCCCTGCGGAATTTTGCTTGGCAACAAAGAAATCGTTGTTGCGCAAGCCGGTAATTTTGCTTGCCTTTCCGCCGATAGCGACATTCTCGCGCGAGGAATTGAAATAGAGTACATCGCCCTCCTGATTGGAAAAAGCGGGCGAAAACTCCGAGAACTTGCGCGAGTTCAGCACATCGGCTTTTTTAATCTCAAAGCGCGTTTTTTCTTTTTGCCATTCTTTTATTTTTTGGCAAGAGAGAATACCGTTTTGCGCCCAAATATCATCGGGGTGTTTTTTTGCATACGCCTCATATTGCTTTTGCGCATCGGCGTATTTGGCGTTCTTGCGCAGCGTTTCGGCGTAATAAAGAATGGCAATATCTTCTTTGTGATTGTAGCGCACGGCGTTTTGGTAGGCGTATTCGGCGCGTTGGCTGTTTCCTGTGAGGCGGTAGCAGTTGCCCATTTTAAAGGCGGTGGAGGCACGGAGGTCTTTGTCCTTTGCCGAAATGCTGCGATAGGCTTTGCGGTATTGGTTGGCGGCGGCGTAGTATTCGTCCGTTTCGTACTGACGGTCGGCTTTGCGCAAGGCGTATTTTGCCCCGCAGGAAACGGTGGAAAGCGCAATCAGCACAAAAGATACGGCATATACAATATATTTCATTGGTTATCGTTTTACTTTATAATATTGAACGGACAAAAGTAGTAAATATTGTTGAAAAAATATACCTTATTTTCAAAGAAAAACCCTATCTTTGCGCAAATTTTTTTTATGAAACATCTCATTCCTATCATATTTCTGCTTATTTCCGCTACCGCTTATTCTGCGCCAAAGGACAGCGCAGCCGTAGAACTGAACGAAGTGGAAATTTCCAGCCGCCGAAACGATGCCAACGTGAAAGAACTGTCGATGAGTTCGCAGAAATTGCCCATTCTTGCCATCAAAAAAATGCCCGCGCTGCTCGGCGAGGTGGATATTATCAAGTCCATACAACTGTTGCCCGGTGTGCAAGCGGCGGCAGAAGGCACATCGGGTTTCAGCGTGCGCGGCGGCAATACCGACCAAAACCTGATTTTGCTCGATGACGCCGCCATTTACAACGCCTCGCACCTGATGGGTTTCTTTTCCGTATTCAACAACGAGGTGGTGGAAGACGCTACATTATATAAAGGCGACATTCCGGCGATTTACGGCGGGCGGCTGTCTTCCGTGCTTGATGTTTCGACCAAAAAGCCGAATGCCGAAAAATTCAAAGGCTCGGGCGGCATCGGGCTTATTTCGAGCCGGCTGACGCTCGAAACGCCGATTATAAAAGAGAAATTATCCGCCTACGTTTCGGGCAGGCGCACGTATGCCGATTTATTTTTGCCCCTCGCGCCGAATGAGGATATACGGAATAATACCCTCTACTTCTACGATTTGAACGCAAAAATCAATTACGATATTGACGCGAAGAACAGGGTTTTCGTGTCCGGCTACTGGGGCAGGGACAAGTTCGGGGCGCAGGGCTTGGCGGGGCTTGACTTCGGCAACGGCGCGGCTGTGGCGCGATGGAATCACTTGTTCAGCAACACCTTTTTTATGAACGCCTCGCTCATTTACACCCAATATTCCTACGCGCTGGATATGGCTATGAACGAGTTCGGCATCAACTGGACTTCGCGCGTGAATGACTACACGGCGAAAGTAGATTTCGTAAAACTCTTTGGCGAAAAATCCAAACTGCGCTTTGGGGCAAACGGCACTTATCATTATTTCAAGCCGGGCGAAATAAAAAACACAGGCAAGAGCCAAATTATCAACGATACCGTTTTCAATGCGCAAGATGCGGGCGAGTACGCGGTGTATGCCAGCAACGAACATAACATTATTGATAATCTTTTGTCGGTAAAATACGGCATTCGCGGCACGGCGTTCAGAAACGGCAAAACCTATTTCACTGCCGAGCCGCGCATCGGGGCGGTGCTTTTGCTGCCGCGCATCAAATCGTCTGTCAAAGCCGCATATTCGCACACGACGCAAAACCTCCTGCTCGGCTCAAACGCCACCGGCGGCACGCCTTTCGATGTCTGGTATCCCATCAACCCGAACATCAAACCGCAGCAGAGCAATCAATACACGGCGGGATTTTTTCATAATTTCTTCGACAATCGGTTGGAAACTTCTGTCGAACTGTATTACAAAACCATTTCGGACTTGATAGATTTTAAGGATAATCCCGATTTTATGGGCAACGCCTCGCATATCGAAACAGAAATTCTCACCGGCAAAGGGCGCAGTTACGGCGCGGAGTTTCTTTTCCGCAAAAGCACAGGCGCACTCACCGGCTGGATTTCTTATACCTACTCCCACAGTTACCGCACCGTTGCGGGCATCAATTTCGGCAACGAATACCGCTCGCCATTTGACCGCCCGCACAATTTCGTAGCCGTGTTGAGTTGGGATATTAATAAATTTGTCAATATTTCCGCCAACTGGATTTACAACACCGGTCAGCCGGTAACCTATCCGACCGGCAAAATGTGGTACGGCAACCGCCTGATACCCGTTTTCAGCGGCGAGCGAAACAATTACCGTTTCCCCGATTACCACCGCCTCGACCTCTCGGCAACCGTCAAGTGCCGTAAACGGAAATATTGGCAGGGCGAATGGAATTTCTCGCTCTACAACGCCTACGCCCGCAAAAACGTTTGGGCGGTGATGTTCATTCAAAGCAGCGAAAAACCCGATGAACTGCAAACCAAAATGCTTTACCTCTTTTCGGTTGTGCCATCGGTAACGTATAACTTTTATTTTTGAAATAATTACATAACCAACGCAAAGAATTACATAACCAACGCAAAGAATTACGTAACCAACGCAAAGAATTACATAACCAACGCAAAGAATTACGTAACCAACGCAGAGAATTACGTAACCAACGCAAAGAATTGCATAATTAATCGCAAGAATTATATGAAAAATCTGTTTATTATAATCAGCACAGCCCTTTTCTTCGCCTCCTGCGTAGAAGACATCACATTGCCGCTCGAAGGCGGCACAAAAATGCTTGTCGTAGAGGGCGGGCTGACCACAGACACCTTGCAGCACAGGATAATGCTCAGCCTCACCAACGATTTTTACGATAAATCGCGCCCCGCCCCTGTGAGCGGCGCAACGGTAACCGTCACAGACGGCGCAACGGTTTATACGCTTACGGAAGACACGGCAGGCGTATATCTCACCCCGCCCTTTGCCGCCCGAGTAGGCGCGACATACCGCCTCGATGTGCATTGCGGCGAAGGTGATTTCTGGTCGGAAAGTTCGATAGATTATCAAATCAACCCCATAGACAGCGTGGTGATAACCGAGCATTACCGCCGCGAAAATTATTTGACAATGTACATTTTCGTCAAAGACCAAGCCGAAATCCAAAACTACTATATGGGCAAAGTCGCCGTGAACGACAGCCTGCGCAACGACAGCATCAACCGCTGGTTTTACATAGATGATATGTACTTCAACGGTCGCTACATTGACGGCAATTTCCCCGTTTACGGTTTCAAAAAAGAGCCAGACGGCGAGCCTGACGACTACCGCGTACTCCGCCCCGACAGCCGCGTAACCGTCTATGCTTACGGCATCTCGCACGACTACTACCGCTTTATCAGCGAAGTGAACAGCAGCGGCAGCGCCAACCCCTTTATGGGACCGCCCGCCCCGCCGCGCACCAACATTCAGCCGGCGGGTAAGGCTTGCGGCTTTTTCTATGTAGCCTCCGCCTCGCGGAAATCTGTTGTGTATCTGCCCAAGCCCGATGAGCCGGTGATGGGCGGCGAATAATCAAAGGAACGCGGATTACGCAGATTTTTATTATCTGTGTAAATCCGCGTTCTAAAAAAACTCAAACTTGCATAATTTCCATATACCCCCATAGATATTAGCAAATCCGCCTAAAAAACATTTCGATTCTTAACGCCCGCCGCGCCTTACGGAAAAAAGCGTAAATAACAATAATATAGACACATATTAAGAACTCAACGCCTACTTTTACCCCCATATCAAGGAGGCGTTGTTATGAAAAAATCACTCTTTCTCGTCTTCATAGTCGTTTTATGCGCAGGTTGCGGCGGCTCGCACATTGTAGTGGGCGAAGCCGCCGTTACCGGACAAACCGCCGATACCCTTTCCGCCGCTCGGCAAATCCGTGTGATGGGGCTCGGCAACCCCCTCTATGCCCCTTCCATACAACCCGAATACGCCGCCCGCCCCGCCACCGCCATACTCAAATTTGTCGGCAAAGGCACAGTCGCCATTGTCGAAGGCTGCCCGCCGCCCATCTGTATCCTCACGGTCGGCTACATTGACGCGCAAAACCCCGACATCATCGTGCTGGGCGGCAATTATTTTTCGGCAATGAACACCGAAATGTTTGGCAACGCCCTCAATGCCCTCAACTATTTTGTCAAAATCAAGCGCGGCGTACTCCTCGCCTTTTGCGAGAGCGAACACGCCGCAACGCTTGTCAATCGCATCTTCGGCTCGGCAGTTTCCGGCGGTTTGGGCAACGAAGCAGGCTCGGCATACCGTTTCCGTTTCATAGACGACCCCATACTCAACGGCACTTTCGGCGACCTCCGCAGCCGCCATTGGGGCGAAGACGCCACCATCACCGCCACCCTCAGCCCCGCGCCCGACAGTGCCGTTGTTTTCACTTACGGCAACACCATCTACACCTCGCAGGTTACTGCCCTGCGCCACACCTCGCTCGGTTTCGTCTGGGTGGGCGACAGCGGTTTCCTCTTCGGCAACGGCAACGACTCCATTTCCAACCCTTGTCGCTACGAAGCAGGCATACCTACCCCCCAAATTCATTACGGCACTCCCGTTTATAATAGTATTTTTTATGCCAATGCCATTGATTGGGCAATAAATTACGTGCAGAAACACAAAAAACATCCTTGAACAGAGCATTTTATCGGCATTGTTGATATTTTTTGCTTTCCGGCATAAAAAAATACACAAAAAACTTGTTTTATAAAAAATTAAGCCCTATCTTTGTCCCCAAAATTCTTTGTAAATGAGACGATATTTAAAAACAATATTGATGGTCAGTACTATATTGATTAGTGCCATACTTTTATACGTGGTGTTATACCACCTCGTATATAATCTTATTTTATATTACTTGGTAAATTAATCTTAACCGAAATAAAAAAAACAAATGCAGGAAATAATCCTGCATTTGTTTTTTTATGCGGAATGCTGTACCTTTGCCGAAATTTCTTCATAAAAAATGATACAAACCCGACATATCAACAAGAGTTTCGGCACATTACAGGTGCTGAAAGATGTGAATTTGGAAATCCGTCAGGGCGAAATCGTGTCCATAGTCGGTGCCAGCGGCGCAGGCAAAACCACGCTTTTGCAAATAATCGGCTCGCTCGACAAGCCCGACAGCGGTACTGTAACCATTAATGGTACGGATATTTATAAATTGAAAGAAAAGGAACTTGCCGCATTTCGCAACCGTCACATCGGTTTCATCTTCCAGTTTCACCAACTTTTGCCCGAATTTACTGCGCTCGAAAACGTGATGATGCCCGCCCTCATCGCCAAAACCAACTTCAAAGCCGCCGAAACCCGCGCCCGCGAAATCCTCGATTTCCTGAAACTGACCGACCGCCTCACGCACAAGCCCGCCGAACTGTCCGGCGGCGAGAAACAGCGCGTAGCCGCCGCCCGCGCCCTGATAAACAATCCATCGGTTATCCTTGCAGACGAGCCATCGGGCAGCCTCGATACAAAAAATAAGGAAGAATTGCACAAACTCTTTTTCGACCTGCGCAACGAATTTGGACAAACAGTTGTCATCGTTACCCACGACCACGCGCTCGCCAATATTTCCGACAGGATTGTTGAAATGAAAGACGGACAAATAATGGTTAATGCTTAATTGTCAATGCTTAATTAATCACTAACCACTAATCATTAACCACTAACCATTAAAAAAATGGAATTTTTGGAAAGTTTATTAGCCACGAGCGGTTTTCCGCTTATCACAGCCTTTTTGCTTGGCATCGTAACCTCGTTGCACCCCTGCCCGCTGATGCTCAATATCACCGCAATCGGCTATATTTGCAACGATTTAAAAGAAAAACGCCGCGCCGTTTATAACGGTTTGCTTTATACGCTTGGGCGCGTTTTCACTTACACGCTGCTTGCCTCGCTTGTTTTGCTTGGTGCAGATGCGTTGCATATCAGCGCGATATTTCAAACGCACAGCGAACTTTGGGCGGGTATTTTTTTAATCGTTTTGGGTATATTAATGCTTGATATTTTGCCTTTCAACCTGCCGCTTTCTTCAAAAATAACCGCCTTTTTCAATAAAAAGATAAAGGATAAAAAATACAGTTCATTTCTGCTTGGCGCGGCGTTTGCGCTGGTGTTTTGCCCGCATACGGTTGTGTTTTTCTTCGGTATCCTCACGCCGCTTATCATCGCCACGCCCGAAGGAATGTTTTTGCCCATCACTTACGCCATCGGAACAGGTTTGCCCGTAGTGCTTGCCGCCCTCATTCTCACTTTCGGAATGGCGAATATCAGCCTTTTTTTCAATAATATTAAAATTATTGAGCGTTGGATACGCATTATATCGGCAATTATATTTATTTTTGCGGGAATTTATTTAATCATCGAATAATTGAATAAATGAATAATTGAATGGCTAACGCGGTATTTCTATTTATTCAATTATTCGGTTATTTCATTCAATTATTCATTCATTCATTCATTCAATTATTATGTTAATAAAATACAGCGGCGTGGATATTTGCCGCGAGGAACAGTTGGTTCTCAAAGGTGTCGATTTGGAAGTTGGCAAAGGCGAATTTGTCTATCTGGTGGGAAAAGTGGGCAGCGGCAAAAGTTCGTTGCTGAAATCGTTTTATGCCGAAGTGCCGGTGCTCACAGGCGAAGCACAGATTTTTGAGTACAACCTGCCCAAAATCCGCCGCAAAGAAATTCCGCCCCTGCGCCGAAAACTCGGCATCGTCTTTCAGGATTTCCAATTGCTGATAGACCGCTCGGTGCATAACAACCTCGAATTTGTCCTCCGCGCCACCGGTTGGAGTGACAAATCGCAGATAGAAACCCGCATCAATGAAGTGCTTGAACACGTGGGAATGAGCAACAAAGGCTACAAATTGCCGCACGAACTTTCCGGCGGCGAGCAACAGCGTATCGTCATTGCCCGCGCCCTGCTCAACTCGCCCGAGATAATCCTTGCAGACGAGCCGACCGGCAACCTCGACCCCCACACCGGCGACCAGATTATGCAACTCCTCTACCATATCCGCGAAAACGGAACGACCATCATTATGGCTACGCATAATATGAATTTTGTGCATAAATATTCGGGGCGCGTGTTTGAGTGCGCTGATGAACGCTTGGTGGCGCGGTTGATGTAGAAATTTGTGTAAGTGCAAAATTATACTTACCTTTGTTGCCGAAAACAATAAAACAATAAAACAATAAAACTAAAGAATTAATTGTTATGGAAATGGAAGTAAAAATGTCGCAGGCTGAATACAAACGTTTTTTGATATTCAAAGAGGCAGACAAGGTTGTGCGCGGTATCCGAAGAGGTTTGCGCGAAATGCGTGAGGCGCAACAGGGCAAAAGAGTATTGAAATCCGCTTATCAATTAGCCTATGAACTTTGATGCAACGCCTGAATTTGAAAAGGCTTTGAAGAAATTAGGTAAAAAATATCCTTCGTTGAAGAACGATTATCTTGCTTTTCTAAAAGAATTAGAAGATAATCCGACAATGGGTGATGAAATTTGTCCGAACTGCCGTAAAGCCCGCATTGCTATCGCAAGCAAAGGAAGAGGAAAAAGCGGTGGCGGGAGAGTTATTTTTTATTTTGAAGTAACAAAACAGAATGATATTATACTTTTGTACATTTATGATAAAGCGGAAATGGAAAATGTACAAACGGCTTTTATAGAACAAATCTTACAATTATTTCAACAACAATATTAAAACTGTTTTCTGTATGAAAAAGAGATTTTTACTTTTAATTGTTTGTGTAAGTCTTGTTTCAACTATCTGGTCGCAAGATATTATTGTAACAAAAGATGCCCGAAATATTGAGGCAAAAGTAATGGAAATCAACATTGACAACATTAAGTACAAATTGTCTGCCAATCCGGAAGGACCGATTTATACGATGTTGAAAAAAGACATTTCTTCGGTCATTTATAAAAATGGCACGATTGATTTATTTGATGATTACAAAGAAGAGAAATTGCCTGCAAACAGTGATTTTCCCGAAAAAGAAAAAAAAGATTTTTTGGGCTTGAGTGATGACGACCAAGAGTTTTTGTTGAAAAAATATGATTTAGAACTTTATGAAAAGTTTAAGATAGGACAGGAAATTTCGCGCAGGGGATGGCGATTCCTTGGCGGTGGCATTGCTTTGACAGGCGTTGGTCTAATGGCGGTTATTGTCGGAGCAAGCCATAACGATAAAAGAATATACCTTACTTTGGGGTATTTGGGTTGTGTGGTTGGTGAGGCGTTTATCATTGCCAGTATCCCACAAATGGCTGTTGGTGGTGCCAAAAAGAAACAAGTTCAAGATGAGTTTGAAAAAAAATATTTAAGCACAACACACCCAAAAGGGAGTTTCCAAATTCAATTATCAGGTAATGGTGTAGGTTTGGCGTATGTGTTTTAAAGTCAATAAAAAAACAGGTTTCGCTCGAAAGTGAAACCTGTTTTTTTTATTGCTTTTTTTACGCGCTCTGCGCCGTAACTTCCTTATTAATTTTCCCCACCAATCCCTGCAAAACTTTTCCGGGACCAACTTCAATAAACGTAGTAGCACCGTCTGCAATCATATTTTGTACGGATTGTGTCCATTTCACAGGCGCGGTAAGTTGCGCAATCAAATTCTTTTTAATGGTTTCCGGGTTGGTTTCGGCTGTCGTGGAAACGTTTTGATACACCGGACAAATCGGCGTGTTAATCGGCGTTTCGGCAATGGCGGCAGCGAGTTCCACTTCGGCAGGTTTCATCAGCGGCGAGTGGAAAGCACCACCCACAGGCAGGCGTAGGGCGCGTTTGGCACCGGCGGCGAGCAAAAGTTCGCAGGCTTTTTCCACGCCCGCTATCGTACCCGAAATAACGAGTTGTCCGGGGCAGTTGTAATTTGCTGCTACGACCGTTTCGCCCGCAATGGCGGCGCAGATTTCTTCCACCTTTTCGTCAGGCAAATTCAGCACGGCAGCCATTGTAGAAGGTGCTGCCTCGCAGGCTTTTTGCATCGCCAGAGCGCGTTTGGAAACGAGTGTCAATCCGTCTTTAAACGACAACGCACCGGCGGCTGTGAGGGCAGAAAACTCGCCGAGCGAATGTCCGGCAACCATATCGGGCTGAAAATCTGCACCAAGCGTTTTTGCCAAAATCACCGAGTGCAGAAAAACGGCGGGTTGCGTTACTTTGGTTTGTTTCAATTCCTCGTCTGTGCCTGCAAACATCGTGTCCGTAATGCGGAAACCGAGAATATCGTTTGCCTGTTCAAACAACTCTTTTGCCAACGGCGAATTGTCATATAAGTCTTTTCCCATACCCACAAATTGTGCGCCTTGTCCGGGAAAAACGTATGCTTTCTTCATAACTTTTTATTTTTAAAAATTTCGCGGGCAAAGATAAACATTATGTCTGAAAATAGAAAACGGAAAAGAAAAATACATAAAATTGCAATCTCTACTTTGCAAATTCAATATAAATTTGTAATTTTGCCGATTAAAATAAACATAGTTTAGCGGTGGAAGAAACCTTTTACAGAACGCATAAATATTTGGTGGAACATCTCGCCGGCGGCGTGCGGCGTCTGCTGATGGACGAGATTGACTGGAGTGAGCGGCTTATCGGCATCAAAGGCAGTCGCGGCGTGGGAAAAACCACATTTTTGTTGCAATATGCCAAAGAACATTTCGACACCGACCGCTCGTGTTTATACATTAATTTTAACCATTTTTATTTTACCAAGCACACATTGCTTGAGTTTGCAGACGATTTTTACAAGCACGGCGGAAAAACTTTGCTTATCGACCAAATGTTTAAATATGAAAATTGGTCAAAAGAATTAAGAATATGTTACGAGCGTTTTCCCAATTTGAAAATCGTTTTCACTGCCTCGCCGGTGATGCGTTTGAAAGACGAGAACAGCGATTTGCACGATATAATAAAGGTATATAACCTGCGCGGGTTTTCGTTTCGCGAGTTTCTGAATATTCAGGCTGGTGTTGATTTACAGGCATATACATTGTCGGAAATTTTGAAAAATCACACGGCAATTGCCGAAGAAATTTGTGCGCAAGTGAAGCCCTTGGCATATTTTCAAGATTATTTGCATCACGGTTTTTATCCGTGTTATTTGGAAAAGTACAATTATTCGGAAAATTTGCTAAAAACAATGAATATGATGCTCGAAGTGGATATTTTGTTGATAAAGCAAATTGATATAAAATATTTGTCGAAAGTCCGTAAACTGCTGTACCTCTTGGCATTGAAAACGCCCTGTGCGCCCAATGTGAGCCAGTACAGCAAAGAAATAGAAACTTCGCGGGCAACGGTGATGAATTACATTAAATATTTGAAAGATGCGCGTTTTTTCAATTTGTTGTACCCGCAGAACGAGGAATTTCCGAAAAAACCGGAAAAAGTGTATATGCACAACACGAATTTGATGTACGCTGTTTCGCCCAACGTGGAAAGCGAAGATTTGCGCAAAACGTTTTTTTATCACGCGCTTCACACGCGGCACAAAGTCAATGCGGCAACAGACAACGCCGCTGATTTTATGATAGACAGGAACTCGAAATTGCAGTTTAAAGTGGAAGAAAAAGAGCAGGAAAAGATAAATCCGAACATATTTTACGCCGAACACAAAACCGAAATCGGCGAGGGGCGGAGGGTGCCGCTTTGGTTGTTTGGGTTTTTGTATTAAAAGATTATAGTTTCCAAACGTAACACGTTTATAAAAACGTGTTACGTTTTACCAAAAGAAAATATGGATTTCAAATCACTTGTAAAACAAATACAACCGGTGCAATCGGCGTTGCAAGCCTCTGCGGCTCACGCCATTAACACCGCTTTGACCATTCGCAACTGGCTGATTGGGTATTTGTATTAACTTTAAAATCAAAATATTATGAAAAACAAAATGATTATTATGTTCTTATTTGTTTGTTCCTGTGCTTTTGGACAAACGACTTATCAATCTTACATTAATGAGGCAGATGCTGCTTATATGGATAAGAATTATGAAAAGGCATTAGAAAGTTTTCAATCAGCATTGAAGTTAAATCTGGATATGCCTTTATATAATGCGGCTTGTGTAGCGGCATTGGCGGGAAAGAAAGAGTTGGCTTTTGAGTGGTTAAATAAAGCATTTGAGAAAGGTTTTTATGATGCACGGCATTTACAGAAAGACAATGATTTGATTTCGTTGCACGACAATCCTCAATGGGAAAAGTTAGTTGCAATAATGCAGAAGAAACTTGATGAAATTGAGGCAAATTATGATAAGCCTTTGCAAGAAAAATTATTAACTATTTTTGCCGATGACCAAGAAATCAGGCAAAAATTTATTCTTGCAAGAAATAAATTTGGACTACCAAACAAACAAGTTGATAGTTTGGCGCAAATAATGCGTTATAAAGATAGCCTAAATTTGATAAAAATCGAAGAAATATTGGATAAATATGGTTGGGTAGGCGAAGATAAAGTAGGAAAACAAGCAAGTGCAACATTATTCTTGGTTATTCAACATTCTGATTTGGCTACGCAAAAAAAATATTTGCAAATGTTGAGAGAAGCAGTTAAAAACAATAATGCAAGCCCCGTGCATTTGGCAATGTTGGAAGATAGAATTTTGGTAAGAGAAGGCAAAAAACAGTTATACGGGTCTCAATTAGATTGGAATGCAGAATTAAACAAAAATGTTCTTTCGCCACTCGAAGACCCTGACAATGTGGATAATAGGCGTGCAAGCGTAGGATTGCCGCCATTAGCGGATTATCTTAAAAATTGGGGAATTGATTGGAATGTAGAGGAGTATAAGAAAGAATTGGAGAAAAATACTAAATAATGCAATGCAACTATGCAGGTTGGTTTTGCGCCATTATGAAATTACACTAAAAAAAGAAAAAACCCGGCTTCATCATCAACATTAAATATTCGAGAGAGGAAGTTCCCGGGACTGCGGTGCAAAGATAGGAATAATTTTTGAAACAATCTTTGAAGAAAAATAAAAGGATAAATGATAAAATCAGAAGAATTATCTCAAAAACAACTTGTCGGTTTTTGAACAAATAAAGCAAATTGACGAAAACGGCAACGAATATTGGACGGCGCGAAAATTGGCAAAAGTGCTGGAATATTCGGAATACAGACATTTTGTACCTGTAATAAACAGGGCAAAAGAGGCGTGTGAAAATAGCGGGCAAAATCTGTCGCATCATTTCGAGGATATGCTCGAAATGGTCAACATTGGGAAACGTAACACGTTTCTAAAAATTCTGCTTTGCGTCGACAAAGGCAATACGCAAGTAAAATATGCCACCGCTGGGCTTGACCCTAATATTTTTGTTCAAAAATATATGGTGGAATTGCCCGATGAGGAAACATTGAAAGAGTATATTACGCGGGAGTTTTATGATATTGGGAAGTGATGCAAAAATTAAATAGAAACACATGAAAAAACTAACATTATTATTACTAATACCATTTGTCTTATTTTCTTGCAAAAAAGAAGAAAATAAAAGAGATGTAACATTAACTACTGAAACTACAGACCCTGGTGTTGTGATAAATGGAGTTAAATGGGCGACACGCAATGTAGATAAACCAGGAACTTTTACTGAAAAAAAAGAAGCCCCAGGAATGTTATATCAATGGAATAGGAAAGTAGGTTGGAGTGCTACAGATTCTATGATAAATACAGATGGTACTACAAAATGGGACAACAGCCTCTCTGATGAAGATACTAAATGGATAGATGCAAACGACCCTTGCCCCAATGGTTGGCGTGTGCCTACTAATGAAGAATTGCAAAGTTTGTTAGATGCTGGAAGTAAATGGACTACGCACCCTGTCTATGGGCGTATTTTTGGCAGTGGTAATAACGCTATTTTTTTACCGGCAGTAGGGTACATAGCAGGACGTGATGGGAGACTTTGTACTATACAAAATGGCTATTATGCGGCATTTGGTTACTATTGGGGTAATGCTTCCAATAAAATAGGAGGTGCTGATTTCCTGTGTTTTGGTAGTGAAGATAGTTATGTTCAGGTGTATGTATGGAGTGTAGATACCCGTGATGAAGGACAATCAGTGCGTTGTGTAGCGGAGATAGAACAATAAAAAAAATGTAAATAAAACTGATTGTAGTTTTATTCAGTATTAAAATCAGGCTATCATTAAAATAAAAATACGACAAAGAAATTATATAAGAAAATCAACTAAAAAATATTTTATTCATTTTTAAAACAAAACACAAAATGGCAAAAACACTAAAAAAACTGACCTGTGACGGAAATCAGGCAGCGGCGCACATCGCGTATATGTTTAGCGAAGTGGCAGCAATTTATCCCATTACGCCCTCTTCCACGATGGCAGAATATGTGGACGAATGGGCAGCGGCGGGGCGCAAAAACATTTTTGGCGAAACCGTCAAAGTAGAAGAATTGCAGTCCGAAGGCGGCGCGGCGGCAGCGATGCACGGCGCATTGCAGGCAGGCGCATTGACCAACACTTTCACTGCATCGCAGGGATTGCTGTTGATGATTCCGAATATGTACAAAGTGGCGGGCGAACTGCTGCCGGGCGTTTATCACGTGTCGGCACGCGCGTTGGCAACCTCCACGCTGTCAATTTTCGGCGACCACCAAGACGTTATGGCTGTGCGCCAAACAGGCTGCGCAATGTTCGCTACCGGCTCCGTGCAGGAAGTGATGGACTTGGCGGCAGTGGCTCACTTGGCGGCTATCAAAACCCGCATTCCGTTTGTTCATTTCTTCGATGGTTTCCGCACTTCGCACGAAATTCAGAAAATCGAAGCCTTGGAAAACGATGACCTCGCCGGATTGATTGACCAAAAAGCACTGCAAGAGTTCCGCGACCGTGCGCTCAACCCGCAAACCAACCCCGTTGTACGCGGAACGGCGCAAAACGGCGACATCTATTTCCAATCGCGCGAATCGTCTAATGCGTTCTACGACAGCGTTCCTGATGTGGTGGAAGAGTATATGAATGAGATTGCGAAAATCACCGGACGTCAATACGGCTTGTTCGATTACTACGGCGCACCCGATGCCGACCGCATCATTGTGGCAATGGGCTCGGGTACGGAAGCAATCCGCGAAACGATTGATTATCTGCGCGAAAAAGGCGAAAAAGTAGGCTTGGTAAGCGTGCATTTGTTCCGTCCCTTCTCCGTAAAACATCTCGGAAAAGTTATCCCCGAAACGGTAAAACGCATCGCCGTTCTCGACAGAACAAAAGAGCCGGGTGCAAACGGCGACCCGCTGTATCTTGATGTAGTTGAGGCATTTGCATCTTGCAAAGACATTCCCTGCGAAAAGAAACCAATCATTGTGGGCGGACGTTACGGCTTGGCATCAAAAGATTTCACGCCTTCGCAAGTGCTGGCTGTTTATGAAAATTTGGCATTGAACGAGCCGAAAAATCAATTTACGGTAGGTATTGTTGATGACGTTACTTTCAAATCTTTGCTGCTGAAACCCGAAATTTCGCTCAACCCCGCAGGAACGGTAGAGGCGAAATTCTACGGCTTGGGTGCTGACGGAACGGTGGGTGCCAACAAAAACTCCATCAAAATTATTGGCGACAACACGGACAAATATTGTCAGGCATATTTTGCTTACGACTCCAAGAAATCCGGCGGTTTCACCTGCTCGCACTTGCGTTTCGGCGATTCGCCCATTCGCTCCACCTATTTGGTGAACAACCCGAACTTTGTGGCGTGCCACGTGCAGGCGTACTTGCGTCTTTACGATGTTACCAGAGGTTTGAAACCGAATGGAACTTTCTTGTTGAACACCGTTTGGGACGCAGAAGAAGTGAAAAAACATCTTCCGAATAATGTGAAGAAATATTTTGCGAAAAACAACATCACTTTTTACATTATTAATGCTACTTCCATTGCTCAGGAACTCGGTTTGGGCGGACGCACAAACACCATTTTGCAATCGGCATTCTTCAAAATCACAGGCGTAATTCCTTACGAATTGGCGGTTGAGAAAATGAAGTATATGATTAACAAATCGTATGGCAAAAAAGGCGAAGACGTTGTAAACAAGAACTATGCGGCTGTGGATAGAGGTGGTGAATATACCAAAATCGACATTCCCGCCGATTGGGCAAATCTGCCTGACGACGAAAAGCACGATGATGCCAATATTCCCGCATTCGTAAAAGACATTGTGTTCCCTGTGAATGCGCAGGCGGGCGATGATTTGCCTGTTTCGGTGTTCAAAGGGCGCGAAGACGGCACTTGGGAGCAAGGCACGGCGGCTTACGAAAAACGCGGTGTGGCTACTTACGTGCCGGTTTGGAACGCCGAAAACTGTATTCAGTGCAACCAGTGCGCGTATGTTTGTCCTCACGCTGCCATTCGTCCTTTTGTGCTCGACGAAAAAGAAGCAACCGGTTTCAAATCCAACACGCTCGAGGTGAAAGCCCCTGCCACGATGAAAGGTATGCAGTTCCGCATTCAGGTTGATGTGCTGGACTGCCTCGGTTGCAGCAACTGTGCCGATGTTTGCCCCGGTTTCAAAGGCGCAAAAGCCTTGGCTATGAAACCGCTCGAAGAACAACTTTGCGAACAGGATAATTGGGATTACCTTATTAATAATGTAAAAACCAAACAAAGCCTCGTGGATATTAAATCCAACGTGAAAAATTCGCAGTTTGCAGAGCCTTTGTTTGAGTTCTCGGGTGCTTGCTCGGGTTGCGGCGAAACGCCTTATGTGAAATTACTCAGTCAACTCTTTGGCGACCGTCAAATGATTGCCAATGCTACGGGCTGTTCGTCAATTTACTCCGCATCTGCGCCTTCTACGCCTTACACTACCAACGACAAAGGACACGGTCCCGCGTGGGCAAACTCGCTGTTTGAAGACAATGCCGAGTTTGGTTTGGGTATGGTGTTGGCTACCGAAAAAATGCGCGACCGTGCGGTGGAAAAAACCAAAGCCCTGCTGGCAATAGAATGGACGCACGAAAAGGTGAAAACGGCTGCCCAAAATTGGCTCGACAATATGAACGACACAGAGGCAGCGGGCAGAAAAGCCGCCGAAGAATACGCCGAAGCCTTACAATGGGGCGCAATGACAGTAGAGGAACTTGTGCAGTATTTTGTGGAAACAGGTTGTAATAATGACCCGAATATCAAGACATTAGACGATGTTGCTGTTTATTTGGAAAAAACAGGACAGCAAGAGTCCGAAAACTATAAGTGTGTAAAAATGCAGTTGGCAAGCGGTGCAGATACTTGCGGTTGTCCTGCCTGCACGCTTTGCAAAGAGTTGTTGGAACTGCAAAAATATTTCCTCAAACAGTCGCAATGGATTATCGGCGGTGATGGTTGGGCTTACGACATCGGTTTCGGTGGCTTAGACCACGTCATTGCCAGCGGTAAAAACCTGAACATCTTGGTTTTGGATACCGAAGTATATTCCAACACCGGCGGTCAGGCATCGAAATCGACCCCCGCAGGCGCGGTAGCCAAATTTGCGGCATCGGGCAAGACCATTCGCAAAAAAGACTTGGGTATGATTGCTGCCACTTACGGCTATGTATATGTTGCTCAAATCGCAATGGGTGCCAATCAGGCGCAGGCGTTGAAGGCAATTCGCGAGGCGGAAGCTTTTGACGGACCTTCGATTATCATTGCTTATTCGCCCTGTATCAATCACGGTTTGCGTTTGGGTATGGGCAAGGCGCAGGAAGAACAGCAACTTGCTGTGGAATGTGGCTATTGGCACTTGTACCGTTACAATCCTGCCCTCGAACTCGAAGGCAAAAATCCGATGCAACTTGACAGCAAAGAGCCGGATTGGACAAAATTTCAGGACTTCCTCAAAGGCGAAACGCGCTATACCTCACTTGCAAAACAATTCCCCGAACAAGCAAAAGAACTGTTTGTGGCTGCGGAAAATAATGCAAGATGGCGGTATAACGGGTATAAACGATTGAGTGAAATTGTGTATTAATTGATTTGATTAATAGATATTCCATTTCTTTAAGAAATGGAATATCTTTAATTTTAAAATTTACTATGAACAAATATTTTATCCCATTAGAAGAAGGCATATTTTATCACATTTATAATCAGGGAAATAATCGTGAAAATATTTTTTATAAAGATGAAAACTATATTTACTTTATGAAAAAGTTTGATATGTATTTGACTGATTTTGTGGAACTTTACGCTTTTTGTCTAATGCCAAACCATTTTCATTTTTTAGTCAGAGTAAAATCATTGGAAGAGATTGATAAAAACGTTGTAGAAAAGTTTAATGACTATTATAAACAGCGTTCCGACAGATATTCCATTTTTTCAAAAAATGGAATATCTAAAACAAGTGCAGATATTTATTCCGATTTTATCAGTGAACAGTTTCGGCGTTTATTCCTATCTTACTCAAAGTCAATCAATAAACAATCCGACAGAAAAGGTAGTTTGTTTTGTAAAAACTTTAGACGCAAGAAAGTAAGTGATTTACAATACTTGCAAAATGTTGTGATTTATATTCATCGAAATCCGGCACATCACGGTTTCGCAGGCGATTTCAGAGATTACCGATGGAGTAGTTATGACCGGATGATGGAGGAAAAAGTTACAAAACTAAAAAAGCGTGAAGTATTGGAATGGTTTGGCGATAAGGAAAATTATCGTTATGTTCATTGTCAAAACGTGGAAGATGATATAGAATAAAAACAGTGGTAGATAGTAGTAAAAAATCGGATATTCCATTTCTTCAAGAAATGGAATATCTATTTTATAAACAGTGATAGATAGTAGTAAAAAAAGATATTCCATTTCTTCAAGAAATGGAATATCTGATTTTTTCGACAATTTTACGCAATCGCAATTGATTTCACTTCTTCTTCCGTTTTTGCTTTTTTCGGAATTTCGATGTTCAAAACGCCGTGATTATACGAGGCGGAAATCGCATCTTTGTCCGCATCTTCGGGCAGGGTCAAAGTTTTTTCAAATTCGAGGAAACTGAACTCTTTGCGCAGGTAATTTTCCTGTTTTTCTTCCGTTTCGCTTTTTTTGCTTGCCGAAACAACGAGTTCGTTGTCCTTGTTAATATCCACTTTGATGTCCTCTTTTGCCACGCCCGGCACGGCAAGTTCCACACGGAAACCATTGTCCGTTTCCACGATGTTTGTTGAGGGTGAAACGCCTGCTGCTGCGGGTTTCTGACCGTAGAAGTCGCCTAAAAGAATTTCGGGCAACCACTGTGCTTTTCTGATAATCATAATTTATTCCTCCTTCAATTAATTGTAAATGATAAATTGTAAATTGGTTTTTCGTAGAAGAATATATCAATATTTGTACCAATGAGGTATTATTGAATTTTTACGACAAAATGGCAGTTTGAAAATTTAATGCGCTTATTTTTATGATTTTAATCGCTGTCATAATGGCATTTGACTTATCCGACACAATATTTTCTATCCCTCTTCGTTAAAATAAGAACAGAAATATCGCTTTTTTGCGAAATAATTTGTGTGTTTCCGCATTTGTGTGTATTTTTGCCTGCTAATTATGTAAAATCTTATTACTATGAAATATTACAACTTCTTTTGTAAAACAATTCTTGCATTGTCGTTATGCGTTGGTGCAACAAATGTAATGGCGCAAGCGACTGTGGCTTGTAGTAACAGGTTGATAAGCGATGTGGATTTCACTTATACAGGAGGGGTTGCACCCCCACGCTGGAATATTGGAGATGCTAATGCAGATGGCTTTATCATTGATGAAACGGCTTTTGCGTATGTGCCTACCGATAAATTTTCCAATGTACGAACACAAGCAAATCCTGGCTATACTGAAAATACAACACGTCAATACGCTGTTGTAAAAAACCCCAAAGATTTAAGTTCGCAATATGCCGATATTCCTACCGATGGTATGATTGTAATTAACCCGAAACAAGGAGAAAATGACCAATTTGCTCAATTTCAAATAGGTGGATTACGCCCCGGAAGTGAATATTTTATTGAGATAAAACTCTACAATCTATTAGATTATACCCCGTCAAACAGTTGTTGTTGGAATTCAATGCTGAGAGTAGAAACCAACGGCAATGGAAATAATGTTCACGATGGCAACAGCCCAAATGGAAATTCTTCCAGTACCAATGGTGATTTCTCTTGGGATATGGGTGGTAATATGATAATGGAAAAACCTCGACCGAATGCAGGAGGTACATATATGATATTGAGAGGGAAGAAAACATTAGGAAATGCTACTTCCGGATTTACAATAACTTTTAGCAAAGGTGGTGGGAGTTATACTGACAATGCTTTTGTTATGGGTATAGACTATATTAAAGTATACGGTTGTCAAGAAGAAGCCATTGTTACTTCCACCGGTGCAAGCGATGGCGCAAAAATATGTGAAACCTCAGCCCTCACGCTTACCGCACAGGGACTTGGAGGGGCAGGCTCTACTTACACTTGGACACAAACCATCGGCGGAGTAACCACTACGTTGGCAGGCACAGGCAAATCTATTTCTGTTACCACGCCTGCGGGTAAAGATGTAGTGGTAAAATACAAAGCAGTGGGCGAATGGGCAAGCAAAGAAATCACTTTTACTACCGCGCTTTGCTGCTACGATGTGGGTGACAGAAGTGAGGTGTTAAAATATGATTTCCCCATAAAGACTCCTGCCGGTTGTTCCAACACAATCAGAGGTGCATTAGATGGTAGCGATGGAGTAAGAATTGACCCGCAATACGCATTTATTTGTACAGGGTCAATACCGGACGATGCGGGTGGTAAAACTCCGGGTTATGCTGTGATTAAAGATACTCGCGGAGATGGACACTTTGGCGGTTGGACAGGTCATGGTTTAGATGAACATACCGCCGGTTATACGGGGGTAACAGGAACAGGAATGTTGGCGATAAACGCATCAGGAACTCCGGGCATTTTCTTTGAATATGATTTGCCGCCAAGTGCTATTTGTGGCGATGGGGCATCTTATCAATTCTCGGCGTGGTACGCCTCTGCCGACCCCGAAGGCCCTGACCCTTGTAATATTATATTCCAGCTGGTAGAAATAAATGGTGGAGTAGAAACGGTTGTTGAAGAAACTTCTACGCGCGATTACGGTTATAGTGGCGATTGGAATAATGGAAAAGTTCAGCGTTGGAAACAAACAACGTTGGTATTTACCACACAACAGGGCAGAAGTTATATGCTGCGTTTGAGAAACAATGGACACGGAGTTTCAGGCAATGACGTGCTGATAGACGATATTTTGATAACCAAATGTTCGCCGAAAATTGACTTCTTCCCTGATGGCGAGCAGCCAAGTTTGGAGTCGGCAGAAGTTTGCTCGTCTTCAGCCATATCTTTTGACATATCGGTACCTTCCAATGCGGCTACGCCAAACGGTACTTTTGAAGATTTGTTTGGCAACCCGCTGCCTGTATTATATTATCAGTTGCAAGTCAGCCCGAACTACAATGCCGCTACCGGTACCGGTACTTGGCAGTTGTCAGGCACAGTGCAAACAACACCCGATTTTGACGTTACGCCGGAAGTGAATAAAAAATGGTATCGTGTAAAAATAACAAAAGACCCTGCTACCGCAGCCAATACCAACCCGCCTTCCGTCACTTGCGGCGTGTTGGAATTTTATACGCGTATGTTTAGCATCAAATTGAAAGATGCCTTAGATGTTAAAGTTTCGCCGGATTCAATAGCATATTGCGTAGGCGATACAGTGAAAAATATTTTAGGCTCAACCACAGAAACAGGCGCAAATGTGCAATGGGGCTGGAAAAAAGGCAACAACCCTGCTAATGACCCATTTATTGCAGGTTACGGATTGAGTAGCGACCCGCTCAAAAAAGAGTTTAAAATAAATTCTTATGCCGATAGCCTCAAAGGCAATTATTATTTCTTTGTAAAAAAAGATGATTGTGAAAATTGGGCGAAAGTAATTATTTCCACAAAATCGAAACCGACAATTGACACTATTTTCGACCAAACTATTTGTTCGGGCAGCAGCACTAAGGAAGTCAAACTTACCCCTAATTCGGCTGGAACGGCATTTTCGTGGATAGTAGATGCCACCGGAGTAACAGGTGCAGCGGCTGGCAGCGGCGACACCATTAAAGCACAAACGCTTAATTTAGATGCAGGGCGTATCACGCAGGGGAAAGCAATTTACAAAGTATCTGCTACAAAAGACGGCTGTAAGAGCGACACAACGACTTTTACCGTCAATGTGGTAAAACTTGCTGTCGGCAAGCAGGGCGTGTGGCAAACAAATGCCGCTTACGGCGAAACCGTAACCCTGAAAGTAGATACCTCAAAGACGGCTTTGCCTGCCGGCGGAAGTTTTGAATACCTTTGGGAACGACAACAAATTTTGCCGGCACCACCGGTAAATTGGGCAACATTACCCACGCAAACCACTGCCACACTGACAGATATTCCCAACAATGGCTCGGGGACTTATGTATATCGCGTTACCGTATTTATGAAAAAGGGCAGCACCACATATTGCAGCCCGCTACAACTGTTAGATACGGTGAAAGTCAGCAACCTGATGGGCAGAGATACCACACTTTATTTCTGTCCGGGCGAAGTGATTACTTATACAGGTAAGGGCAAAACAGTGAGCGGACTGCCGCTTGACGAATGGATATGGTGGAAGGCAGGAACTACGCCTCCGCCTTCGGGCAACACAAACCCCACCGACAGTACGCTGGTAACGCCCGCTCTGACCGTAGCCGATAGCGCGGCGGTTTGGAATTACAGAATTTTCAAAGGCGGTGAGTTTATTGACATTAAACTGACTTTGCTGAAAAATCCGAATTATAAATTTACCGTAGCCAACAACCCTGTGCTTGCTTGTCTGAATGATGTTGTAACACTTACGGCAAATCCTGTCGGCACGGCAACAAACATAGAATACGATTGGGAAAATGCAGGTTTCGGTGTAACAAACACTTACTCATTGGCAACCGCAACAGACGGTACAGGCAGCATTACCGTAAAAGGAAAGGCAACCGATTTTTGCGAGGCAACGCTTTCTGTTCCTTACACCATTACCGCCCCGCCGACTGCAAAAATTACCTACGCAGGCGTGCCGTTCTGCACAAGTTTGACAACGCCGCAACCGATAACTCGGAACGGTACAAATGCCTATATCGGCGGCACATACAGCGCAACGCCCGCAGGTTTGACGATTAATGCAACGACCGGTGCCGTTACGCCAAGTACAAGCACAGCAAAGACTTACACTGTAACCTATACCATCGCAGCAGCAGGCGGTTGTGCGGCTGTTACGGCAGATACAGCGGTGGTGATTACGCAACTGCCTTCGGTTGATATTTCATACGCAACGCCTTTCTGTTCTGATGCTACGCCAAAAACCGTAACCTTTGTAGATAATGCAAATAAAAAAGGCGATTGGCAAAACGGAACGTTCTCTGCCGCGCCCGCAGGTTTGACCATCGACCCGACAACAGGCGAAATAACGCCGACCACAAGCACGCCCGGTACTTATACCGTAACTTACACAATGCTTGCGGCAGGCGGCTGTACGCCCGCACCTGCAACGACAAGCATAACGATTACGCCAAAACCGACCGCCAAAATCACCTACGCAGGCGTGCCTTTCTGCACAAGTTTGACAACGCCGCAACCGATAACTCGGAACGGTACAAATGGTGGCACATACAGCGCAACGCCCGCAGGCTTGACGATTAATGCAGCGACCGGTGCCGTTACGCCAAGTACAAGCACAGCAAAGACTTACACCGTAACCTATACCATCGCAGCAGCAGGTGGTTGTGCGGCTGTTACGGCGGACACAGCGATGGTGATTACGCAGCTGCCTTCTGTAGATATTGCCTATTCGGCACCGTCTTTCTGTTCCGATGCGGCAGCACAAACAGTATCATTTACAAACGACAAAGGTATGTACACAGGCGGCACATTTACCGCAACGCCCGCCGGTTTGGATATTAACGCTGCCACCGGTACGATAACGCCTTTGGCAAGCACAACAGATACTTATACCATAACATACACAATGAATCCGGTAGGCGGTTGTACTACCGTTCCGCCGACAACAACGACTGTCAGCATACAGCCTTATATTGCTTTCTCTGTTGATAAAACGAATATTGAAGCCTGCAAAGGCGATGTGGTAAGCATCACGGCAAGCAGCAGCAATGCAAGCGGCGTTTCCTATTCGTGGAAGGTGAATGGCGTTGATAAAGGCGTGAGCAATCCTTTTACTGTGCCGACCAACATCGAAGGCTTTGGTACAATCGTAGTATCTGCCTCCGCAAACGACTATTGCAGTCCGGCGGCTATCTCTATTCCGTTCAATATCAGTAAATTTGAAGTGTCGGAAATCCAATCGTCAAATGACTGGTTCTGTATGGGTAAAAACATAACACTCGGCATTACCATTGACGGCACATACACCAACGTATTGTGGTCTGCAAACGGCGTGCCTGATGCGAGCAAAGACGGCTTGCTGAACGTAACCTTTACCCCTGTGGGCGAAACCACCTACCGTGTGGAAGTGCAGCATAATGTTTGTCCGGCGCGTACAAAGCAAAAAATAATCAAAGAGGCAAATGCGCAAATCGCCATTACGCCACGCGATACCGCCATTTGTATAGGCGATGAAATAATTCTCAGAGCCGACACGCTTGACTCATTTACAGGCAGTTATATTCGTTGGGAAAAAATAACCTCTGACTCAACACAATTTATTGATAATAATTATTTCATCAGGCAACGCCCAACCGAAACGACCATTTTCAGAACAACATTGCTCAAAAGCGGTTGCGACCCATCAGACGAAATTACGGTTAAGATAAATCCGTTGCCGGAAGTAACAGATGTGTTGAATGACGTCATTTTGCAGGAAATGAAGAAGATAATGCAAACAACATTTGTTGTGGCAGGCGAACAGCCCATATCGTATTGGGTAGATGACACGACTCTCTATGCAAAAGGTTATAATGTATTTCTTGATTTAAAAGTTGGCAGTCATATATTATATGTAACGGACGATAACGGTTGTAAAACAAATCTGTCCTTTGATGTACCGGAAGTACCGTTGGATATTCCCATTTTCTTCTCGCCTAACGATGATGGCTTGTATGATACGTGGCTTATTCCGGAATTGCGTCTGTACAAGAGAATTGACCTGCGTATCTTTGACCGTTTCGGTAAAGAACTCGAATGGACAACCAACTCGGAATGGGACGGTTGGAACGGTAAATATATGAGCAAAAAACTCCCTTCGGACGACTATTGGTATGTGCTGACCATCGAAGATACAGGCAAAAAATATGTCGGACACTTTACGTTGATTAATAAAAAATAAACCTAATACATTATGAATAAAATCAAGAAAATCATTATCGCCGCAGCCCTTTTGGCAGGCACAACAATGGGTGTAAAAGCGCAGGAGTTTCCGATTTACAACCAGTACCACTTTCACGGTTACCTGCTGAATCCTGCCTTGGCTGGTGCGGCGGAATGTACGCATTTTATGCTCACGCACAAGCAGCAGTGGATTGGCATCAAAGATGCGCCGATGACCACCGTGTTGAGTTTCCAAACCCGCACGGAGAAACGGCTCGGCATTGGTGCCTACCTCTTCAACGACCGCAACGGCTATTCGTACCAACAGGGCGGACAGGTGTCGCTGGCGTACCATATTCCGCTGTCGAGCGGCAACCGCTACAGCAAGCGCACGGTGCTGGACAAGCAACTGTCGTTTGGCGTGTCGGGCAAGGTGTACCGCTATGATTTCAACGATAAGATGTTGGAAGAGGCAAAGCAAAAAGGCGAGTTGGTGCAGGAAAAGACAGGTTTTTTCCCAAATGCCAATGTGGGCGTTTTCTATCAATCAACCAACTTCTTTACCGGCTTGTCGGTAACGAATTTGGTGCCGGTGAAAATTGATATTTTCGGCGATAACGAGCCGCTGCGCCCGCTCACGGCGTTTTATCAAGTCGGTTATGCTTTTGATGCGCAGCGCGATGTGCAGATAGAGCCTTCGGCGGTGTTCCATATTGACGGCAACTCGCGCAAACAACTTGATGTGTCCTTACGTGTTTTGCAACATCTTGACCGCGATGACATCAGTTGGTGGGCGGGAGTAACGTTTAAAGATAATTTTGACAAAGAAAACAAGGCTTTGGTGCTGCTGCCGAATTTCACGGTGCGGCTGGGCAAGTTCCGTTTCGGCTATGCCGTGAATTTGGACTTGAACAAATTGTTCTCTAATAACTACGGCTCGCACGAATTGATGATTGGATACAGTTTCTGTTCGACTAAACAGTTCTGCCGATAAAATAAATACAGACACAAGACAATAGATTTTTAGACAATAGACTTTGGAAATCAGATTAAAAAGTCTATTGTCTAATTGTCTAAAATCCAAAAGTCTAAAATGAAAATAGTTGAAACACAAGACGGCTCGCACACGGTTTATGCGTCCGCGTTTGACGAACATTATCATTCCACCAACGGCGCGGCGCAGGAAAGCAGGCATATTTTCATCAATGCAGGCTTAAAAATGTGCGAAAAAACCGAAATCCGTGTTTTTGAGGTAGGTTTCGGTACAGGCTTGAATGCTTTTCTCGCACTTTTGGAGGCGGAACAAAGCGGGAAAAAGGTATTTTATAGCACAATAGAGTTGTATCCCTTGGCAGCCGAAGATATTGAGAAATTGAATTATCCGCAATTAACAGATTGTCATTGCGGGCAGGTACAGAACTGTCATTGCGGGCTTGACCCGCAATCCCCTGAAAATTATTTTCAAAAAATCCACGCAGCAGGGTGGGGGAGTAGGGTAGAAATAACGCCGCATTTTTCCATAGAAAAAATAAAAGCGGATTTTACCGAATTTGATTTAGAAGAAAATGTTGATGTGATTTTTTTCGATGCTTTTTCGCCCGAGAAACAGCCCGAGATGTGGTCGGAAAAAATATTTGCAAAGTTATATGAGCATTGCAACGAGGGGGCAATTTTAACTACTTATTGCGCCAAAGGCTCGGTGCGCAGGGCGATGCAAACAGCAGGCTTTGCGGTAGAACGCCTGCCCGGTCCTCCCGGAAAAAGGGAAATATTGCGAGGAATAAAAAGAATTTGATTAAGGATATTATTGCGGGCAAAACATATAAAAAAACAATAAAATGGATATAGGAAACATCATATTTATAGGTGTGATTGCCGTTGCCATCATTAGCAATGCAGCAAAAGCCGCCAAGAAGAAAAATTCGCAGGCAAAGCCGCTGGTGGGGCGACCGTTGCAGGAAGCGGTGCTGGTGCAGCAACAAAGCAAGCAAGCGAAAAACGTACCGCTTACAAACCGGCGCGAGCGGAAACCTGTCGCTGTACCGCAGCAGTCAATATTTGAAGAAGGCGTAAGGCAACTGGAAGAAGAAACACCAATAGAAATTGTTGGCGCGGATTTGCAATCCGTACAAGTAAATGATTTTTCAGACCGCGAAGAAATACGCAAAGGCATCGTTTTTTCGGAGATTTTTAATCGGAAATATTGAAATGTAGAAGAACGCTTGCTTGCACGGAATGGTGCAAGTCTGCGACCATACGTGTTCGAAACCTTTGTAAAGTGCTGTAATAAAGGCTGAAAGCCTTATTTAATTCGGTTTTTCTTTATTTTTGTACTCAGGCAGTCGAAACAATGGGACTCTATCTTTATTTTTACAAAACAAAAATAATGTTTATTTCCCTGATTGCCTTATTTTTATAACAGCATACTTTTTATCGCACTACCGTTTATTTTAAATGATATTGCAACTATTGTGATTTTATCTAAAAGAAATTTTTGTTTTCACTCCACCGGAAATCGGATAAACATCATTGATAATATTATTTCCTCTTGTTTGTGATTGTAGTGATGAATTGTATCTATAATCGCTTGGGCTTGCAGCGTTATAGATAATCATCTCTTCATCTGGTTTGTTTTTACGAATATCATTCAGTCCATAATTCAGATAAATGCCTGTATAAAGCGACCAACGTTTTCCCAAATCCCATTTTATACCTGTTTCGGCACATAAAGCATAGATGAAACGGTAATCCAATTTGCCGGATGAATTTACACCGGAATAAGTACTGAAACCGTGTATTGGCATATCCTTGTAAGTTTGCGCGGTAAAATCGGAATAGCCGGTTGTAGTAACTGTTTCCGCATTCGCCGTATATTTTGCCGATAGCGGAAATCCGATTTTTCCTCCTGCAGCAATATAAAACTTATGTTTAGTCTGTGTCTGAAATTGCAGCATCAAAGGGATATTGATGCTTAACATTTCTATTGTTTCTTCATAATTGGAATAATCAGCATTCAAATAAAAATCCTGTAGCAAACCCGGCGGTGTGATTATAGGGTATTGCAATGCGATGTTATCAAATGCTGTTTGGTTGCTGTGGCGAGTAAAATCAACGCCGGTAGTTATGCTCCATTGCGGAGCGAAGAAATAAGAGTAGCCCAGCCCGCCGCCAAATCCCACTCCTGCGTGATTTTTGTTATTCCAGTTTGAACGGCATTCAATTACTGATATTCCAGCCGCAAGGTTTGCGCTAAACTCGTGGCGGGATTCATTCTGACCTTGCACTGTGGCAACGGCTGTAAATAAAAGACTTATGATGGTGATTAATTTTTTCATATTTATTCTTTTATGATTTTTACACATTTGTTGTTCGATTTTATAACGTAAAAGCCTTTGGTAAGACCTGATAAATTCAGTTCCACTTTATGGTTGGAAGCAGCAGTAGTTTTTGTTACCAACACTCCATTTTCATTGAATATTTCAACATTGTCGCCAATTAGCAAATCTTCGCTTTCAAATATTGCTTGATTATTGATTACCGGATTGGGGTATATTTTGTTCGATGAGACCTCCGGTATCACAGCCAATTTTACAGGACAACTTTGAAGTTCCCTGCCTCCGTTGGTTGTGAGCCGTACTGTATAAATTGATGTCAACGCATTGGGGTTTCCATTCAAGAATAAATTTCCGCCGGTTTCTCCGATTATATCTTTGCCATTTTCCTGCCATTGGTAGGCTTTGAACAAATATCCGCCATTGTTTGCCGGAACGTTAATCACAGACAGCACATCATTCCACACTTGCACAATCACATCTGGAACAGGTCTAATTATGTTGAGCGTATAATTTTTTGTTTGATTCCCATTTTGTGATTCGACAATGATTTCCAACTGATTGGTTCCGATAACCGGAGTAAATTTATGGGAAAAAAGGTTTCCATTGATAGTCGGATTTCCACTTTGTTGGGCGGTTGCCATAAGGTTAATTTCGCCGATGGTATTGCAGTCCAATACATAAGTAAGAGTTGTTCCTGTAGTTAAATCAACCGGAATGTCGTTTATTTTCAAACTGTCTAATTCGGCTAATGTTCCAATAATATTAAATTCGGAGTTCGTAAAACTAATTGTGTAATTGTCGCTTGCCAACAATGAGCCTTGACGAATCATATAACTTCCCGTCTTTTCGCCTTCATCTCTGATGAGTTTCCCGCTAATCCCGCTTGCGTCATCACCGCCTACGAAGCGGATTGCCGTATAGGTTAGTTCAGGGTCGGTTTCTCCATATAATTTGCTTTGTCCTGCATTTGCCGTAATATTCAATATGGCTTTGTTTATGGTAAATGCAGCCGAGGTGAAAATAATGTCGTAATTACTTGCCGTCAAAGAACCCTGCTCAATGATGTAGGTTCCTATATTTTCACCTTCTTCGCGTATTGGTTGACCGCTAAGAACGTTGATGCCGTCGCCTCCGATTAATCCGGTAATTGTATAGGTAAATACAGGGTCTGTTTGTCCGTATATTTTACTTTGCCCTTCATCAATGGCAACATATAATTTTGTTTGAGCAATAGTAAAGTCCGTTTCGATGAATTGAATAATATAATTGTTGCTTGCTGAAAGCGTTCCTTGATTAATGGGGTATTTTCCTAAATTCTCACCTTCTTCGCGCGCGAGATGACCTTGAATAATGCTGTTGTCATCTCCTCCGGTCAATCCATTCACGGTGTAGGTAAACTCTACCGGGTCAGGTTGCCCGTATATTTTTTCCTGTCCTTCATCTACTATTATCTTGAGTGTTGCTTTATTTATCGTAAATGTGTCTGCCGTAAAAACAATATCATAATTACTTCCTGCCGTCAATGTGCCTTGATTGATAGGATATGTGCCAATATTTTCGCCTTGGGGACGGGATAACTGACCGGTAATCACACTGTTGTCATCTCTTTCGGTTAATCCGGTTGCTGTGTAGGTGAATACTGGGTCAAGTTGTCCATATATTTTCTCTTGTTCTTCATCTACGCTAACATTCAATATTGCTTTGTTTATAGTAAAATCAGCATTTGCAAAAACAATGTTGTAATTTTTTGCTGATAGCGTACCTTGATTGATGATATAACTGTTGACATTTTCACCCTCTGCACGAGATAATTGTCCTGTGATGACACTATCATTCTCGTTATTCACAAATCCCTCCGCTACATAAGTTAACTCGGGGTCAACTTGTCCGTATGTTTTAGTTTCGGCATTAGCAGTTATATTCAATATCGCTTTATTGATAGTGATAGTAAGATTTGCATTAAATTCTCTGTAGTTTTCATATCCTGAGGCAGTTGCTTCTATATTGATTGGAATAATGCAGGCAGAGTGAATTTTCACTTTCCAATCGCCCGATTCCTGCACGACAGAAACCGAATCGTTTGCTTCCACTAAACGGTAAGATACATCTATTCCGACATTGGTTTTTGCTGGTAACAGCACATCGGTATCACCGTAGGTAACAATCGTATCTTTCAATGCTTTCAACGTTTGTATTGGTTTTGAACGGATACTGCCGGGTGTGTAATCGCCTCCGATGGCAATGAATCGTTCATCGGCTAACTGGTCGTAACGGAGCAGGTCAGAAACGTAATTGTCGTTGATAATGCCGGTAAAGAAAGAATTATTATTCACCTTGAGTTTTTCCACTGTCATATTGCTTTCATTGGCTATAATAGATATATCGGGATTACTGATTTGATAGTAAGTCAAATCGGCATTTGCATCTACATCGTTTATCCATAGTGTATTATCCTTCTTATAACTTTCCAAATCGGGATTGGTATTACTGCAACTATTGTCGATAGTCAGATTTCCATTGTCTGTGCCATATAAAGAATTATAGATTTCAAACAACGGAGTTTGACCGGATAAATCTTGTACGCCGTTACCATATACAATGGAATTATACACAAATACACTGCCATCTTCTATTTCTTCATTAGATGTTGTACTTATGCCGTTTTGCTCATTTTCGCTGATTGTGCAATTATCAACAACAACATTTCCTATGATATAAACGCCATCTGATGTGTTTTTGGCAATAGTGGAATTGCTGACCAACGCCTTGGCATTATTCAGATTGATACCATAACCTTGATTGGCAACAACAATCAACCTGTTTAACACTGCCATGCTTTCTTCTATGTAAATACCGGCAGCTTCATTGGGGCTGTGGTTGTTATTTGCCGATGCCTGAGTCAGATTTACAGTACTATTGATAAAATAAATACCATAACCGTATGCACTGCTCGCCTCGCTACAGTCAGCATAGTTATTGTCGGCTGCTATTTGGTTGGAAACGGCAGCAGAAATTTCGTTTGCATAAATACCGTAAGCATAAGCCAAGCCATCGCCTTCAAAATGAGAATGGTTGTTGTTGGTAATTATTTGATTCATTGTTGCCACGGTATTATCAAGATAAATTCCGGCACTGATACTGCTATGAAAATCAATACTGGAATCATCATCGTCGGGGTCTTGGCTCTCAGGAAATATGATAATGGCGTCACCGGATGATTCGCCGAAATTATTATTGGCAGTTACCTTGCTCAATATTGCAGTTCCGCCTTTCAGATAAATCCCTGCACAAAGGCTTTCACCGTCAGTGCAAGATGCAGAATGGTTGTTTGTTTCCACATTGACAAGCGTAATGTCGCTTTCGGAATAAATGCCAAAAGCAGAAGCATTTCCCGATGTATTTCTCGCTTGGGCACCCGTAATAATCAGGTTTTCCACATAAGAGCCGAATGCTGTTGCTGTGAAATTTAATATTTTCCTCTCGGACGAATCGGGTGTTATCTCGCTGCCGTCAATAGTGATAACAGGATTGTCCACCGCATCTGTTTGAGCGGTGATACGAATCTTTTTGGTTATTTCAGGCAAATCCTGACTAAGGGTAATGTTGCTCTCAATGTTGATAGTATCTTGGTTGAGGGCAGTAGTAATAGCATCTCGCAAATCGTTTTCGTTATTAACCGTAAAGGTAGTTGCGAAAATAGATGTTGAGAAGATTAACAAAGAAATAGATAAAATGACCTGTTTCATGGTGCTTATTTTATAAAATTGAACATAAATATCTAAAAACTATACGAATAACCGACAGTAATTAACGAACTGTTATTATTGGATTTTCCTGACACTGACCTCCATTGAAAATTATATGCTAAATTTATATTATGCTGTTTAAATGGAGAATAGGCACCGCTTAAACGGTAAATTAAAAACTCATTTTGTTTAACGCTTTCCAAATAACCGGAATTATAGGAAAGGGTACTTGTTACATTCACTTTCTTTTGAAACAATGGAACGGAAGCCCCCAAAGTGGGTCCCCATGTAATGGAATTTCCATTGTTCATTTTGCTGTTATTCAGCGAGATTGCTCCATTGACGGATAAGCCTGACCGAAGAAAAGAGATTGTATAGCCCGAAGAGGCATTGAGCATTTCGGTTACACTTCCCGGATGAAATACGCCGCCTTGCTTATTGGCTGCTTCTTGAAAAGAAAAGTTAAGACTTAAATTTTGGTTTTGAGTTTCACTTTTCTTGGTTACTACATTGAGGTTGGCATTAATTGTTTGGCTGAGTTGCACAAAGTTAAGAGTGTCCAATTTATCTAACGGATTATTTTGATTAACCAATTCAAAATTGGAACGAACATTGGTATAGGTTTGAAAATTGGAATAAGAAATACCTGCGTTCACAGTTTCGCTAAAAGTGGCTGATACATTAGCCGAGCCTACAATGCGCGATGATGTGTTTGCTTTGCTATGCGCCAAATCATCGTGTTCATATCCGATGCTTAAACCGATATTCAATTTGTTTTGCCACAGCGATTGGCTGCCATTCAGCGTTATGTTTTCCAAATCATTTGTAAAATAATAAGCACCCAATGTCTTGTAATCGGGGGCAATTCGTTCATATCCAATACCAAAGCGATTATTTTCTCCCACGTATGCAATTTGCGCTTTGCAAGCATTATAATAGGTTGAAGACATATTGCTTGGCGACCAAAGCCGCATAATTCCTGTTTCGTTGTCGGCGTTAGGCGAACGCATATCGGAACTGAGCAAACTGATGGCATATTCGCCGCTAAACTCAATAAATTTCACAGGCTTGATAAGAAAAGAGACGCCCATCGCCAGATTTTGCATTGGCGATACGCCCAGACTGTCGGGAACATAAGTCAACGATGAAATATAGTCCTTGGCACTTAACATATTGATGGATATTTCGTAGTTATCGGCTTTTCTGCCTGCTTTGAATCCATATCCCATACGTTTGTAATTGGGCAAAACTGCTTGTTGCTCTTCGTTGTATTCTACCGCTTTAAGCAGACGACCATACATGGTGGCAAATTCCCAGCCGTCAGGTGTAAGTTCAACACCGGCACCGGTGAACTGATGTCCACTGAGCGTGTAAGGCGAGAAAGTCATATCAACATCTCCGATATGGGCAGTAATCCATTTGTACGAAGGGTGAATGCTCAACCTGTTGGGAAGTGAAGGCGACTGAAAACTGGAAGCGGAATTGGTCAGACTAAACGAAAAAGGCAAATCAATCAAACTGAGAATGTTCAAATTCACATTCCCGTTCAAGTAGTAGGTAAACGGCTGCCTGTCGGAACCGTCATTTCCTGCGTCAATTGTCGAACTGAGAGAAATGCCTCCGTTTAATTTTAAGGGATTGCCTTTGCCGAACATATTTTTAATATCTTCCACCCTGAAACTTTGAGCCTGAATGCTTGACAGGGACAGAACAAATACAAAAGATACAATAATTCGTTTAATCATTTTTTTGAATTTTAATGTCTACTACTATATAAGAATTTTCCTTTTCATTTTCGATTGCCTCTTTTACCAAAATAGCCCCATTACGACCGTCAGCAGTCTGAAACAACACCACGCGAGGGAGTGATGCTTTATCAAAATTTTCCAATTCTGCGTCAGGCTCATCAATGGACAGGTTTTTGAGCAAAGCGTCCGTGGTCATAGCGGCAAATTGCGCCGGAGTAACCAATGTACCAAAAAGGTCTTGTCTGTTTAAAAATTTTGTTGTTTGAGCACCGGGTATTTCTTTCAATGGGGTAGTCGAAAGTTTATCGGGCGAAACAAAACGGTTATATGAGAAATGGGCGTTCAAACCCATAAAGGTAATATCAATCAACGCACCGTTTTGTTCGGTCAATTCGGAATTTAAAAACGAACGTCTCAATCGGGTGGAATAATAACTGCCGATGGTGCCTTGTGCGGTATTTATTCCCAGATGAATATCGTTGATTGTCAGTAAATTGGTATTTGCTTTTACCGTAATACCCTGAGAAATACGTTTGTTTTCTTTGCCGTTTGACACGTTTAAATACACGGTATATATTCCCTCTGTCGGGAAATAGATACTTGCCTTTTCGGTGTTCCCATCGCTGATTATTGCTCCGGCACATTCCCAAGATAAACTTTCAACGCCCTGCAATCGACTTGCAAAAGTGGCGTGCAGAGGTGCTTCCATATCATCGTCATCAGGTGAAGGCAGAATAGTGAATGAGGCATCTAACGGCTCAGCTACTTCTATTTCTTGGCTGAAAGTTGCTGTTGTGCTGCCATTTTCTACTACAAGCCGAATGGTATAAACGCCGGATTGTTGGTAAGTAACGGCAGGCGGCTGTTTGCCTGTGTATTCGCTTGGCGTAGCCCCTTCAAAAGTCCATTGATAGGAACTGCCTCCCGATGAGGAATTGGTAATATGAAAAGTTGCCGGAGCATGATTATTTACTTCTGCTACAGCATTAAAACCGGCAGTCATAGTGCTATCCACTCTTACTGTATAGGTTTCAGAACGGCGGTCGCCTTCGTTCCACGCCTCAAGTACGATTTTGTGTTCGCCCGGAGTAGTAAATTTTACGATACCCGGATTTTGTTGCGTAGAACTTTCCGGCTCGCCGCCCTCAAATGTCCATTGAAAGCCGTTCGCACATTTTGTTTTGTTTTCTATACTCACATACAAAGGCGAAGAATGGTTGTCGTCTTTGATATGAACGACAGCATCAATTTTCACCGGAATAATTTGCTCTTCGTAACAAGAACATAAGAACAAAAAAGGTAGAGTTAATAAAATTTTTTTCATCGTTTTTCTATGTAAAGATATAAAATCGCAAAATTACTTTTTTTTATTTTTATTATGCACTAAAAAAGAGTCTAAATATATTTTGTTTTTACTTTTTTTCCTAACTTGGTTATATATGTCTTCTCACTTTGGCGTAAATTTTGCGATAGCGTAACTTGTGCCTTATTCGTATCCCGATAAATTTTCCTTGTAAAAATGTCTATCCATCGGACTATCTGAAACGTTACGAAATACATCGCGTCCTGTTCGCTTATTTTATATCCTGTGCTCATTTTTATTTTGTTGTTTTGTCGTTTTGCAAGCGAAGACGCTTGCTTTTAGTACGATGTAGCGAAGACGCTACGCCGAGCGGGGCTATTCGTCCTCTTTCCATTCTTCCCAATGCGTTGTGTCTCTCTTTTTCCAATTGCCATTAACCCATTTCAAATATGCTTCGTCCCATTGGTCTTGCGTTACGCAATCGGTACACCAAGCAACACTTGTGAAATCAGCAAAAAACCTTTCATTAATTACATATTCTTCTACTTCCGACTGTTCTTTCCACAAAGGATTTTTCTTTAAATAACCACGGTATATATGCTTTGCTGCTAATTCTTTCATTTTCTCGAAAGACAATGGAGTATGAATGTCTGCTTGATACCATTCGCGAGGGAGCGATAATGTTGGACCAGAGAAAAAATACCATTGTTTTTTTATTTTTACACCATAAAAATATTCTACATCGTCTATTCTTCCATTTTCACCAACATAAGGTAAAAGAATTGTTGTTATAATTTTATTTTTTTCTCGATTTATGCAAAGAACAGAGTCTACTTGAAAATTAATAATAGAATTCCAATAGGCATAGTTTCTCAGTTTATTGTTAATCCAACTATTTACACTATCATTCATTTTGTTGTAAATACCCCAATACTCATCTTCCTCAATAACAAAGAAAGACATATTAATACTATTATTTCTGATATTTTTTAACTCTTTCTCATTGTATTGTTTACTCCTATTGCAACCAACAGATAACAAAATGAATGATATGAGTAATATATGTATTCTATTTCCTTGGTATAACATAGCCATTTTGTTCTTTGTTTTTTTCAAATATCCATTTATAATTTCCGATTGAATGTGAATCTACAAAACCTCGCGGTATTGATTGGTCTTCCAACGGAATGTACACCCCGTTGGGCGTAGGCTCTGCCTGCGTCTATGTTAAAAGCAAGTTTCCAACTTGCCCGACTGCCAAAATAATTTCAATATTCTTTATCATATTCATTTCTTTTGCAAGTTAAAAACT
>JAISJU010000184.1 GCA_031261165.1 Prevotellaceae bacterium
CAACTTATGGTTTCAACGGAAACTACAATAGTTTAACCAACAAGCCCCTGCTGTTCAGCGGCTCGTATGACGATTTGACCGATGTGCCTGTTATTCAGGGATTTTCGGGCGATTACAACGATTTGACCAACAAGCCGAACATTAAGGACAGCATTGCCACTTATGGTTTTGACGGCGATTATGACAAATTGACCAACAAACCGGTAAATGTAAGTAGTTTTACCAACGATGCCAACTATGCTACCCGTTCGGAAATTGCTACCATACCTGACGGGGCAGACGTGGGCGATATGCTCTTTTGGGAGAGCGGCACCAAAGGTTGGAATCGTGTGCCTGTTGGTACGGAAGGACAAATTCTGTCCATTAAAAACGGTGTGCCGACCTGGATAGATTTCGATGCCTCGGCAAATACCTATAAAATAGGCGATGTATATTTGGAAGACGGTGTTGCCAAAGGCATTATTGCCGATATTTCGGCAGACGGCAGTGAAGGTTTGGTGGTTTCGCCTGACGAATATGCCGGTCTGAAATGGGGACCCAACACCACGCTCATAAATACAGGCACAGATGGTTATGCCAATACCAACCTTATTCGCGCGGCTGCGGATTACAATGGCGGTGCGGCTTATCTTGCCGCATTCACTTGCGTAAATTTGGGCGCAGACGAATGGTTTTTGCCCTCAAAAGAAGAATTGCTGAAAGTGTATGCCAACCGCAGTTTCATTAACCAACGTTTGGAAGCCTACGGCAAAACAAAATTGGGTGCAACGGCATCTGCCTACTGGACTTCTTCGGAAAAAGATGCCGGCAACGCTTACCTGTTGCAGTTTGCTACGGAAAGCACGCATTTTGCGGGAACGGTGTATGAAGTGAAAAAAGACAGTGCGATAGCAGTACGTGCCATACGAAAATTGACTTCGGCAGAAATAAAATCGCGCCCCGATGGTTACAAATTCTACAAAGTGGGCGATGTATATTACGATGGCAGAACGCCTGTTGGCGTAGTGTATGAAATCAGTGACGGCGGACTGCACGGAAAAATGGTGGCAGTTGAACACGACCTTAAAGCGTGGAGTATTGCCGCAACACAAATTATAACCAATGCTGTGAGCAACAGCAACGGGCAGGCAAATCTTGACAGCATTATGGCTAATGTAGTGTTTGATAAAACATTCTTTCCAGACCCGCCCGACTATATGATTTTTAGTGCCTGTAAAGGCGAAGGTTGGTACGCACCTGCAAAAGACGAAATGTTAGCAATTTATAACGTCAGAGCAAGCATAGATGTAACATTGAATCAACTGAAAGCGCAGGGAGAATATATAGATTTGCTGGACGTTTCCAATCAAGACACCAAGATTTATTGGACATCTACCGAAAAAGATTTGAACAATGCTTATGGTATATCCTTTGAAGATGGTTCTGTGGTAGAAAAATTAAAAAACACCACCGGATATATACGCGGTGTCCGAAAATTCTAAGGTTCTGTCTGTCTGAACTACGATTTTAATATGATTGATTTGATTTTTATGATTTGAGTTAATCAGGTTAATCATTTTAATCAAATTAAAATCACAGTTCAGACAAACAAAACAAAACAAAACAAACAAACGCTCTTTGACATTTTGGTTTACACGCTTTATAACTTGCCAAATCTATGTGAAAAATGGTAGATTTGGCAGAAAATAAAATCGAAAAACTTGCAAATCTAATATTTTTTGTATCTTTGCAACCGCAAAACTTCATAAAAACATAAAGTTTTGCGGAAATGCAAAACCGCAAAACTCTATAAAAACATAAAGTTTTGCGGAAATAGAAGAATTTATACGATTATGGTACAAAGAGAAAAACAACTTGAACGCTTGCGTAATTTGCGCGACACCAACCTGATAAAGGTGGTTACAGGCATTCGCCGTGCAGGTAAATCTACGCTTTTTAAGCAGTTTCAGCAGGAATTGCTCGTTTCAGGCGTTGATGAACGCAATATTATTTCGCTTAACCTCGAAGATATGCAAAACGAGCCGCTTTTGGAACGACACGTTTTACACGATTACATAATGATGCGCGTGGATAAAAACGAGAAGAATTATGTTTTTTTCGACGAAATTCAAAATGTGAATGAGTTTGAGCGCGTGGTTGACAGTTTGTTTGTTAAAGATTATATTGACTTGTACATAACAGGGTCTAACGCTTATTTTCTATCGTCAGATTTGGCTACCTTATTGACAGGCAGATATTTGGAGATTTATTTGCCTCCGTTTTCGTTTGCCGAATATGTTTCGGGTTATACAGGTGATATTTCAGAGCGCGGCAGAGCGGGGATACTTGACGATTTTATGACTTTCGGCGGACTGCCCGAAACATTAAACCTGCTGAACGGCGGGCAACGCGGCGAAATAATAAACTATGTAAGCACGGTTTTCAGTACGATTGTCGAAAAAGATATTATGAAACGCAATAAAGTGAAATCGAAAACCGATTTTGAACTTGTGGCGCGTTTTCTTCTTGATTCTGTCGGCAGCATTGTGTCGCCCAATAACATTGCAGGTTATATGACTTCTACCGGAAATAAGATTGACAATGAAACAGTTAAAAATTACCTTGATGTTCTTTGCGACGCTTTTCTGTTTCACAGAGTGCAGCGATACGACATAAAAGGCAAACGCTTGTTGCAAACACTCAATAAATATTATACAACCGACATTGGTTTTATTTCCGCTCTTTTGGGAAAATCGGCAAAAGTTGATGCGGGGCATTTGCTTGAAAACATCGTATTTATAGAATTACAGCGCAGATATACAGAAATCTATATCGGAAAAAATGCCGAAACGGAAGTTGATTTTGTAGTAAAAGACAGGGACAAAAATACGTTCTATTTTCAGGTTTCGCTCACGGTACGCGACAAGACGACTTTGGAACGCGAACTCCGCCCGCTGCAAACAATACGCGACCATAACTCAAAATATCTGCTCACGCTCGACCCCGAAGAACCGGTGTATAACGGCATTATTCAACGAAATGTGGCAAAATGGCTGCTCGAGAATTAAATGTCGCGGAATCTAACAAAAAAACAAGATTTCGCCGGAGACAAATTTGAGAAATCAGCGGAATCAATATTTTTTTGTATCTTTGCAGCATAAAAAAATCACAGAAAATATGAAACAGAATTATTCAATAGAAGAAATGATAGAAGACAGTGTTTTCATCATTCGCAAATTTGCACAGGAATTTCACATTAGTTGGCGTGAGGCATTCAATTATTTGTTTCGTTTTAAAGGGCTTGTTTTTTTGCAAAAACACTATGGGTATGAGCATACACAACCGCCCTACCGTACAGTAGAGGCTTTGGCAGATGTTTGTCGAAAAAACGGAGGTACATTGGCATTATGAAAGTATATCACGGAACAAATGCGCGTTTTGAGAAGGTAGATTTGAACAAGTGCAATCTTCACAATGATTTTGGCAGGGGTTTTTATGTTACGTCTGTCAAACTGCACGCCGAACAAAGAGCGCAAAATATAGCAGAACGTTTTGGTGGCGAGCCGGTGGTAATGGAATTTGATTTTGACGAAAAATGCTTGAATAACAGTCTTTATCGGACTTTGGTTTTTGAAAAGCCTACCCGAAAGTGGGTAGAATTTATTATGCAAAACCGCGACCGAAAAAACACGACACCTGTTCATCACTTTGACATCGTAGCCGGACCTGTTGCAGACGACAAAATGCGCAGGCAATTTGACCGATACGAGGCTAAGGAAATCACGATGGAAAAATTATTGTCGAAAGTTACTTACAGCGAACCGACACATCAAATTATGCTCGCAACAGAAACGGTGCTTAAACTTATTTATCCTAAAATTACCGCCAACCCGCTTTCAGATATAGAAGATATTATATCTGCTGTAAGCATCGCGTTAGTGAGGAATAATAGTTTGGATATGATTGAAGCAATGAAAATTGTCTATAATTCCCAAACTTTTGCGCAATTAACAGAAGAATCAAACGAACTGTACAAAAAATCGTGGCAAGAAATTTATGAAATGCTGACACAGGAAATGAAATAAAAAAAGAAGATATAAGGGCTTTCAACCCTAAAATGCAAATCGCAGAAATTTTAAAGCGTGTAAACCAAAAACAAAAATAAGGCTTACACGCTTTTTTCATTGTCTGAACTGTGATTTTAATATGATTAAAATGATTAAAATGATTAACCTGATTAACTAAAATCATAAAAATCAAATCAATCATATTAAAATCATAGTTCAGACAAACAAACAAAACTAAAATAAATAACTAAATAAATAAACAACTAAACAAATTTTATTATGAACAAAAACAATTCTTTTTTAAAACGAACACGCCTGTTGTGGCTGTGTTTGATTGGAATGTTGGCAACAACGCAGTTTGCTGTTGCCAGCGATTTGTGGGATGCCGGACCTGGCACTGTAGATGCCAGCAATATCAAAAGTGGATACATTATTGTAACGTTTCCGATTTTTGATGGTGATGGTAGGGATGAAGGTGCAGCGCCCAACAGTTACCTGTCGCTTGTAGATGCAAGCAATAACAGTTATACAATATTAAACATAGACGGGAATCAAGAAGACCAAAAAGATAGTTGGACAAATTTCTGGACTAAGGCTTATAGACATTACAACAACACCACCTGTGTTATAGCCGCTACGATTTATGGTGAAAAAACAGTAGGTACAAGTTCCGGTGAACAACTATGGTTTGGTAGTACTCAGGTCAATAAGTCTCCACATTCAATGGCAAAATTCACGGTATATTTATCGCAATCATTGCTGAATAGTGGTAAAACATTTACTCCTAAGTTTCATCTCAGGGTAGATATTAACGATGGTGCGGATTATGATGAAGACCATACGACAAGTTCATTCAATGCGCCTATATTCGGTAGTCCAACAATCAGTAGTACCACCAACTCTACAAGGGCTGGGCAATATGATATTGCATTTAATGTAAGTGATTTTAGTGCAGGTCAATATCGATTTAGCAATGAGGCTACAGCCACTACACTTTCCAGTTCTAACAAGACAGTTACACTACCTTTAACAAAAAACACACAAGACTTAACCCTGTATTATTGGCATAAACTTACAGACGCTTGTAGTAATACTATGTGGATAGAACGCTCTGTTAAGGTAACTGTACCTGCATATCAAAAGGCAGAGAATTTTACTGCGAGCAATACAAGTGCAGCAGACAATACCAATGCCGATACAAAGTTGACGTGGACGATTTCCGGAGATGCCAGTGCCGATTACGGCAGTTTTGAAATTCAGCGAAGTACCGATGAGGGTTTTGCCACTAATGTAAAATCATTTTCTATAGGTTATTCATCAACCCCATACGAACTTATTGACAGAACAAGCGAGGAAAATATAAATGGTACGGTATATTACCGCATATCACGACTAACTCCTTCCGGTTGGAAATTCGACCCTGCCGTAACACAAACAGCAAAAATTACCAAGACTATGTCACATAAAGGCATAAAGGCAGGTAGCGTTACGGAAGAAATTGATGCCGCCAACAAAGTTACCGTTAAATGGGATTTCGATACCGGAAATGTAATATCAGACAAATCAAAAATAGTGATTCAGCGCGTCCAACTCGAAAACCAAAAAACCGACTTAACGGAACTGGATTATGAGGCTACTAAAAAATCTTACACAGAAGAAATCAACGCAATGTGTAAAGAGTATCATTACAACGTATATATTAAGCCGGGTAACACCAAATATAATGTACAGGAGCCTGTAGAAGCAAAACTCGCAGCCGGAAGTCCTCAGATTGTGCCTACCAATTTTGGTAACATAAGTTCATTGATTGCCTCAAAAGGCTACTTCTCCGACCGTGTGGAACTGGAATGGAAGTTGGTGGACGGCGCAGCCGAAACATTCTCCATTCAACGCCGCGAATACGGCTCTACCAGCGATGATGACTACAAACAGTTGGATACCAAACCCGCTTTTGAGTCGGCACAGCAATATACCTATACCGATGTAACCAGCACGCCGGGCATTATATACGAATATCGCGTTGCCGGTATGACCAGTTGCGCCACCGGATTGAGTACCGTATATTCGCCTGCTGCCGTTGGTTTCCGCACGCCTACGGGCGATTTCTACGGTCGCGTAACCTTTGAAAACGGACAGCCGGAAAAAGATGTGCAAATTAATGTAACTACCGAAGACGAAATTGATGCCCACGCTTTGCAGATAGCCGCCGGACAGACGGCTACGGTGAATAATGCCGATTTGTTGAAAAACGCTACCGCCGCCGCTACTTTGCAGGCATTCGTATCCTCCACTTCCGCCAACGGCGACATAATCGCCAAAAACGGCGCATACATACTGGGTATCAACAACGACAATTATTTCTTCACGGCAGGCGATAAAACATTGACGCTCAATATAAATTCGTTGAAAGCAAGCGCACAGTTGGGCGCATTTGTACAGATTACCGGCGTTTATACCGGCAGCGAACTGATACTCTACATCAATGGCGACAGCGTTGCCTCGCTCGCAGGCGCGGCTATCGTTCCGAGCAATACAAATATCGTAACTTTTGGCGGCAACAACTTTGCGGGCAAAATAGACGAAGTGCGCATCTGGGACAAAGCATTGACTCCTGCCGACATCAAACGCGACTACAACCGCTATCTGGTGGGCAACGAGGCAGGTCTGATTGCCTACTATACCTTTAATTACGCCACGAATATCGAATTTTACGATATTTCGTATCACGGCACTACCTACAACGCCAATCACGGTAAGTTGAACACTACGGCTTTAACCATCGCTACGCCTTCCATCGAGCAACTCGGCTACAAAGGCATAACCCGCGAAGACGGCAGTTACGAAGTGCGTTCCGTGCCTTACAAAGGCAACGGTACGGCTTACTATCTCGTGCCGAAACTCGGTGCTAACCACGAGTTTGAGTCGCGGAGTGAAGTACGTTTCCTCAACGCGCAGGCGCAGAGCCATACGGTGAACTTTATCGACAAATCTTCGTTCAAAGTAACCGGTCGCGTACTTTATGCCGGCGGAACAGTGCCTGTGAAGGGCGTTCAGTTCCAAGTTGACGGCATCACGGTGATGAACAGGGGCAATGTCGTAACGACCGACAACAGCGGTGAATTTGAAATCCTCGTACCGATAGGCGTACACGAGGTAAAAGCCGTAAAAGTAAATCATACTTTTGAAAACGGCGGTAAAATAACCGACCCGAATGGCAATGACCTCAACTATCAAGACGAAAAACGTGGCGTAGAACTGACCGACAACACGACCATTCGCTTTATCGGGCGCATCGCAGGCGGTACGCAACAAGAATCCTATCCGCTCGGACATTCGCTCTCTACCAACAATTTGGGCGATGGCGTAACGCTGACTTTGAAATACGACAATGATGCTTACCGGCTGTACGGCTCGCCGTCAGCACAGCCCGCACAGGATTCCATTTTCACAGTAGCGCACTATCGGGGTACGCACGCCGTGAATTTCAACATTCCGGCAGACAGCACCACCGTTCGCTATACAGCAGACGGTAGAAGTATGATAGTTCAACCAAGCAAAACGACCGGCGAATTTGCCGTGAATGTAATTCCCGAAGACGACTTCACATTAAAACTCAATGTGCCGGGCTACACAGGCTTTGAAGACATAACCATTGCAGGCGGTAGATTTGCCAATAGCGTTATCGAACAGTTTGAAAAACACGAAGTAGAAAAAGACTCTGTTTATTCAATGGAACTCGGCAAATATAAACCGATAGCGGCTTACACCGACGAAGCACCTTATTACTCCAAACTGAATTTTTCCGTGCGCACCCGCGCCGATATGGCAGTGGCACAGGCAAAAGGCTCAGATGTATCTTCTACCGTACCTTATTTTGGCTTGGAAAAATATGTGATAAGCGACCTCGTGGGCAACAAAGACACAATAACTTTGTGGAACGAAAACGGTTATACTTTTGCGCCTAATGCCATTTACGAACAGGGCAAAACAACGCTGTATAAAATATCGCTCTATGAGCCGTATCCGTATAATGATGCAGACGGTAAAAACCCATCGAAAACGGACAAAGTGCCGGTACAGAAATCCGACATCAAAATCAGCAATGCGCTGGCAAAAGACACAACCATTGTAACCGATACAGCAGGCGTTGCCGTCTATAAATTTACTGCCGCAGGTATTGACCCGGGCAAGCCCGAACAGCGTATTGACATCACAATGAAGGACAATGCCAATGTGAAATGGGGATTTGATGTTATTTGCATCGGCGCGAAAAATGAGGGCAACGACTTTGTTACCAATGGTCCCAGCAATGTGTTGATGGTACTTCGCGACCCTCCCGGCTCGCAGAGCCAGTCATTTTTGGAGGCAGGCTTGAAGGTAACGAAATCTTCAACTTACAGCGGCTCGCTGTCGCAAGTCGGCAACGAAGAATTGATTACTTCTGCGGGGGCTACTACCCTTACGATGACCGGTGCGCCGGGTGCTATGACAGGCGGAACAATAGAGGCAGAAAATGATGCCGGTTTCAAACTGGAACACGAAGAAAAATACACCGGCGAAGATAAAGAAGAAACAAGTTATACCACTACGATTAAATACAGCACGAGCGCAGACCCGGGTATGGTAGGCGCAGATGCGGATATTTACATCGGCGAATCGACAAACTTGCTCTTCTCGCGCACCACTACCGTGAATTTTGTCAACAAAAGCAAATACGACCCTAACTTGCAAAAACAATTATTGGAAAGTACAGACGATAATTGGAAATTGGTACAAGCCAGTGGTTTGGGCGTTGCTCAGCAGTTTGCCACGACTTTTGCCTATTCGCAGCAGCATATTATTGATGTGCTTATTCCGCAGTTGGAAGAAGCCCGCAGCAATGTGTTGGGCAAATTTGCTTACAACACCTACAAAGACTATACAGATGCACAGTTGCAAACGCTTGCCAATGATTTGAAGGAGTTGGTCATTGTATCAAAATTACCGACTGACGCCCCCGATTACGGACAAAGCAACACTACTGATTTGACAGACCGCTACCGTTGGTTTTATCCGGCTACCTATACGGCTACAACAGGTCGTATCGGAACGGATACCATTCAGGCAATCAACCAGTCTATTAAGAGATGGGAAGATGCGATTGCGAAAAATGAACAGGCAAAAGTATATGCCATCGAAAACAGAGAAAAATGCTTGCTGAAAAACTATTCCTTCCAAGGCGGTGCGGATATTGAATACAGCGAGGCATATTCTACTACCAACGAACATACCAGCAGTTTTGAAGTTACCATAGACATCAAAGCCTTCGGCTGGATTGAAACGAAAGTCTTCGGCTCGGGCGTTACGCTGAAACTCGAAGAAGGCGGTGCTACCGTGCAAAGCGGCAATACCAGCAGCAGTGCCGGTCGCGAACATACCAAAGGTTTTACCTTGTCTGACAATGCGAGCGATAACTATTTGAGTGTTGATGTATTCAACGAGCCGAAATGGAACGCAAAAAGCAATTCTTACGAAGCGTGGACGCGTGAAGACGAGAAATACGAAGACGGAAACCTCTCCGAAGGTATGGTGGACGAAAAAGACATCACTGCAAAATCGCACTTCTCAACCTTTATCTTCTCTACGCGCGGCGGTGCTACCTCCTGTCCTTACGAAGACGAGGCGGTTACAAAGTATTTTGAACCCGGAAAAGTAATATCCGAAAAAACCATACAGATAGAGCAACCGGGCATTATCATTGCACCGACTACCTTAATCAATGTACCATCGGGCAAATCGGGCAATTTCAAACTGACGATGTATAACAACGCCACCTACAAAACCGACATTGAAACCGAACTGTTGATTGACAATGCGAGCAATACGCGCGGTTTGAAGTTCTATATTGACGGCGCACCCATCGGTAACGGTCGTTACTTCGTTATTCCTGCCGGCAGTACGGTAGAAAAAACGCTTGAAGTATTGCGCGGCGTGGATATGCAATACGATGATGTGAAACTGATTTTGAAATCGGTGTGCGATAATATTGCCGACACCATCAATTTCAACATACATTTCACACCTTCGTGTACGGACATCAACCTGCGTAAACCAACAACAGCGTGGGTGTATAACACCAAACTCGATACGCTCGGCGTGAACGGCGTTCCGGAACATTATTTGAACGTAACCATTGACGGTTTTGACCAGAACTACGACAATTTCCACCACATCGAATTGCAGCGCAAAACCGCTTCGCAGTCCGATGTAGAATGGAAACCGCTTGCCAGTTTCTATGCCAACGACAGCATATTTGCGGCTGATTCTACGGCAGTAGGCGGAGAAGGTGTGGACAAAATCAGAGAATCCGACCGAGGCTCTATTTTCTACAAACTCTTTATGGACGGACAGCTCGACCAGCGCTATGACATTCGCGCAGTAAGCGTTTGTATGGTCAACGGACAACCGCTCTCTGTGGATAAAGTAACGGCAGAGTCCGAAATTCACAGCGGCATCAAGGATATGTACAACCCGCGCCTCTTCGGAGCAGCGCAACCGGCAGACGGCGTGCTTGACGTGGAAGACGAAATTCGCCTGAACTTCAACGAACCCATTGCCGAAGGCTTGCTCACCAAAGACAACTTCCAGGTGCTCGGCATTCGCAACGGAACGGTTTCCGACCATTCTACCTCTGTACGTTTCGACGGCATAGACGATTATATGGACACCGAATTTGCCAAAAATCTGACAGGCAAAGACCTCACCATTGAAATGTGGATACAACCCGACCTGTTGCAAAATGCAACCTTGTTCAGTCAGGGAAATATTAACCAGTCTGTCGAATTGTCTTTGCTT
>JAISJU010000020.1 GCA_031261165.1 Prevotellaceae bacterium
AATATTCTGCCTGTCGAAAACTATTTGAAAAGTGTTATTTCCAGCGAAATGAGTGCCACCGCCTCATTGGAATTGCTGAAAGCGCACGCCGTTATTTCGAGGAGTTGGCTGTTAGCGAATGAAGAATGTAAAATGAAGAATGAAGAATACCCACCTGCGTCAGCCCATTCTTCATTCTTCATTCCTCATTCTTCATTCATAAAATGGTACGAGCGCGATGCCCACCAAAATTACGATGTCTGTGCAGACGACCACTGCCAACGCTATCAAGGCATTACCCGCATTACCAACCCTGCCGCCCTTCGCGCCGTAGAAGAAACGCGCGGCGAAGTGCTGATGGCTGACGGCGAAATTTGCGATGCGCGTTTTTCCAAATCCTGCGGCGGAATGACCGAAAAGTTTGAAAACTGCTGGGCAGATGTTCCGCATTCATATCTGACCAACGTAGAATGTCCCTATTGCAACACGCAAGACAAGCATATTCTCGCGCAAGTTTTGAATAATTACGACCAAGAAACCCCCGACTTCTACCGTTGGCAAGTAACATATTCGCAAGCGGAACTGTCCGAACTGATAAAACAAAAATCCGGCACAGACTTCGGCAACATCACAGACCTGATACCCGTTAAACGCGGCGCATCGGGGCGCATCGTAGAACTGCAAATCGTAGGCGAAAAACACACGGCAACCATCGGCAAAGAACTCGAAATTCGCAAATGGCTCTCCCAAACCCACCTTTACAGTTCCGCCTTTGTACCCGAAAAAACCGCAGACGGTTTCATTCTTCACGGCACAGGCTGGGGACACGGCGTAGGGCTGTGCCAAATCGGCGCGGCAGTGATGGCGGAAAAAGGGTTTTCGTATCGCGAAATCTTGGCACACTACTATAAAGATACTGAATTGACAAAAAGATATTTATAAAACAACACTATGAAGTATTCTATCATTATTTTTCTATCTATTTTCGTTTTGGCTGATGCGTGGTGTCAAAGTGATACGGTTTTTATAAAATATAATCAAAATGATTATGATGAATCTATTCAATATAAAGTAGATACGATTCTTTTTGAAACTCGCATAGAAAGAGAAATCTTATATGGAACAAGAGTGCTTCCATGGACAATAAATCAACAATATGCCAAAGGTTATGGTTTATATTTAGAAAATGTACATTTCATGCCTTGTGAACAAAATAGTCAATATGAAGGCGAAAAGGATAAAATCCTTTCAATAGCGGAAACTGAAAGCGTCTTGAAGATAGAAATAAAATTATGGGGAAATTGTTGTCATTCTTTTCTTTGTGATGTTGAAATTGTTAATGAAAAAACCATTAATTTAATAACTATCGGTTATGGCGGGAGTTATTGTGGATGCACATGCTGTTTCGGATTATTATTTGATTTTTCAATTCTAAAGGATGAACAATATCTCAAACTTGAAGATATAACTATAAATGGCAATGAAAAAACAAGAAAGAAAATACGAGAATGAAAGAATGATGAGTAAAAATAAATCCCCTTGGGCTTGGGTGCCTACGCTTTACTTTGCCGAAGGCATACCATACGTGGTGGTAATGATGGTTTCGGTTATTATGTACAAGCGTTTTGGGCTGAGCAACACGCAAGTAGCGTTGTTTTCGAGCCTCATCGGTTTTGTGTGGGTTTTCAAAGGAATTTGGAGCCCGTTTGTAGATTTGTTTCGCACCAAACGTTGGTGGATTTTAACTACGCAACTGCTGTTGGGCGCAGGTTTGGGCGGCATTGCGTTGTTGATACCCGCGCCGTTTTATTTGCAGGCAACTTTGGTATTGTTCATATTGCTGGCATTCAGCAGCGCCACGCACGACATCGCGGCAGACGGTTATTATATGCTCGAATTAGACAGTTCGCAACAATCGTTTTTTGTGGGTATCCGCAGCACTTTCTACCGTTTTGCAAGTATCTTGGGACAGGGCATACTCATTATGCTTGCGGGATTTTTAGAAAAATCGACCGGAAATATCAAAATGGCGTGGAGTATTACCTTTTTTGCTTTGGCAGGTATCTTTTTGTTGTTGTTTATTTATCACCGGTTTATATTGCCCCAACCGCTTGCCGACAAAGCCGCAACCGATAATTCCACCAAAAATATTATGTCGGAATTTGGCAATACTTTTGCCTCGTTTTTTGAGAAAAAGCAGATTCTTGTTGCCATTGCTTTTATGCTGTTATATCGTTTCGGCGAGGCGTTTTTGGTCAAAGTTTCTTCTCTTTTTATGCTCGACCCGCGCGAAATCGGCGGTTTGGGGCTTTCGACTGCCGAAGTAGGCTTTGTGTATGGCACAGTCGGCGTGATAGCCCTCACGCTTGGCGGCATTGTCGGCGGCATTGCCGTGTCGCGCAAAGGCTTGAAATTCTGGCTCTTGCCGATGGCACTGAGCATCACTTTGCCGCATCTGGTTTATGTATATTTATCTTATTCTCAACCTACGGACTTGTTCACCATCAACTCTGCCGTTGCCATTGAACAATTCGGCTACGGTTTCGGTTTCACGGCATATATGCTCTACCTGATTTATTTTTCCGAAGGGCAGCACAAAACGGCGCATTACGCCATCTGCACGGCTTTTATGGCAGCGAGTATGTCCCTGCCCGGAATGGCGGCAGGTTGGTTGCAGGAATATTTGGGCTACGAACACTTTTTTATCTTCATAATGTTTTGTTCCATCACTACTTGGTTGCTTATTCCTTTTCTGAAAATTGACAAACATTTTGGGAAAAAAGCAGGCTGATAAAGACTTTGGTGTTTTCATACATTTTTTATACTTTTGCACCCTAAAATAATTTCAGGAGTATTGTATGAAAAAGTTTCCAGAATATCAGCACCTCAACCTTTCCGAAATCAACAAAGAAATATTAGCGGAATGGCAAGGAAACAGCGTTTTCCACCAGAGTATCGAAATCCGCGAGGGCAATCCCTCCTTCGTTTTCTACGAAGGACCGCCCTCTGCCAACGGTATGCCGGGCATTCACCACGTGATGGCGCGAACGATTAAAGACGTTTTTTGCCGTTACAAAACGATGCAGGGCTTTCAGGTGAAGCGCAAAGCGGGCTGGGATACGCACGGTTTGCCCGTGGAACTCGGCGTGGAAAAAATGCTCGGCATTACCAAAGAGGACATCGGCAAAAAGATTTCTGTCGATGAGTACAACGCCGCCTGCCGCGCCGAAGTGATGAAATACACGGCGGAATGGCAAAATCTGACCGAAAAAATGGGCTACTGGGTGGATATGGACGACCCCTATATTACTTTTGACAACAAGTATATCGAAACGCTGTGGTATCTGCTCAAACAACTGTACGACAAAGGTTTGCTCTACAAAGGCTACACCATTCAGCCCTATTCGCCCGCTGCGGGAACGGGGCTGAGTTCGCACGAATTAAACCAGCCGGGCTGTTATCGAGATGTGAAGGATTTGACGGCGGTGGCGATGTTTCGATTAAAGACACAAGACACAAGACACAAGACACAAGACGTTTTGTCTCAAATCTCAAATCTCAAATCTCAAATCTATTTTTTGGCTTGGACTACCACGCCTTGGACTTTGCCCTCAAACACTGCGCTTTGCGTTGGTGAAAATATTGATTATGTGTTGGTGAAAACGCAAAATCCATACTCAAAAGAAGATGTTAATTTGATTTTGGCAGAAGTTTTAGTACCGAATGTTTTGGCAAAACAGGAATATGAAATTTTGGAAAAATACAAAGGCAGCGAACTTGCAGGTTTGGAATACGAGCAACTTATTCCGTTTATTTCCCCCCTCTCTTGTGGAGAGGGGTCGGGGGGGAGGTCTGCTTTCCGCGTTATCACAGGCGATTTCGTAACCACCGAAGACGGCACAGGCATTGTGCATATCGCCCCCACTTTTGGCGCAGACGATGATAGAGTTGCCAAGCAGAACAACATTGCACCGATGCTGCTGCTCGACAAAAACGGAAAGCGCGTGCCGATGGTGGATTTGACAGGGAAATTCTACACGATTGACGATTTGGACACTGATTTTGTAAAATCGAATATCAATGTTGATTTATACAAAAACTTTTCGGGAAAATTTGTGAAAGACGATTATTACAAAGAATTGCCTGAAAATCACCTTTCGCTTGATATAGAAATTTGCCTTTGGTTGCAGGAAAAAGGTTTGCTCTTCAAAAAAGAAAAGCACACGCACAATTACCCGCACTGCTGGCGCACCGACAAGCCCGTACTCTACTATCCGCTCGACAGTTGGTTTATCCGCACCACTGCCTGTCGCGAAGATATGATTGCCCTGAACGACACTATAAATTGGAAACCGCAATCGACAGGCACAGGACGTTTCGGCAAATGGCTCGAAAATCTGCAAGATTGGAATCTCAGCCGCTCGCGCTATTGGGGTACGCCGTTGCCTATTTGGCGCACCGAAGACGGCGCAGAAGAAATCTGTATCGGCTCGCTCGAAGAACTTTTTGCCGAAATAGAAAAGTCCGTAAAAGCGGGTTTTATGACGGAAAATCCTTACCCGAAATTCAAAGTCGGTACTTACACCGCCGAAAATTACGCGCCCGAAAACATTGACCTGCACCGCCCGTATGTCGATAATATCACGCTCGTATCGCCGAACGGCAAGCCGATGAAGCGCGAATTGGACTTGATAGATGTGTGGTTTGACAGCGGGGCAATGCCTTTTGCGCAGGTGCATTATCCGTTTGAAGAGAAGTAGAGACAGTTGGGACTTTTTGGGACTGCGGGGGACTATTAGGGACTTCTGGGACATTGTCCCCGATGTCCCAAAAATCCCAAGAGTCCCCCTAAAAAAAATAAAAAAAGGAGGAAAAAATGAACACAAACACCCAAAACGGCGGTTTTATCCCCAAGCACGGCGGTTACCGCAACCTGATAAGTTTTCAGAAGGCGGAGATAATCTACGACGGCACGGTGTATTTCACCAGACGCTTTTACCGCAAGCCCGACCGCACTATCGACCAAATGGTGCAGGCGGCTCGCAGCGGCAAACAGAACATTGCAGAGGCGAGTATGGCTTCGGCAATGTCGAAACAGTCGGAAATATTTCTGACCAATGTTGCCAAAGCGTCTTTGGAGGAGTTGTTTCTTGATTACAGGGATTTTCTGCGCACCAATCAACTGCCGAT
>JAISJU010000143.1 GCA_031261165.1 Prevotellaceae bacterium
TTGCACGCAACGCCCCTACACATTTTCTTCCCCACTTATCAGAGTTTCCAAAAACGCCCGATTTTTCAATTTCTGCAAAGCCGCCTGCGCCGCATTTTGTTGTGATTCTTTTTTGGAGCAGCCCGTGCCAGACGAAATGACAATGCCGTTTAGCAGCACTTCCGTTTGAAACAGCATTTCCTGCCGTCCGACTTTTTTGCCGTCAGGAGAATTATATTCGAGCGTGATTTTGTGGCGTTGCACCGTTTCGAGCAGTTTCGATTTGTAGTTAAAATCTTTTTTGACGATTTTGTCCAAATCAAGATATTTGTCGAAAACAGATTGAATAAACTTTTGGCAACGCTCATAGCCTTTGTCTAAATACACCGCGCCGACCAATGCCTCAAAAGCATTGCCGTAAATATTGTTTTTGATAACATAATGATTTTTTGCCGTGCGCGTCAGTTCGTCTAAACGGATTTCGCGGGCAATGCAGTTGAGGCTCTCTCGGCTCACTATTTTCGAGCGCGTGCCGGACAGAAAACCCTCGTTGCCTTTTCGGAAACGGTGGTAGAGAATGTCGGAGGCTATCGCGCTCAACACCGAGTCGCCGAGATATTCGAGCCGCTCGTTGTTTATATAACCTCCTGCGGGCGACTTCACAGCCGCCGAGCGGTGCGTGAGAGCCGTCTGATACAGTTTAATGTTGCCGGGTACGAAACCCAGCATCTTGTAATATTGCAAGTAAGGCTCTTTATGTTTTAGGGACACAAAGAGCCTTAATCGAATGAAAAAATCTTTCACGTTTTCTTATTTCACGAATTTCTTAAAAATCACGCTTGCGTTGTGTCCGCCGAAACCAAAGGTGTTGGACAATGCTACTCGTACATCGCGTTTTTGCGCTTTGTTGAACGTAAAGTTCAAGTTGTAGTCAATGTTCTCATCGTCATCGCCTTCGGCGTGGTTGATGGTCGGCGGCACTATGCCGTCCCGGATAGCCAGCACACAGGCGATAGCCTCTACTGCCCCCGCTGCGCCGAGCAGGTGTCCGGTCATTGATTTGGTGGAACTGATGTTCAGTTTGTACGCCGCCTCGCCAAACGATTCTTTGATGGCTTTTGCCTCCGAAATATCTCCAACGGGCGTAGAAGTACCGTGAACATTGATGTAATCCACCTCTTCGGGTTTCATTTTTGCATCTTTCAATGCGCGCCCCATTACGAGTTTTGCGCCCAAGCCTTCGGGGTGTGTTGCCGTCATATGGTAGGCATCGGCAGAAAGTCCGCCGCCCGCCATTTCGCAAAGAATGTTTGCACCGCGTGCCAAAGCGTGTTCCAACTCTTCCAGCACAACACAGCCCGCGCCTTCGCCAATCACAAAGCCATCGCGGCTTTTGCTGAACGGTCGAGAGGCTTTTTCCGGCTCATCGTTGCGTGTGGAAAGTGCCGTCAGCGCGTTAAAACCGCCTACGCCGCTCGGCGAAACCGCCGCCTCTGCACCACCCGCCAAAATAACGTTTGCCTGCCCCAAACGAATGAGGTTGAAAGCGTCAATCAGTGCGTTGGTTGATGAGGCGCAAGCCGATGCGGTGGAGTAATTGGGACCGCGAAAACCGTAGGTAATCGAGATATGTCCGGCGGCAATGTCCGCAATCATTTTCGGAATGAAGAAAGGATTGAACCTTGGTCCATTCTCTTCATTGACAAAATAGTTGCCGACTTCCTGTTCCAAAGTGGTCAAACCGCCGATACCCGCTGCGACAATCACGCCGACCTCGTCTTTGTCAATCTTGTCGAGGTCAAGTTCGCTGTTTTCTATTGCCTCTTTGGCAGCCGCTACAGCATAATGCGTAAATCTATCAACCTTGCGTACTTCTTTTTTGTCGAAATACTCATTCGGGTCGAAGTTTTTTACTTCGCAGGCAAAGCGCGTTTTGAACTTTGATGCGTCAAAATGAGTAATAGGTGCGGCACCGCTGACACCATTGACAAGATTTTTCCAAAAAGTGGAAATATCATTGCCTATAGGTGTAACAGCACCCAAACCTGTTACCACTACTCTTTTTAATTCCATAAAGAAGGAAGTATAAGAAATTTCAAATTTATTTGGCAGCAACGGCAGCCTCAATGTGGCTTACAGCGTCGCCTACGGTAGAAATTTTTTCTGCCTGGTCATCGGGGATAGAGATGCTGAATTCTTTTTCAAATTCCATAATCAACTCTACGGTGTCCAGCGAATCTGCGCCCAAGTCGTTGGTGAAACTTGCGCTGTCGGTAACTTCCGATGCTTCAACGCCTAATTTTTCTACAATGATTTCTTTTACTTTTGATGCAACTTCTGACATAATTGTAATGTTTTAGTTAATAATATGTGTTTTAAAATTTGCGGGTGCAAAGTAACAACATTTTATTGGAACAAAAAAACTTTTTCGGGAAAAATATTTTTCATTTGCACATTTTGGCTGTAAATGTGCAGGGAATAAGGTGTTTTCGGGAAATAAAAACTTCGTTGAGAGAGCCTCGTTGGACGCAGGCAGAACTTACGTCCGTACTAAAAGCAAGTTTCCAACTTGTCGAACTGCCAAAATAATACCCTGTTTCATACTGCTATTTTTTAATCAATTTTGCTTTAATGTTTTGATTACCGGAAGAAAAAGACAGTATGTATAATCCTGACGGATAGTTTGATGCGTCAATATCTACGGAGTTTTTCTGTGTATAACCGGAATAGACAGTATGCCCATACATATCAGATACCGATAAAAAACCGGTCTGTGGTAGTTGGATGTTGAAAATAGAGTTGGACGGATTGGGATAAACCGTTAAGGGATATTGCGCAGGATTATTTAATCCCGTTTCTACACTGCTGAAAACGAATTTATCCACATAGATGGCACCCTGTATATTGAATGTCATCACGTGCGTACCTTCTGTTAGATAAATATTACTTAGTGTAACCGTCTGAAAATTGCTTGCAGTGCCGACAGGAAGCAGTTGAATAACAGGAACGGACGTTTTATTTCCATCAAAATTCAAGTAGAATCCGCCTTCTTTGCCTGATTGGGCGGAAACGCCAATACAATCGAAATTGTACAATCCGGATTTCGTTACCTGAATCGTATAGTTGGTACATTCTCCGGTAACCGTATTTGCCAGATAATAACGAGATGATGACCAATAACCATCAATGTCCACGTCCCCTCCTCGGTATTGTCCAAAAGCGTTTCCCGAAGTTGTATCATAATAGGCAAAACCTTGTCCGCCCGCATTGAAATCTTCCGCTTCGATAGTTCCGGGAATTTCTCGTGTGATGTCCAGATAAGGGGTGCCAAAAAATACTTCACCTTTTATAACCGTTGTTCCGGCTGTAATTCCGTTTTCGTTAAAGGCATCAACCGAGAAATAATACTCCGAATCGCGGTTGAAAAAACCGGCTTCCAATTGGTTCGTAAAAACCATCGTTGCATTGTTGAGTTGATTTTCGTTGATACCCCAATGCACAATATATCCGGTGGCATTTTCCTGATTATCCCAACTCAGAAGGAAACGGCGATTGTCGATTTTTCTTTTTACCTGTAAACCGGAAACTGTTTCGGGAACTTCCCCATTTCCCTGACCGAATACACGAAATCCGAAAAGCGAAAATTTGCCCTGCAATTCTTTCGTATTAGTAATGCGCAAATAACGAGTTAAGACGGGGGCGTCCAATACAATCAATTCGTGAGGTGCGTCCAAAGTGTTTTGTATCCGGTCAACAATTCTTGTCCAGATTTCACCATCATCGGAAGATTCTATCTCATATTGATAATATGTATATGAATCGAAATCTTTATTGGTAAAATCTTGGTCGGCAAAATTCACCTGTATCGCATTCACTTGTACCGGCTCTCCCAAATCAACCTGCCACCATTCGCCGACATTGCCGGTTTGTGCCGACCACCAATTTTCTATTTCTTCGTTATTGGCATTTGTTGAAGCATATCCAACGTAAAAAGACGAGGCAGATACAGGTTTCTTGTAAGAAAGTAAATTCCAATTCAGCGAACAATTATCCGTTTCAAAATTCACTTTTTCATTGGGAATGGCAAATGGATAATCTGTCCAAACGGTGTGTGCGTACATTGCGTCCGCATCATCAAAATAAACAGGGAATAGACCTAATCTCCGTTCAAAAGAATGGCGTTTGGAAATCTTCATACTCGCCACGTGCCAATAGTTTCCGTACTTGTCTTGAAAAGTATGTCCGTGTCCGGCACCTCCGATAAAACCACCCGGTTTAATAGAGAACGGACTGTTTTCCATATAGGTAAACGGGCCTAAGGGCGTATCGCCGACATAAATACCATCTGCATAAATTCGGTACTCCGTACCCGGAGCGGCATATTGCAGATAGTATTTTCCTTTGTACTTAATCATACACGGACCTTCGTTCCAACCTGTACGACTTTCCTCGTTGTTTCTTCCGGGAACTTCCCAGCCGTATTTATCCCCGTTGTGTGGAATTAAGGTCTTACGGCTTCCTATTGACTTGAATCCATTAGCGGGGTCTATTTCTACACCCATAATAGGGTCGCGGTCAGAACAGCCCCAATACATATAGGTTTTGCCGGTATCTTCGTCATTGAAAAAAGCAGGGTCTTGCACGCTGTATTCAAACCGTGTCGGATTAAGTGCTTGCCAACTGTCTGTGTCCGGGTCATTGGTATAAAAAATGCGGTTGGAACTACCGGTAAAGTAATACATCGTTTCGCCCGACACTAAAATAGTAGGTGCGTAATTTTCCTGTGTGGTAATCGTAGTGCAGGGAATGTATGTCCATTCTGCTAAATCGAGAGAACTCCAATAACCGCCTGATTTGGAAGCGAACAAATAATATTTTCCATTAAAATATTCACAAACAGGGTCGGCAGCCTCTCTTCTTGAAGGCTCGTCAACTTGAAAACGGTAGTTTAAATTGATTGGATTGGCAACAATTCGTTGGTCTTGCGCTTGCAAAATACCGCAACAAAAGGCGGAAATGAGTAGTAATGTAAAGATTTTTTTCATAGTATTCTGATTTTTATAGATTAAACAAAATAGGTGTAGGTATTATTACTATACTCTCAATGTAATTTAAAAAGTACTACCTTATTTGTGTGATATATTACGGTGCGCAGCACCTGTATTTATCATTGTTGTTATAATGCTACAAATATTACGCAGCCCTGCTGCTTCGTAAGGTGCAACGCACCGTAAATATTTGTAGTAAAATGCGAGGCAGAAAATATAGGTGCAGTGCACCGTAACATAATTTCCACACAAATAAACGGTAGAATCATTTTTTTAAATTCAGACAACAAAGGAATGAAAAATTCTCAATATTGCAAAATAAGAACTCGCAAAATAAACTTCTTTTCAAAAAAAACGTCTAATTAAAAAATAATTCATACCTTTGCCTTTCATTTTTTAGGCAAAAATTTTTCGGAAAAACCTATGAGAAAAATCCGTTTCCTTTCCTTATTATTACTGATAACATCGGCTGTTTGGGCGCAAAACGAGCCGTCTTCGTTGCAGGTGCGAATGTGGGACAACTCGCTGTTTTCTGCTGTTTTTGGCGGCGATGAGGGCGGCAGATACCAGCGTACATATAATGCGCGTTCCATCAGCGGCGGCGAATATTACTTGAAAATTACGCAAAAAGATACGCGGGGCGAAACAATTGTTTTTGAGGGACAAATAGACATTCCCGAGGCATCGCGCGTGCAAGCGGTGGTGCAGGCAGACGGCTCTTTGGAAATTTCTACAATAGAAGATAAGCAGCGCACCAACTCGTCATTCGATTTAAAATCAAAAATATCTTCAATAGAAGATAAGGTAAGGGGCAAAACGAATACGCGCGAAGAAGAACGTGCCCAACTGATTGAATCATTGGAATTTACCGACCTGAAAAACCGCGTTACCAACGCCCGCACGGAGTACATAAAAGACTCTATTGCGGTGGCGGGACTGAGGAAAAATCTTTTTACCACCGCTTACATCGTGCAACTGACCAAACTTTTTAAAGCGGAAAACGACCGGCTTGAGTTTGCGCAAAGAGCATACGTTCGCGTGGTAGACCCGGAGGAATATCATCGCGTGCGTGCCATTCTCAACGAAGTGAGCCGCCCCAAACTTGATGCGTATATGAAAGAAAACGAAGGCAAAACGCAACGGCGCGAGTTTCAGGGACTTTTTTGAGTGAAGAGTTAAGAACTAAGAGTTAAGAATTTACAATATACAATTATAATGACCGAAACACAAATTTTACTGCAAAAAATAATTG
>JAISJU010000172.1 GCA_031261165.1 Prevotellaceae bacterium
TCTTATCAAGTGCGTGGCGTTCAACCTGCTTTTGCTGAAATCAATATTTTGACAATAGCAAAAGGCGGGCGGTTTATCAACGATTTAGATGTACAACAACAGAAAAAGATTGTCATTATAGATAAAAAGGTAGAACAAACGCTTTTCAAAAATGAAAACTGCATTGGGAAATATATAAAAATCGGCTCGCTGATGTTTCGCGTGGTGGGTGTGAATACAAAAGAAAACAGATGGGGCAATTCGAGAGTATATATTCCGTTCAGCACGGCACAGGCTATTTATAATCCTGACAAAAAACTTTGGTGGATTTATTTTACTATCGAAGGTTTGGAAACTACCGAAGAAAACGAGGCATTTAACGGGCGTTTAAGGGGATTGTTGGCAAAAAGCCTGAATTTTGACCCTGCCGACCAAAATGCGGTTTGGATTTGGAACGCACAGCAGCAATATATTCAAACGCAAAAAGTCTTCGGTGCTATCAATATTTTTGTTGCTATTATAGGCATTTTTACTTTGATAGCGGGCATTGTGGGCATCAGCAATATAATGCTCGTGTCGGTGAGAGAGCGCACGCGGGAGTTTGGTATCCGAAAGGCGATTGGCGCACCGCCTGCGTCCATTTTGTGGTCGGTGATTTTGGAAGCGGTAATGATTACGGCGATTTTCGGTTACATCGGCTTACTGTGCGGCGTGGGATTGACAGAGGGGGCGAATTGGCTCTTGTCGCAAAACGCGGGCGGCGGCGATGGTATGACGATTTTTAAAAACCCGACAATCGGACTGAATTACGCCTTTGCGGCAACGCTGATAATGGTCGTTTCGGGCGTGGTGGCGGGCTATATTCCGGCACGGAAAGCGGTGAGGATTAAACCAATAGAGGCAATGAAGGAGGTGTAAACGATGTGGCAGGAAATTTGGATAACCATCACAAAAAACAAATCGCGCAGCGTGCTTACGGCTTTCGGCGTGTTTTGGGGTATGTTTATGCTGGTGGTGATGACGGGCGCGGGGACGGCGTTGGAACACGGCATTATGGGCGGGCTGGAAGGCATTGCGACAAACTCTTGTTATTTTGCAGCGGGGCGGACTTCCATTCCTTACAAAGGTTTCCGCAAAGACAGGCGTTGGGACGTGAAGTATGAGGATTATTTGGCGGTAAAGCAAACAGTGAAAGGTATTGAATATATTTCGCCTGCGATTTTTAATTATGGAATAAATACCATAAAAGGGGACAAAACGGGCAGTTATACGGTGGCAGGATATTTGCCCGAATTTCAATATATTTCCACAAACAGAATAACGCAGGGGCGGAATGTGAATGATATTGATATTTTGCAAAAACGCAAGGTGTGCCTTATCGGAAAAAAGATTTATGCTGAAATGTTTAAGCCGGGCGAAAATCCTATTGGGCAATATATTCAGGTGAATGGCATTTATTTTCAGATTATCGGCGTGGTGGAACGCATATCGAGCAGTATGATGAGCGACCCCGACCAGACAATAATGATGCCGCTGCCGACTGTTCAGCAGATTTTTAATATGGGCAATATCATTCATTGGATAACGATTACGGCAAAGTCCGATGTGCGTGTGTCGGCTGTGCAGCAACAGGTAAGCGAAATATTGAAAAAACGAAATAACATTGCGCCCGAAGACGGAACGGCTGTGTTTGCCATCAATATAGAAGAAGAATTTGATATGTTTCGCCTGCTGTTTATCGGCATTTCGGCGTTGATTTGGATTGTGGGTTTAGGGACATTGATTGCCGGCGGCATCGGCATCAGCAATATTATGCTCGTTACGGTGCGCGAGCGGACAAAGGAAATCGGTATCCGCCGCGCACTGGGGGCTACGCCGCGAAATATCATTATCCAAATTATGAGCGAAAGCATTGTGCTGACGACGATGGCGGGCATTGCGGGGCTGATGTTCGGCGTGGGCGTTTTGCAATTGGTAAGTGCCGCACTGAGCCAAAGCGATGGCTTTTTTAAAAATCCGCAGATTTCGTTTGGCGTGAGCATCGGGGCGTTGGTTATACTGCTGGTTATCGGAACGGTGGCGGGGTATATGCCGGCGCGGCGGGCGATGAGGATAAAGCCGATTGAGGCGATACGGGAAGAATGACCTCTCCCCCCTGCCCCCCTCTCCACAAGAGAGGGGGGGGCCATACGGCAGCGGGACACATAAAAATATGGAAAATGATTAATCCCGCCGCCGTATGGTTTCCCCTCTCTTGTGGAGAGGGGGCAGGGGGTGAGGTGAAAAATAAAAACAATTAATACATTATATCTTATGAAAAAAGTAATCAAATACATCTTATGGGCGTTGTTAGCCGCATTGGTGGTGTGGACATTCGTTTTCCTGTGGAAAAAATCGCGTCCGGTGGAAAAAACCTACAACATCGAAGAGGTGAGCGCAGGCACAATAGAAAAACGCACGGTGGCGACCGGAAAGGTGGAGCCGCGCAACGAAATCCTGATAAAACCGCAAATGTCGGGCATCATCGCCGAAATTTACAAGGAGGCGGGCGACCGCGTGAAGGCGGGCGACATCATCGCCAAAATAAAGGTGATACCGGATATGGTGAACCTGAACGCGGCAGAATCGCGGGTGGAAGTGGCGCAAATAAACTTTGCACAAACGCAGAAAACGTATGAACGCGACCAAAAACTGTTTGCGGAAAACGTCATCTCGCGCGAGGAATTTGAAAAATCGGAGTCGAAATACAAAAACGATAAAGCCGAAACAAAGGCGGCGCAGGATAACCTGAGCCTCGTGAGGGACGGCATTTCGAGCAACCGCGCGGCGGGCACAAACACGCTGGTGCGCTCCACCGTAACAGGCACGATTTTAGACGTCCCCGTCAAAGTGGGCAACTCGGTCATTCAGTCGAACAACTTTAATGACGGCACCACCATCGCCAGCATTGCCGATATGGGCGATATGCTTTTTGTGGGCAAAATGGACGAAACGGAAGTGGGCAAAATCCACGCCGGAATGCCGCTGACGATAACCATCGGCGCGTTGCAGGACAAGAAATTCGATGCCGTGCTCGAATACGTTTCGCCCAAAGGCACGGAAGAAAACGGCGCGATACTTTTTCAGATGAAAGCCGCGATGACAATCCCCGCCGATGTATTTGTGCGGGCGGGTTACAGCGCAAACGCGGACATCTTGCTCGCCAAAGCGGACAGCGTGCTGAAACTCTCCGAAAGTTGCATTGAGTTTAGCGGCGACACAGCCTTTGTGCAGGTTTTGACGACCGAAACACCGCAGGCATTCGAGAAAAAACAGGTTACCGTAGGGCTTTCCGATGGAATTAATATCGAAATAAAAAGCGGCGTGAAAGAGAAAGAAAAAGTGCGCGGAACGGAGAAAATGGGGGAATAAAATGTGCCGCAATCCGTCAGATTTATCTGACGGTATAATGAAAAATTTACGGCAATCCGTCAGATAAATCTGACGGCAATATACAAACAAGTCGGTTTAAACCGACTTCTGCCAATCAATTGCCGTCAGTTTCAACTGACGGTGTAATGAAAAATTTACGGCATTGTAAAATGGAAAAATCGCAAACTTGGAAAATTTATAACATCGCAGACCTGCGAAATCGCAAACTTGAAAAATTTACGACATCTACAAAAATAAATATTGCAAACTTGATAAATTTACGACATCTACAAAAATAAATGTCGCAAACTTGAAAAATTTACGACATCTACAAAAATAAATATTGCAAACTTGATAAATTGACGACATCACCGAAAAACAGTATGATTATGAAAAAAATATTTTTATATCTCTGCGCTGCGTGTTTTTGCGGTAATATATCCGCGCAAGCCTACAGCCTGCAACAGTGCATCGACCTCGCACTCGAAAACAACCGCCAAGTGAAGCAGCAATCGCTCTCCAAGCAGGAACGCGACATCGCCTACCGGCAGGCGCGGCAAAACCTGCTGCCAAACCTCAATGCCAGCGCGGGGCAAAGTTTCTCCTTCGGGCGTTCCAAAGATGCCAGCGACACCTATCAAAGCAGCAATTCGTCAAGCACCTCCTTTGGCATTTCGAGCAGCCTCACGCTCTTCGACGGCTTGCGAATGAAGTACAACATCGACACCCGCCGCGCCGAAAAATACGCCTCAGAGTACGACCTCGAAAAAGTGAAAACAGATATTACGCTGGCGGTCAATACCGCGTTTTTGCAAGTGCTGATGAACAAAGAACTCCTTAAAATAGCCGAAAATCAATTATCTCTGACCGGCGAAATGTTCACGCAACGCCAAAAATTAATCGACAACGGCAAACTTGCCCAAGGCGATATTTTGGAACTGCAAGCCCAGCAGTCGAAAGAAGAATTAAGCCGCATTCAGGCAGAAAACGCCCTGAAACTGTCGCTGCTCGACTTGGCGCAAATCGTAGAAATAGACGATTATCAAAATTTTGATGTCCGGGCGGAAGTCCCCCTTGATGGGAATTTAGGAGGTTTGGAAGACATTTATGAACAAGCCTTGCAGACCCGCCCCGAAATAAAAAGCGCGAACTACCGCCTGCAAAGCAACGAGAAAAACGTGTCCATCGCCCGCTCGGCTTACTTCCCCACATTGACGCTCGGCGCCAGCCTCGGCACTAATTATTACAACCTGCAAAATTTGCCCACAGACCCCTTCGGCACGCAGTTGTCCGACAATATGAACGCCTCAGTCGGTTTAAATTTGAGCATTCCCATTTTCAACCGTTTCGATACCCGCAACAACGTGGCAACGGCGAAACTGTCCGTAGAAAGCAGCCGCCTCGCGCTCGAAAACACCAAAAAAGAACTCTACAAAAACATTCAGCAGGCGCACCAAAACGCCCTTTCTGCCAAAGTCCGTTGGGAGGCTGCCGACAAATCGGCAAAAGCCACGCAAGAGGCATACCGCTACGCCGAGCAGAAATACAACGCCGGTCGCGCCTCGCAGTACGAACTCTTTCAGGCAAAAAATAACCTCGCGCAGGCACTCTCCGAAGAAACGCAGGCGCAGTTTGAGTATGCTTTTCGGGTGCGGATATTGGAGTTATTTTAAACCACAGATTACATTAAACCACAGATTACACAGATTTCCACAGATTATTATCAATAAAATAAAATCTGTGCTAATCTGTGTAATCTGTGGTTAAATGTAATCTGTGGCTAAAGTAAAGCCCGCTGTTTGCAAGTCTTCCCAAAAACACGGATAAGACTTTGTTACCACCTGCGGCTCGGCGATATGGAGATTATTTATTTTCAATGCCGCCGGCGCAAAGGACATCGCCATTCGGTGGTCTTCGTAAGTGCGGATAACGGGCATTTCTTCGGGCGCGGTTTTGTCGCCCTGCCATTCCAACGCGCCGTCTGCCCTTTCGTGCAAGAGAAAACCGAGTTTTCGCAACTCCGCAATGAGGGCAGCCACGCGGTCGGTTTCCTTTATCTTCAATGTTTCCAAGCCGCTGAACGAGAACGGCACATTCAGCAAGCAGCAAGTTACCGCGAAAGTTTGCGCCAAATCCGGCTGCTCCGCAAAGTTATAAATCATCGGCGACACGATTTTTCCGGCAGGCGTCAGGCGCACGCCGTCTTTCTCGAAAGCAGTATTCACGCCCAAGTCAGCAAACAAATCTGCCACCGCCGCATCGCCCTGATAACTCTTTTTGTGCAGCCCCTCCAAAAATATTTCGCCCTCGCCGCACAACGCCAATATCTCGTACCAATACGCCGCCGCCGACCAGTCGCTTTCCACGCAAAACGGAATTTGCTTATACTCCTGCGCCGGAACGCTGATTTCCCCCCCCCTCCACGTGGACTTCACGCCGAAATCTTCCATCAATTTCAGCGTCATAAAGATGTACGGTTTCGAGGCGACTTTGTCCTTCAAATGGATTGTCAGTCCGTGCTGCATCGTGGGTGCCACCATCAGCAACGCCGAGAGATACTGGCTGCTCACGCTGCCGTCAAGTTCTATCTCCCCCCCCTGCAACGCCGAGCCGAAAATCCGCAGCGGCGGAAAGCCTTCTTTCTCTGTATATTCTATTTTCGCGCCGAGTTGGTTGAGCGCATCAACCAGAATGCGTATCGGGCGATTTTTCATTCGTTCGCTGCCGGTGATAGTCCATTCGCCCACGATTTTCGAGAGAAACGCCGTAAGGAAACGCATCGCCGTTCCCGCCGCGCCCACGTCAAAGTGCTTGCCGTCCGAGTTCAGCACGCCGACCACCGCGCGGGTGTCATCGCAGTCAGACAAATTCTCAATCGGATACGGGCTATTCGACAAAGCGTTAATAATTAATGCTCTGTTGCAGATACTTTTTGACGAAGGCAATATGATTCTGCCCGATATATTTTTTGGGGGTGTTATTTTATAATTCATATTTCTGTGCATTTAAACTTCGTGTTTCTTCGTGCAAAACTTCGTGTTTCTTCGTGTCATTTATTTATTACACGAAGTACACAAAGAAGACACGAAGAAACACGAAGATACTATTTGATATAATCTGAAATCTCTTTCAACGTAATTTTCCCTTCATAAATCGCCTTTCCTGTGATAACGGCAGGCACGCCGTTTTCCGCCAACAGATGAATATCCTTCATACCGCTCACGCCGCCGCTGGCAATAAGGTACAAATCGGGAAAAGCAGCGAGCATTTTCTTGTACAAATCCACCGCCGCGCCCTGCAACATACCGTCTTTGCTGATGTCCGTGCAAATCACTTTATTGATGCCTTTTTCGCGGTAATTTTCGATGAAAGGCAGCAAATCGAGCGCGGTGGTTTCCGTCCAGCCCGACACGGCGATTTTTTCCTTATGCACGTCTGCGCCGAGAATAATTTTCTCCGCGCCGAACTTCGTTATCCAACCGGCAAAAACGTCAGGGTTTTTCACCGCAATGCTGCCGCCGGTTATCATTGTTGCGCCGCATTCAAAGGCGATGCGCAAATCCTCATCGGTTTTCAGCCCGCCGCCGAAATCAATCACGAGCGCGGTTTTTGCGGCAATCGTTTCCAGCACTTTGTAATTGACGATATGCTGCGCCTTTGCGCCGTCCAAATCCACCAAATGTAGCCGCCGTATGCCCGCATCTTCAAACATTCGGGCTACTTCGAGCGGGTTTTCGTTATACACTGTTTTTTGCGCGTAATCGCCCTGCGACAGGCGTACGCATTTGCCTTCGATAATGTCTATGGCGGGGATAATTTCTATCATTATATTATTAAAATAAGCCTCGCACAAATCTGCGGCTTGCGCGAGGCGGGTAAAAATCACATTCCAAGCAAATTGGTATGTGAGCCTGTATTAGTCAAAACCAAAATCATTTCATCATCTTTTTGCACCCAAATCAATAGCCAATCAGGCTCAATATGGCATTCCATATATCTTTCACCTTTTTTCTCTTTGCCATATCCGCTTAAATGATGAACGTGATTTTTTAACGGTAATGTTTCCAATTTTGCAAGACTTTCGATTACTTTGTACAATTCGTTCAAATCCAAACTTTGTTTATAACAAAGTTTTACGTTCTTTTTGAAAGAATTAGTATAAGCAACTGCAAAAATAAAATCTTCATTCGATGCCAAAGCATCAAAAAAATCTTTTACCGTCATTTTTTCGGCATTTTCTTTCATTTTAAAGTATGATTTTTGCCTTTGTTTATGATTGTATATTTACCTTGCCGATATTCTTGCAAACCAATTTCTATCGGATTTTTTGCCGTTTTGTGTATCTGGAAAATTCCCAACGACAACAAGAAATCCAATGTCTTTTTTGCCACAGCATTTGCTTTGTCGTAAGTCAAAGATACTGTTTCAGGCTGTTTCATTGTTATTGCTACTGCCATAATATTTTTATTTTTTATTTGTTGCAAAATTACACCATTCTTTTCGGAAAAACAAAAAATCACTTCAAATTTATCTGCCTGTCCTTCGGATACCTCACCGAATAGCCCACTTTAAACTCGCGGCTCGCGCCTGTCGCCAAATCGAAATCCCAAGTCAGCACGCCGATGTCTTCTTTATTGACGGTGGGCGTGGTGGTTTCTTTGTCGAGCAATTCCGCTTTTATTTCTTTTTGTGTCGAAATGGGGTATTGCTCTTTGAGCGTGAATTTTATCGGCTTACTCTGGTTGTTTTTGACGGTGATTTTGTAGCCCAGCGTAACTTTCAGGTCGCTGCCGAGCGTTTTTACGGCGGAGAAATCGGTCAGTTTCTCGCGTTTCACACTCACGCGCTTGTCCGTTCCGAGCGTAACCGAAAGAACTTGATTTGTCTGTGCGGTGTTGAAATACGTTTGCCCTATATATGTGCCGTCATAAGTGATATTCGCCATTCCCGAGAGGATATTCAACTTTTCCCAGTCTTTGAAATCGGCAATCAGGAACACGTTTTCGTCAAGTTTCGGGGCGCAATAATATTTGTAATCCGCTGTAAGATTATAATTTTTCAAATCAATAATTTGCTCTTTGCCGTTGCCCGGAATGGAGTAGGGCAAATCAATGGCATATTCCATCGAAATATTTTTTTCTTCCGCTGTAACGTAATCTTCCATTGATTTGGTTGTAATCAAAATAACGCCGCCTGCGGCTTGGCTGCCATAAATTGCTGCAGCCGAAGCATCTTTCAAAATTTCTATTGATTTTACATCATTCATATTGAATTTGTAATTTTCACCTTGCGGTACGCCATCTACAATATAAATCGGCTTTGCCTTATCAATACTTCCTGTTCCTCTTATCATTATCTTATCATCATAGCCTTCTGCTGAAACTTCTTCTACATCATCATAACTAATTGAATTTTGAATAGAAACACCTGCTGCACGACCACCTAACCTCTCTGCTAAACTTCTATTATAAATATAATCCAAAAACCAAGTCGAAAACACCGGCGCATCTTTTGTTTTAGTCGGCGTAGCGGTTGATAATAAGATATTTACCTTATTCCAATCTATGCCTGTGGTTTGGCGTACTTTCGATTTTCCTTTCAGTTGCACGGGCTTTGAAACATCGGTAATCACCATATCGTAAAATGGTGTCCAACTTGCGTTGGGTGTGAAATACGACACCGTAACCGTTGCGCTCGTGGCATAACTCGCCGCCAAACTCAACTTGAGAATGCCGTTATAAACGCCTTTTTTCTGTTGCTCCTGCCGGATTTGCTGATTGAGGCGGTTGAGTGTGTTTGTGAGTTCCGTTTTTTGCTTTGTGTCGGCTGCGATGCTCTTTTCGAGCGTATTTGCCCGCGCGGTGTAGAAATCGAGGTTTTGCGTGAGTTCATCAACGGTCAGCCTTTCTTCTGCCGTAGTGTTGCCGATGTTGCTTTCCACGCCTTTTTTGAGCAAATCGAGCGAGGCGGTGTTGATTTTGATTGCCGTAGTCAGTTTTTGAATGTCGGCAGTGCTAAAATCAATGCTGTCCTGCAATTTCTTAACGTAATTCGATGATTTCTTTTCCATCAGATAGTCGTTTGAAAATTCCGAAGATGCCACCATTACGCTGTTATTGACGTTTATTTTCAGCGAATTGATGTCGATATTGGGCGTTAAACCTTCGAGCGTAATTTCGTTTTCGCCCTGCACGAGATTGATATTCGCAGTATGCGTAAGTTCCGCACCCGAGAAATAGACGGTCGCTTTTTTGAGCGTTGCCTTTGTGTTGTCGGCATTTATATTCAATGCCGCAAACGCAAAAATGGAAATGATAAATAGTTTTTTCATTGTTTTTTGTTTTTAGAAATGACCTTCATAATTGAAAGAACAAAAGTAATAAAATTTTTCTTTCCGAGATATGAAAAAATGGGAAAATATTTTGCAGAAAGGGAAAAGGTTATTATCTTTGCGGCACTAACTTTAATTTTTGCACTTGTGAAAAAGGAAATCTCAAAAATATTGCTAAATATCTCTTATTTGTTTATCGGCGGTGTCTTGTTGACAGGCATAATGAAAGAAGATATTTCTATGTTGATACTTTTTCTTGTTGGTGGGTTAGTGCCTGCCTTAATGGTTTCAGCCGCTTTGCTTTTACTTTGGTGGGAAGAGAAAATAAAGAACAAAGAGAAAAATAAAAATAACCAATAAAACCTATATTATTATGGAACTGATTTATTATGTGTCTGCTTTTGGCGTAATTGCACTTATTATAGGCATTTATGCGCTTGTTGGCATCTATAAAACAACACATTCTTTGGATTAAAATGGAACTGATTATTTTCTTAACAGTAATAAGCATTGCAGTAGCATCTATTGCAATGTATGCAGTAACTCATCCTACTTGAAATGATTAAATAAAGTCTTTAAAAATAAAAGCGGTAGAATTAATCATTCCACCGCTTTTTTATTTCTATAATTTCACTTCCAATTTCTCATAAGCCCGCAAAGTCTTCTCCCGCGCCTCTTCCACCGTTTCCGCCCGCGCGAGGATTACCGCCATACGCCGATGCCCATTCACTTCGGGTTTGCCGAAAAGGCGTACCTGCGTGTCCGGCTCTTCAAGCACTTTTTCGAGGTTGCCGAAGGACACTTGCGTGCTATTGCCATTGACCACAACTGCACGCGAGGCACTTGCACCGTGAAACGCGATGTTCGGCACCGGCAAACCGAGTACGGCGCGGGCGTGCAAGGCAAATTCGGACAAGTCCTGCGAAATCATCGTTACCATTCCCGTGTCGTGCGGGCGGGGCGACACTTCGCTGAAAATCACCTCATCGCCTTTGATAAACATTTCCACGCCGAAAATGCCGCGACCGCCGAGCGCGTCGGTTATTTTTTTGGCAATGTCCTGCGCTTTTTCGAGAGCGGTGCCGGTCATCGGCTGCGGCTGCCAGGACTCGCGGTAATCGCCGTCAATCTGTATGTGTCCGATGGGGGCGAGGAACGATGTGCCGCCCACGTGGCGAACGGTCAAAAGCGTTATTTCGTAGTCGAAATCCACGAAACCTTCCACTATCACTTTGCCTGCGCCCGCTCTGCCGCCTTCCTGCGCGATTTTCCAACACTTGTCGATGTCGGCGGGCGTGCGGCACAAACTTTGTCCGTGTCCTGAGGAACTCATAATCGGTTTTATCACGCAGGGCGTACCGATTTCGGCAACTGCCGCTTGAAACTCGTCAAAAGTAGCCGCAAATTTATACTTCGAGGTGGGCAAACCCAATTCTTCGGCGGCAAGGCGGCGAATGCCCTCGCGGTTCATCGTCAGGAAGGTAGCCTTCGCGGTGGGAATGACGGTGTAACCCTCTTTCTCGAGTTCTATGAAGGTGGAGGTGGAAATCGCCTCTACTTCGGGAACGATGTAGTCCGGTTTTTCCTTTTCGATGATTTCGCGCAAGCGGTCGCCATCGAGCATCGAGAGGACATAAGAGCGGTGCGCCACTTGCATTGCGGGCGCATCGGCATAGCGGTCGAGCGCGATGACTTCCACGCCGTAGCGTTGCAATTCTATGACGAATTCTTTGCCGAGTTCGCCGGAGCCGCACAGCACAACCTTGGTTGCGGTGGCGGATTTTGGAGTGCCAATTGTTACCATACAAATATTTTTTTTGCAAAAATACGGCTTTTCCGTGAATTTTTCTTACTTTTGCGCGAAAAATTTTCCCGAATGAAAACAGACATTATTTTAGCAGGCGTGGGCGGACAGGGTATTTTGTCCATCGCCACCGTGATAGCCGCCTCGGCAATGAAAAACGGTTTGTATCTGAAACAGTCCGAAGTACACGGAATGAGCCAGCGCGGCGGCGATGTGCAGAGCCATTTGCGCATTTCCGATGAGCCGATAGCATCGGATTTAATTCCGCTCGGCAAAGCCGATTTAATTCTCTCGCTCGAGCCGATGGAGGCACTGCGCTACCTGCCCTGGCTGAAACCGGAGGGCAGCATTGTGAGCAGCAACATTCCGTTTAAAAACATACCCGACTACCCCGAAGAAGAGGCGATTTTGGCGGAAATCCGCAAGATAAAAAGCCACGTGCTGATTGATGCGGACAAAATAGCGAAAGAGCAGGTCGGCTCGGTACGCTCGGCAAATATGGTGCTGCTCGGTGCCGCAACGCCGTTCTTGGGGCTGGACTTCGAGAAAATAGAAGACGGTATCCGCGCGGTGTTTGGGCGAAAAGGCGAGGAAATAGTGGAAACGAATATCAAAGCACTGCGGGCGGGGAAAGAATATAAATGACGCAAAAAACGCAGGCGGTAGGGGCGAAATATTTTTCGCCCTGTTTTATTTTGATTGTCCGTAGGGGCGAGGCTTGCCCTCGCCCTTTCTTTCGTGGCAATAAAAAAAGGGCGAGGGCAAGCCT
>JAISJU010000187.1 GCA_031261165.1 Prevotellaceae bacterium
TCCAAAGGCGAAAGCACGCCGATAGTGGTAAACGACAGCGAGGCGAACAGGAAAATTAACCGTAGAGTGGTATTTTTGATTAAAGAAAAACGATAAAATTTTACAGTTGAGTTAGTGAACCGGAGGAGAAGAGTGGAGTTGGAAATAACTTCACTCTTCTTTGGTGTTTTTGGTAAGCAACAACTGCATTGTGTTTTCGACCTGTTCAAATTTACAAAAAGTGCATCGTCTTCATTCCCAGCAGCGATTCCCCCGCATACATCATCACAAAGATATACGCCAAAAATCGGCAAGCCTTGCCGATGAGGATAAACACGGCGCATTTCGCAGGGCTGACACGGTAAAAACCGAGCGCCAAAGCAAAAAGGTCGCCCACGATAGGCAGCCACACCATAAACGCCAGCAAACTGCCCCAACGCGCCACCTTTGCCTGCTGTGCGTACAGTTTTGCGGGCGTAACCTTAAACCAACGCTCTATCCACTCCCACTTGCCGAGCCAGCCGATGAGGTAAGTAGAAAGGCTGCCGAGCCAGTTTCCTGCTGTGGCAACTACGAAAATTTTGAAAGGACTTACACCCGCATATAAAAAGCCTGCTACCAAAATTCCCGGACTAAGCGGAAGTAAAGTAGAAGAAAGAAATGTGCCGACAAATAAGCCCAAAATGCCCCATTCTTGTAGAAATTCCATATCGTATTTAAAAACGCAAAGAACGCAAATTTATTTCAAATAACAATAAGCAGAAAATTATTTTCTTTGAATATGCACACTGTTGATAAAAATGTGTAACTTTGCACCCGCAAATTTTAATAACCAAAAACTTATGTCATCATTAGAACAAGACATTTTAGAATTGCAGGAAAAGCGAGCCATAGTAGAGTTGGGCGGCGGCGAAAAAGCCATCGAAAAACAAAAAGAACTTGGCAAACTGACTGCCCGCGAGCGCATTGTGGCATTGCTCGACACGGGCTCTTTTCACGAGTACGATATGTTCGTTGAACACGAAGAGCGCAACTTCGGTATGGACAAAAAAGTGCTTGCCGGCGATGGTGTGATTACCGGTACGGGTAGTATTTTCGGCTCTCCGGTCTGCATTTTTGCGCAGGATTTCACCGTGATGGGCGGCTCTCTGGGTTTGAAACACGCCCGCAAAATCACCAAAATTATGGACCACGCCCTGAAAATGAAAATCCCCTGCGTTGGCATCAACGATTCGGGCGGTGCCCGTATTCAGGAAGGCATCGGCGCGTTGGCGGGCTACGGCGAAATTTTTTACCGCAACACGATGGCATCGGGCGTGATACCGCAAATATCAGTGATATTGGGCCCCTGCGCGGGCGGCGCGGTGTATTCGCCGGCATTAACGGACTTCGTTTTTGTGGTAGAAAACATCTCGAAAATGTTTATTACGGGACCCAACGTTATTGAGTCCGTTTTGGGTGAAAAAATCTCGCAAGAAGACTTGGGCGGTGCGCGCGTTCATGCCGAAATCACAGGGAATGCCCATTTCTACGCCAAAACCGAGCAAGAGTGTTTTGAGCAAATCAAAACGCTTATCAGCCTCATTCCGCGCAATAACACGCAAAAGGCAATAAAAGCCGCGCCCATTGCGCCCACCTTCCGCAAAGAAATTGCCGATATAATTCCTTCCGACCCGAAGCAGCCCTATGATGTGCGCGACATTATCCGCTCATTGACAGACGGCTCGGGATTTTTGGAAGTACATGAACTTTTCGCGCCGAACATTGTGGTCGGTTTTGCGCGTATAGACGGCGAAACAATCGGTTTCGTAGCCAACCAGCCGCTCTATCTGGCGGGCGTTTTGGACTGCGATGCTTCCGACAAAGCCGCACGCTTTATCCGCTATTGCGACTCGTTCAACATTCCCATCGTAACCCTCGAAGATATGCCGGGCTACCTGCCGGGCGTTGACCAGGAGCACGCGGGCGTTATCCGTCACGGCGCAAAGGTGCTGTATGCTTATTCCGAAGCCACTGTGCCGAAAATTACGGTTATCCTGCGCAAGGCTTACGGCGGCGGTTACATCGCGATGAACTCGCGCCACTTGGGTGCCGACTTCGTGTTTGCGTTGCCCTCTGCCGAAATCGCCGTAATGGGACCCGAAGGCGCGGCAAACATCATTTTCGCCAAAGAAATAAAAGAGGCTGCCGACCCCAACGCAATGCGTGCCGAAAAGGTAAAAGAATATGTGGATAAGTTTGCCAATCCTTTTGTTGCCGCCTCCAAAGGCTATATTGACGCTGTGGTTGAGCCTGCGGAAATCCGCTCACAGTTGTTGCACGCCTTGGAATTGGCAAAAATGAAAGACGACCAACGTCCGGCTAAAAAACACGGCATTCCGCCATTTTAAGTTAAGCGTTATGGGTTAAGAGTGATGAATAAAAACTCTTAACTCTTCCTACTCTTAACTCTTAGTTTTTAACTCTTAACTAAATAAAATTATGGCAGAAATAAATAATACAGAATTAGTTGATTTCGCCGTTACGGCGCGGAAATACAAAACCCTCCTGACGACAAAATACCTGCAACGCAAGGTGTGGACAGAGCCAAATCCGCAGGAAATCATTTCTTACATTCCGGGTACGATAGTGAAAATTTTCGTTACGGAAGGTCAGTCGGTAAAAAAAGGCGAGGCCTTGCTGCTGCTCGAAGCGATGAAGATGCAAAACCGTGTGAAAATGCCCTTTGACGGCACGGTGCGCAAAATCAATGTCGGCGAAGGCGACAAGATTGCTAAAAATACGCTGCTGATAGAGATTGCGTGATAGTTTAAAATAAGACGTAGCACGTTTTTGGAAACGTGTTACGTCTGTTTTTTTGCTGTTTTCCAAAAAAGTTGTAACTTTGCGGAATGATTTTGAAAAAATGACCAACAAAGAACGTTACCGTATTTGGTGTGAAGAAAAGCCCATTCCGCTTTTTATGCAAGCGTGGTGGCTTGATGCCGTGTGCGTTGAGGGCAAAGAGTGGAACGTGCTTTTGTATGAAGAGAACGATAAGATTATTGCTGCTTTGCCTTATCATTTGCTCAAAAAATGCGGCTTTAAAATCGTTATCCAACCCCAACAAACGCAGTACAACGGTATTTGGATTGATTACCCGAAAGACCGGAAATTGCACAAACGCTATTCGTTTGAAAAAAAGGTAATGGATAATTTGATTTCTCAACTCGAAAACTTGAAGTTATCATATTTCTCGCAGCATTTTCATCATTCATTTACGAATTGGCAACCGTTTTATTGGCGGAATTTTAAGCAGACGACACGATATACTTATGTATTAAAAGATATAGAGAATGCCGAAAATATATTTGAAAATTTACATCCGCGTTATAAGCAACGGATTAGAAAAGAAAAAGAAGAATTAACTGTAAGTTTTGACTTGCCGCCTGATGTTTTTTATGAATTTCATAAAAAATCATTGCAGCAAGCAGGACAAAAAGTTGAATATTCAGAGAAACTTTTTTTATCCATTTTCAATGCGGCTACTTGTAGAAATCAGGGTAAAATTATTGCTGTAAAAGATAAAAATGATAATTTGCTGTCTGCGCTTTTTGTTGTATGGGATACAAATTGCGGTTATAATTTGATTACTGCGCGAAGAATTGTCAATGGTTCAAATGCCTCATCAATTTGTATGATTTGGGAGGCAATTAAATATTTGGGAGATAAGGCGAAAAACTATGATTTTGAAGGCAGTATGATAGAAGGTGTTGCCTGTGTCAATCAGCAATTCGGCGCAGAACAAACACCGTATTTCAGTATTGAAAAATCGTATTCGTGCATTTGCCGTTTGTTATTGAAAATGAAAATATATTACGAACATCACAAATGAAAGTTCTTTTTTTATCTCGTTGGTATCCAGACCGTTACGATGTGATGGCAGGGATTTTTGCCCGCAAACATGCTGATGCGGTGAGTCGCTATGTAGATGTTTGCGTACTTCATTTGTATGTAGACGAAAATATCAAGCAATTTGAAACGGTAGAGCAAAATTTTGAAAAAGTACGCGAAATTTACGTTTATTATCCGTTTATACATAATAAATTACTTGCCAAAATATCGAAGACGATTAATTATATACGCGCTTTTGCCAAAGGTTATAAAATGGTAAAGGCGCATTTCGGCAAGCCTGATATTACACAGGTGAATGTGCTGACACGCAGTGGTGTTTTGGCGTATTGGTTGAAAAAGACGCAGAAAATTCCTTATGTGATTATTGAACACTGGACACGCTATTTGCCGCAAAATTTCAGTTACAAAGGCTTGTTTCTGAAACGGATAACAGAATTTGTTGCCCGAAATGCCGAAAAAATAATGACCGTTTCCGAATATTTGGCGCAGGCAATGCAACGAAACGGAGTAAAGGGGGAATATGAAGTGGTAAGCAACGTGGTTGATGATTTTTTCTTTGAGATACAGCCGGGCTTTCAGCGAAATGAAGGGAAAAAACGCATTTTGCATATTTCTGCTTTTTCGGACAGACATAAAAATGTAACGGGAATTTTGCGTGCAGCCAAAGAGTTGAGCAAACAACGCAGTGATTTCGAGTTGGTTATGATAGGGATAGGCAAAGATTTTGAAATGATAAAAAATTATGCCGAAAGTTTGCATTTCCCCGAAAATACAGTATTTTTTCCGGGCGAACTAATGCCGCCGGCAGTTGCCGAGTGGTTTGCAAAAAGTGATATGTTTGTAATGTTTTCCAATTACGAAACTGCCTGCGTGGTGGTGATGGAAAGTCTGGCAAGCGGTGTGCCTGTTATCGCAACGCCGACCGGAATTGTGCCCGAATGTATCAATGAAAAAAATGGTTTGATAGTTGATTTTAACGATACTGCTGTATTGTGCGAAAAAATGAACTATATGCTTGATAATCTGAATAAGTACGATGCCGGCACAATCAAAAAAAGTGCAAAAGATTTTACTTTTGACAATGTCGGAAAAAAGTTTTATGATATTTATATAAATGCCTTATAATTATGACTTTACGACAGAAAATAAATGTGATTGCTAAAATCCTCACAAGAGTAGTGTATAACCCCAAACTGCTTTTTGAGGTGTTGAAAGACGAAACCGTGTTTGAAAAATACTTGCAAAAGAAGTACCGCAAAACATTGTTGCCTACGGTTGATTTGCGCGAGTTTTTGGAAGAAGACAGCGGGAAAATAGAGCATTTTACTTTTTTAGACGGCTCTTCGTTGGTAACGGATTTGGTGCTGTTGCGCTCGCTTGCCAAGTCAATCCCCGATTGCGATTATTTGGAAATCGGAATGTGGCGTGGCGAGAGCGTGATGAATGTGGCGCAAGAGGCGAAAACTTGCACAACCGTCAATTTGTCGGCTGAGGAAATTGTGAAAATGAAATTGCCCGAAAAATATGCCAAATTGCACGGCTGCTTGATTAATAATCAGGACAATATCAAAATAGTCTATGCCAATTCGATGACTTTTGATTTTAGTTCGTTAAATCAAAAATATGATTTGATTTTTGTTGATGGCGACCACCATTATGAGGCGGTAAAATCGGATACACAAAAGGTTTTTCCGCTGTTGAAAGATGATAATTCAATCATTGTTTGGCACGATTATGCCTATAATCCCGAGAAACCGCGCCATTCCGTCATAGCAGGCATATTAGACGGACTGCCGCCGACAGCACATCAGTATTTGTATCACGTTTCCAACACGATAAGTGCTATTTATACCAAACGGAAGATAAAATCCGACTTGACATTGATAGAGCCGCCGGTTACGCCCGATAAGATTTTTCGGGTGGAAATCAGCGCGAAAAGTTTAAAAAAATGAACGGCATTAAAACATCGCTAAAAAGGTTATTCCAAAGCAAAGTAGCCGAAAACTACTTTTTTATGACCTTTTTGCAGGGGGCTAACTTACTGATTGGCTTACTGTTGTATCCCTATTTGATTCGCGTTTTGGGTAAAGAGGCTTACGGAACTTACATCTTTATTTTTTCAAACATTCAATTTTTTTTTATTTTCGTGGCTTTCGGTTTTGATTATCCGGCACTGAAAAAAATATCGCTTTTCCCTACTGATAAAAAAATAAAAAGTCGGACAGTTTCCGAAGTTTTTACGGCAAAAGTATGTTTGCTTGCTTTGTGCGCCGTTGTCCTTTCGTTGTTGATTTACAGCATTCCTTTTGTTCGTGCCAATGCAGCGTTTTATATCATTATTTTTGCAACGCTGTTGATTGATATTTTGTTTCCCTCGTGGTATTTTCAGGGCATACAAAAAATGAAATTTGTAACTTATGTCAATCTTACGCTGCGTATTTTGACAATTCCCCTGATTTTCATTTTCATCAAATCGCCCACCGATTTACTGAAATACACATTAATCGTTTCGTTGTTGCCTGTTTGGGGCGGAGTATTTACGTTTTTTTATCTGCAAATAAAGGAAAAAATTCAAATCCGTTTTGTGTCTTTCAAAAAACTGAGACCGCTATTTGCAGATGCTTTGCCGTTTTTTTGGACATCGGCATTCAGTACGGCAAAAAGAGAAACGGTTACATTGATTGTCGGCACATTTTTCAATATGGAAAGTGTGGCATTGTACGATTTGGCAAACAAAATTGTCAATATTCCGCGATTGATTACAAACAGCATCAATTCGGCACTGTTCCCCAAAGTGCTGCAAAATTACAATTCGGAAAATGTGAAAAAAATTATCCGTTACGAGAAATTTATCGGATTAGGTATCACCGTTTTAGTGGCTGCTTTGGGCTATTGGGCAGTGCTTATTTTGGGCGGAAAAACAATGTTGGCAGCATATCCGTTGGCTGTTATTTTGAGTTTTACCATATATGCTTGGCTCATAGTGGGTTGCTATATTGATTTTCTTTTTGTGCCTCAAAACAAATATTATTTTGTTACCAAAAATCAGTTTGCTGCTCTTGTTTCGTTCTTGATTTTTGCGGGAATGGCTCTTTTGATTTCTAAAAACATTGTGTTATTGATTTCGGCTTATGTGTTGTCGCACGTTGTCGAAATTATTTATTGCAGATATTTGATTAAAAAACATCGACTTCTATGACACCTGCCGTTTCCATATTAGTGCCTGTGTATAACGTTTCAAATTTTATTGAGCGTTGTGCGCACTCGTTGTTTCAACAGACATTTGAGGATATTGAGTACGTTTTTGTCAATGATTGTACGCCTGACGACAGCATTGAAAAATTGCAAAAGGTGATGGCGCAATATCCAAATAGAAATGTAAAAATCATACATCACGAAAAAAACAGAGGTTTGGCTGCAGCACGAAATACGGCGATAGACCATTCCACCGGAAAATATATTCAGGTCATTGACAGTGATGATTGGGTTGAGGCGGATATGATTGAAAATTTGTACAAAAAAGCGGAAGAAGAGCAAGCGGATATACTTGTTTCGGATATTTTGATGGAGAAAAAAAATGCAACGATTTATCAGAAAGAATTTATTGAATACAAAAATAAAACGCCGTTTCAAATTATGCTTGAAAATGAAGTTATCGGCGGATATCTATGGGCAAAATTTGTCAAGCGCGAGTTATATGTTATGCCGGAATGTCGAGTTATAGAAGGGTTGAATTACTTGGAAGATTTGCACGTTTCTATTAGAATGTTTTATTTTGCAAATAAGATTGTAAAAATAGACCGTACTTTTTATCATTACAACAAAACCAATGAAAATGCGATAACAAGTCAAAAAACTGACAGCCACTTTGCTACTTTGATTGTGTTTTGGAAATATTTAGATGAATTTCTGCAAGCAAACAGCGTGAAATGTGCGGAAAGCATAGCGTTTTTAAAAATACACACAAAAGTAAATTTAATAACCCAAACAAACTCTTATAAAACGCGCAAAAAATACGCATATCTTTTCCGTGATTTTGAGATGAAATACATCAACCGTTTTCGTTTGGGCGAAAGATTAATTTTATTTTTCACGCACTATCGAATGTTCTTTTCGGCACATTTGACTTACAAACTAATCATTCTGAAAAATCAGCGTATCCCCAAAACCTTATGCACCTGCAAACTAAGCCGCCAAGCAGGCTGCGCCAAAACGTAATCTATCACTTCGCCGGTATTCCGGTTTGAACAGGGCTGCAAGAAGAAGTGCGCCGCAGGAAACGACAGCCATTTTTCAGGCTCTACATTATTTATATATACCAATTTCAGTTCATCTGCTTTTTGCAGAGCGATATTGTCGGTTTTTGGGCTGAGAGTTACCCAGTCAATGCCCGCAGGCAATGGGTTAGTGCCGTTTGTTTCAATATGGATAATGTATCCCTCGCGATGCAAAAGTTCGATGAAATTTTCTGTAATCTGCAAAGACGGCTCGCCGCCGGTGAGGCATACGCGCTTTGTGGGAAATGATTTAATTTGTGATAAAATTTCGCTTTCGGTCATTTCCGTAAAAGTTTCGTGCTGCGTGTCGCAAAAATCGCAACGCAGGTTGCAGCCCGCAAAGCGTACAAAAACAATGGGCGTGCCTGTCCAAAAACCCTCGCCCTGCAAAGAGTAGAATATTTCGTTAATCCTCATCTTTTTCATAGCACGCCGTGTTGCTTTCCGACTCCTGCACCTCCGCTTTGTAGCAATGCGGTACGGTGTCGCAAATCCATTTCGCCATATTTTCGGCAGTCGGGTTAAATTTCAGCACCTCGTTCAGGTTTTTGTGGTCAAGTTGTCCGTGAATGAGCCGTTTGATGTCCGAAAAATCAACCAGCATACCGTCTTTGTTCAATTCCTTGCCCTTGCAATAAACGGTTACAATCCAATTATGACCGTGCAGGCTCTCGCACGCGCTTTGGTACGACAAATAAAGTTGGTGCGAAGAACTGATTTCCAAACGTTTTTTGATATAATACATTTCCAAATATTTTAGTTTGCAAAGGTAGGGATTTTTTCGTAAATCAGCAAGAAACAAAATATCATTGCAACAGAATGAAAAATATATTATTGTAAGTAAAACCACCGTTAGAACTGATAAATTCTCATTTTCTCGAAAAAAAATGCGAAATCGCTTGTTTATTTCAAAAAATAATTTCTAACTTTAACGCCGTTAAAATGGGAATGTTAATTTCGTTGAAAACAATCATAATACAAGGATAAAAAACAGTCGTTAATTATGTCAGAAAGAGTAGGTTACATCACACAAGTCATTGGACCTGTGGTGGATATAAATTTTGGAAAAAAACAGTTGGGCGAAACTATTTTGCCCCAAATTCGCGAGGCGTTGGAAATTGTTCGCCCCAACGGCAGCAAATTAATTGTGGAATGTCAGCAACATATCGGCGAAGAAACTGTACGCACCATTGCAATGGACTCCACCGATGGCTTGGTGCGCGGTATGGAAGCCCGTTCGCTCGGCTCGCCCATCACGATGCCCACCGGCGAACAAATCAAAGGGCGATTGCTCAACGTTATCGGCGAGGCGATTGACGGTATGCCGCAGTTGGACAAAACGGGCGCATATCCCATTCACCGCGAGCCGCCCAAGTACGAAGACCTTTCCACATCGAAAGAGATTCTTTACACAGGCATTAAGGTTATTGACTTGCTCGAGCCGTATATGAAAGGTGGAAAAATCGGTTTGTTCGGCGGCGCAGGCGTGGGCAAAACGGTGTTGATTATGGAACTTATCAACAACATTGCCAAAGGTTACAACGGCTATTCCGTATTTGCGGGCGTGGGCGAACGTACCCGCGAGGGCAACGACCTGCTGCGCGAAATGCTCGAATCGGGCGTTATCCGCTACGGTAAGGAGTTTATGGAAGAAATGGAAAAAGGCAACTGGGACTTGTCTAAAATAGATATGGCTGAAGTGGAAAAATCGCAGACCACGCTTGTCTTCGGACAGATGAACGAGCCTCCCGGTGCGCGTGCATCGGTGGCTCTTTCGGGGCTGACGGTAGCCGAAGCCTTCCGCGATGCCGGAGGAAGCAGCGGCAGCAAGGATATTTTGTTCTTTATTGACAATATTTTCCGCTTTACGCAAGCCGGCTCGGAAGTGTCCGCTTTGCTCGGGCGTATGCCGTCTGCGGTGGGTTATCAGCCCACTCTGGCAACGGAAATGGGCTTGATGCAAGAACGCATCACTTCTACCAAAGACGGCTCAATTACTTCTGTGCAAGCGGTTTATGTCCCCGCAGATGACTTGACCGACCCCGCGCCTGCCACCACTTTTGCGCATCTTGACGCAACGACAGTGCTTAGCCGCAAAATATCGGAACTCGGCATTTATCCTGCGGTTGACCCGCTGGAATCGACCTCGCGCATACTTGATGCCGAAGTGCTTGGACACGAGCATTATAACACTGCGCAGCGTGTAAAAGAACTTTTGCAACGCTACAAAGAATTGCAGGACATCATCGCCATTCTGGGTATGGAAGAACTGTCTGACGAGGACAAACTCGTGGTATCTCGCGCCCGCCGCGTGCAGCGTTTCCTCTCGCAACCTTTCTATATGGCAGAGGCATTTACCGGTACGCCCGGTGTAATGGTGCCGATAGAAGAAACCATACGCGGTTTCAATATGATAATAGACGGCGAAGTAGACCAATATCCCGAAGCGGCGTTCAATCAGGTGGGAACAATTGATGACGTGATTGCGAAAGGGGAAAAGATTTTGAAAGGAGTGAAATAAGGCTTCGACTGCGCTCAGCCACCGTTGCCTGAGCATAGTCAAAGGCAAATATTGAAATAATATGAAACTAATCATCATATCGCCCGAAAAAACGTTGTTCAAAGGCGAAGTAAGCCTCGTGCAAGTGCCGGGCAAAAAAGGACAATTTACCGTTTTAAACAACCACGCGCCGATTATTTCTTCGCTTGGCAAAGGCTCTGTTGTGTATAAAACCGCCGAAAAAGAGGAAACGATTGAGGTTTCTTCGGGCTTGATTGAAGTGAATAAGAATGTGGTAACGGTTTGTGTGGAATGAGAAAAATAAGTAAATCAATATTATTAGCATTATTTTTGTGTTGGCTTTATTCTTGCCAAACAAAGAAAGAGGAAAAGGTAGAAAAAACGGAAGATAAGTTTTCTAACTATTTGCAACATTTTGAAAAAGTAGAATTGCCATTCACAATAAGAAATTATCCTCGTGAAGAAGAAGAAGGGAAAAACTTTGATGAAAGTCTGGTTTTTGCATACAAACAAATACCTACAAATGGCGATTATGTCGCTTTGATAACTCTTTATCCGGTTCATGAGTATATGAGACCTATTTTAACAACATATAAGCCAGATGGGAATATTATTAATAGAAAAGAATTGTTTATAGATAGTTGGATTAAAGAACAAGGATATATGACAATAAATGAGGATTTCTCTATTTATGTTTCTTCGGATACAATGACAATGACGCCTCCGAAACATGTAAGTCCTCCTACTTGTTTTGAATGTTATAGAGAAGGTAATCTTTTGCCTGATGGAAAAATACAAATGTCTGATTTTAAGCATAGAGATGTCAATTGTTCAAGTCAATAAAATGATATAATGATGAAACTGATAGAAATAGCAGAGTTCCCGTTTCCAAGCGAGGCAGGTGTGTTGGAAAGTATTTTTCAGGCAGAAAATATACCTTATTTTCTGAATGTCAATAGTTCAAACTATCCGCCAATGCCTGCGATTTTAAAAATAGCAGAAAGTGATAAAGAACGAGCAATAGAAATTATGAAAGAGGCAGGATTTGAAAACTACTTGCAAAATGAATAACATTATAACCAAAAATACAGCCAAAATTAAAGCAGTGTGCGACAAGCAAAAAATAAAATCGTTGTTCGCATTCGGCTCGGTATGTACCGATAAATTCAATGAACAAAGTGATGTGGATTTGTTGGTAACATTTAAACCTATGGATTATGGCGATTATGCGGATAATTATTTTCAAACAGCAGATTTGTTTGAGAAAATTTTTCACCGAAAAGTAGATTTAGTAACGGAAAAATCACTAAAAAATCCGTATTTTATTCAGTCGGTCAATCAAAACAAAACACTATTGTACAATAGATATAGATAACTTTTCTGGATTGCTTCGCTGTCGCTCGCAATGACGCACCGAACATTGTTAGTACCGTCATTGCGAGGCACGAAGCAATCCAGAAAGAAAAAAATAATTAGGTAATGACTAACACCTTAAAAAATACCGATTTCAAGCAATGGCTCGGCGATTTGAAACTTCGCATTCGCCAAAGCCAGATAAAAGCCGCGATAAAGGTTAATGAAGAACTTTTGCGGCTCTATTGGGATTTGGGACACGATATTGCCGTGCGCCAAATGGACTCGGCGTGGGGTAGCGGATTTTTTGAACAGTTAAGCCGTGAGTTGAAAGCAGAATTTCCTGATTTGAAAGGATTTTCGACAAGTAACTTAAAATACGCAAAACGTTTTTATTTATTTTATAGTCAAGACAATGTAATTTTCCAACAACTTGTTGGAAAATTAGAAATATCAGAGAATGCAATTCGGCACCAACTTGGTGCCGAAATACAAGTGGTTGAAAACAAAGGGCTTACAATTCGTCAGCAACTTGCTGACGAATTTATGACTCACTCCATATTTCAGATACCTTGGTTTCATCACGTTCTCATTTTCACTAAATGCAAATCCACCAAAGAAGCATTATTTTATGTGCAAAAAACTATCAAAAACGGTTGGAGCAGGGCAATGTTGCTGAATTTTATTGATGCGGATTTGTATAATACGCAGGGAAAAGCCTTGAATAATTTTGACAAATTTTTGCCCGATGTTCAGAGCGAATTGGCAAAAGAAACACTGAAAGACCCATATAAATTTGATTTTCTCACACTTACGGAAAACTATAAGGAAAAGGATTTGGAAGATGCTTTGGTGGCAAATATCACCCATTTTTTGCTCGAACTTGGACAGGGATTTGCGTACTTGGGCAGGCAATATCCGATAAAAGTGGGCAACCGAGAGCGGAATATTGATTTGCTTTTTTATCATTTGGGCTTGCACTGTTATGTGGTTATCGAACTGAAAACCAGAGAATTTGAGCCGGAACACGCGGGCAAACTCGGCTATTATGTTACGGCGGTCAATCATCAGTTGAAAAAAGACTGTGATAACCCGACCATCGGACTGTTGATTTGCAAAACGAAGGATAACGTAGATGTACAGTATTCGTTGGAAAGCAGCACGCAACCGATTGGCATTTCGGAATATGAGTTTTCTAAATTGGTACCGGAAAATTTTAAATCATCACTGCCTTCGATAGAAGAAATCGAAGAAAAGTTGAGCCAAAAGTAAATCTCATAAATAAAAAAATCACAAAAATAACAAAAAATAAATTTCACAAAAATGAAAAAAGGAATAGTATTTTTAGGAGTATTGTTGATGGCTATACAGTATTCTTATACACAAGTTAATGAAGAAATTGAGCCGTATGCTAATTTTCTCAGACACGAAAAAACAACAGCAAAAGAATATATTCTTTCTTTATTCAAAGAAAAAGATATTGTTATACTCTGCGAACGCGACCATAGGGAATTGACTCAATATGACTTAATACTTGATGTGATGAAAGACCCTTATTTTATTGATAATGTGGGTGTTGTTTATACAGAAGTAGGTGCTTTCAACTTAAATCCGGAACTGAATCGCTTTTTGCAAAATAGTCATCTGTCCGAAGAAGAAATAAATCAACAAGTGCTGAAATTTCAGCGCAATTGTATGTTCCCGTTGTGGGAAAAATCAACTTTTGCTTATTTTATCAAGGGCATTTATGAAATCAATCTTTCTTTGCCGAATGAGAAGAAGATACAACACTTTCCAACCGACATTTGGTATGTGGAAGGAAAGCCCGACAGTGTAAAAGTTAGGAGTATGTTGATAAATATGGCGAATAGAGATAGCATTATGGCAGAACAGATAATTACGCTTTTCGACAGGCAGCAAAAAGAAATGCCTCGCAAAAAAGCACTTGTTATAATGAATTACCGTCACGCATTCAAACAGGACACACCTTCTCCAAATGGCATTGTCAGTAAAAATGTTGGAAGATTTTTACAAGATAGATATGCCAATAAATTGGCAAATGTTATGATAAATAATTTCAAAGAAATGCCCGGTGCTGTGGTGCAAGACGGAAAATGGGATGCTGCCATTCAGAACACTCATTTAGAAGATGTTGGATTTAATTTTTCCGAATCTCCTTTTGGTAATGACAATTTTGATTATTGGGCAGGAAACACGGACTTAAAATACAAAAATATCTTTGATGGTTTCGTTTATTATCTTCCTTTTGAAAAATGGAAAATAGCCAAAGGACTTCCTGGACTGATGGAAGATGGATTTTATGAGGAATATGCCCAACGAGTCTTTTGGTTTAATAAAGCAGTAGGCAGAGAAATAATGCCTCTGCAAAGTAAAGAAGAAATGCAGATTTACAACAATATACACATAAACGATGTGGAAGCATTAGACCAAATGAAAGAAGTAATCGCAAAATGGTTGAAATAAAAATAAATAATTTATTGTGATAATGAAAAAATATTTCCTACAATTAATATCCTTATTATTATTTCTCACAGCAGCAGAAATATTGATACTCGGCGACCGATATTTCAATTGGATATTGGGCGTGCCGTGTTTTTTCCTGCTGTTGGGCAGTTTGGTGTATTTTGTTATGCGGAAAATAGCCGACAACAAACAGTTTTTGACTTATTTTCTGGTGCTGGTTTTTGCAAAAATGCTGCTGTGTATAGTCGCAGTAGCCTTGTATTTGATTTTTATAAAAACAGAAAAAACAATTTTTGCGATTAGTTTTTTTGTCAATTACGTTGTTTTTACTATCTTTGAAACATATATTTTTCTCAACATCAATAAAAGTGTAAGTAGTGGAAAATAAGCGATTTAACATAATGGTTTTTGTCCTGTTGCTGTTCGGTTGGTTGGCGGGCGGACAGGTGTTTGCAACAAACAACGAGGAAGAAAAGTTTAAGCCTGCCGATTTCATTCTTAACCATATCGGTGATGCTTACGAGTGGCACATCACCACTGTTGGGCATACGCACGTTTCCGTGCCATTGCCGGTGATTTTGTACAGTAGCACAAGCGGTTTTCAGGTCTTTATGGCATCGGAATTTCATCACGGCGAGGCGGCGTACAACGGTTTCCACATTGCCAAAGACGGCGATTACAAAGGCAAAATCGTGGAACTCAATGCGCAAGGTGAAGAAGTGCGCCCGTTTGATATTTCGCTGACAAAGAATGCGTTAGCCCTTTTGCTCAACTCGGCGTTGGTGATATGGCTCATTCTGTATCTGGCAAAATGGTACAAAACCAAGCCGCTCGAAGCCCCCAAAGGTTTGCGCGGCGGGCTGGAAATGCTCGCGTTGAGCATTCAAAACGACATAATAAAACCCTCTATCGGAGAGCATTACAGAAAATTCACGCCCTATCTGCTGACAGTATTTTTCTTCATTTTCCTGAACAATCTGATGGGCTTAATCCCCATTTTCCCGGGCGGGGCAAACACGACAGGCAACATTGCCATTACCTTTGTTTTGGCTGTCTGTACTTTCCTGTTGGTCAATATTTTCGGCACAAAGGAATATTGGAAAGAGATTTTTTCGCCCGAAGTACCGGGTTGGCTCAAATCGCCTGCTTTTCCGCTGATGCCGGTGTTGGAACTGTTCGGCGTATTCACAAAACCTTTTGCATTGATGCTTCGTCTTTTTGCCAACATTTTGGCGGGACATTCGGGCATTTTGGCGTTTATGTGCCTCATTTTCATTGTAGCAAAAATGGGCGTGGGCATTGCCGCAAGTATGACAGTGGTGTCGGTGCTGTTTTCCATTTTTATGAATTTCATTGAAGTGCTGGTGGCATTCATTCAGGCGTATGTTTTTGTGATGCTTTCGGCGGTGTTTATCGGATTGGCACAGGTAAAACCGCATCATAAATAATTTAAAATAAAAAGAGATATGAAACAAAAAATATTATTATTGATATTTTTACTTGCAGCCGTTTCGTGCGGAAAAGTCGTTAATAAAGGCGGAGAAACGGTCGGCAAAACGGCTACGGAGTTTTTTGAAGGCGTTTCGGAAGGTGTGGATAAAACGCTGCAATGCGAATTGAATTTGTCGCAAGAACTGCAAGATAAAGGAGTTAAAACAGGTAAATATTCAATAGATAAATTACCGGAGGGCGGAAAAAATAATCTTTTGATTTTGTATCTTATTTTTGACAAAGATTTTAAATCCACTGTTACCGCAAAAGTTTTTGATAAAAAAGGGCTTGAAATCGGCAGAGCAAAATTGGATATAGAAAGTAAAGCGGGAAATGCAGGTTATTATGATTTTGCATTCGACAAACGCACTTATATTGAGGTGAAAAGTAAAATTGTATTAGAAACATTAAATTAAAGAGATTATGATAGCAACAGCAACAAGAGAAAAATATCGAACAAAAACATCTTTTGAAAAAGAAGAATTGTCTTTTGATATTTTGAAAAAACACATTGACGAACAAGATAGATTAATATCTTTGGGCAAAGCGCAACACAAACTTGTATATGGTTTTACGCCCAGACAACAACGGAAATTTGATACAGGAATTTCCGTAGAAGAATATTTTGCAAATTTAGATAGAAATGTATGAAGAAAGTGATTTTGTCCGATGATGTAAAACGTGTAATGGATAACTATTTTGAAAGTTATCGTGGAAATCAACGCGACAATGATATGTGGAAAAGAGCCTCAAATTATTCAAAAATAAGACAATGTTTGGTCTATATTGATGTTTTTCTGGATAATACTTATGAAAGAAACGGCAAAAATTTTATTTATGTTAAAGGTATATGTATTATTGAGTTTGCTCTGAAAAACGATGAGGAGATATTAGTTGAGAATATTTATTTTGAAAACAATTAAAAGAAATAACTTATTAATAATTTATAATTTAAAATCAAAGAACTATGTTATTATCAATTTTATTGCAAGCAGCAACGGCAGCAGCCGGATTAGGAAAATTGGGTGCAACACTCGGCGCAGGATTGGCTGCCATCGGCGCAGGTTTGGGTATCGGCAAAATCGGTGCAAACGCTATGGACGCCATTGCACGGCAACCGGAATCGACCGGCGATATTCGTACCAATATGATTATCATCGCTGCGTTGGTGGAAGGGGTGGCACTGTTTGCCATCATCATTTGTTTGTTAGTTGCATTGTAAAAACAAAAAAAACGTAACATTTATGTCATTACTATTGCCCGAAACAGGTCTTCTGTTCTGGATGCTGTTGGCGTTTGGCGTGGTGTTTTTCGTGCTGGCAAAATTTGGGTGGCCTGTCATTCTCGGAATGGTGGAAGAGCGGAGTGATTTTATCAATTCGTCCGTTCGCGTAGCTGAAGAGGCGCACCGTCAGTTGGAAAACATCAAAGCGACAAGCGACAATATCGTTGCAGAGGCGCGAAAAAAGCAGTTGGACATTTTGCAGGAAGCCGCCGTGCTGAAAAACAAAATGCTCGATGATGCCAAAGCACAAGCCGTGCAGGAAGCCGACAAAGTTGCCCGACAGGCTCGTCAGGCAATTCAGAAAGAAAAAGACGATGCGCTGAAAGAAATCCGCAAGGAAGTAGCAGCACTCTCGCTCGGCGTTGCCGAAAAAGTGCTGCGCCAAAAACTCGCCAACGAAGGCGAGGAGGCACACCTTGTGGAAAAACTTTTAGACGAAATGGAAGTAAATAATTGAGGTGTATGAACGCAGGAATTATATCCAACCGCTACGCCCGCGCCCTCTATTCGTTTGCCGAAGACGCGGGGACGACGAGTCGCGTGTATGACGAAATGCTTTGCTTGTCGGAGATGTTTTTCGACAATCCGGAGTTGAAGAACTTTCTCGACAATCCGGTTGCCACGCCCGAAGACAAAACGCGGCTTTTACTCATTGCCGCAGGTGGCGAGGCGAATATCAGCCCGACAACGGCGCATTTTGTGCGCTTTGTGATAGAAAAACGCAAAGAGAACAAAATGCACGCCATCGCTTTGACCTACAACGACTTGTATCGCGAGGCGAAAGTCATTGTGTCCGCACAAATCATTTCGGCTAAGCCGTTGAGCGCGGAAAACCGCGAGAAAATCGTGCAACTGATTGAACGAAAGTATCTTTCGGCAAACAGCACGCTGCAACTTGATGTGAAAACCAACACGGAACTCATCGGCGGCTTTGTTCTCCGCGTGGGGAATGATAAACTTGATGCGAGTGTGAGCGGGGAATTGAAAGAAATAAAGCGGAAAGTGGCTTAATTTTTTCTGGATTGCTTCGTTCCTCGCAATGACGGTACTAACATTGTTCGGTATGGTACTAACATAGGGCAGCGCGTCATTGCGAGGCAGAAGCAATCCAGAAAAGAAACAAAAAACAAGAAAAATTTAAACTACAAAATATTATGTCAGAAATAAAACCAAGCGAAGTTTCCAGCATACTGAAAATGGAACTCGAAGGTATCAAAAGCCGCCTGCAATTCGACGAAATTGGCACGGTGCTGCAAATCGGCGATGGCGTAGCCCACATTTACGGATTGAACAAAGTGCAGTCCAATGAGTTGGTGGAATTTGAAAACGGTACAATGGGCGTGGTGCTCAACCTCGAAGAAGACAACGTGGGCGTGGTGCTTCTCGGCGCAACCGACCAAATCAAAGAAGGCTTTGAGGTGCGGCGCACAGGCAGAATTGCCTCTATCAATGTGGGCGAGGGCTTGCTCGGGCGCGTGGTGGATACGCTCGGAAATCCCATTGACGGCAAGGGTGCCATACAGGGCGAACTCTACGAAATGCCGCTCGAAAGGAAGGCTCCCGGCGTTATTTTCCGCCAACCGGTTACAGAGCCGCTGCAAACCGGCATAAAAGCCATTGATGCGATGATACCCATCGGACGCGGGCAGCGCGAACTGATTATCGGCGACCGCCAAACCGGAAAAACAGCCATTATTCTTGACACCATCATCAACCAAAAAGAGGCTTACGAAGCCGGAAATCCGGTGTATTGCATTTATGTAGCCGTAGGGCAAAAAGGCTCTACGGTTGCCAATATACAGAAAACGCTCGAAGAACACGATGCAATGAAATTTACGACCATCGTTTATTCGGGTGCTTCCGACCCTGCGGCGATGCAGTTTTATTCGCCTTATGCGGGCGCGGCGATTGGCGAATATTTTCGCGACACGGGTCGGCACGCGCTGATTGTGTATGACGACTTGTCGAAACAAGCCGTTGCTTACCGCGAGGTGTCGCTGGTACTTCGCCGTCCGCCGGGGCGCGAGGCATATCCGGGCGATATTTTCTACCTGCACTCGCGTTTGCTGGAGCGTGCGGCAAAAATTATCTCGTCTGACAAAGTGGCAAAGGAAATGAACGACCTGCCCGAAAGCCTGAAACCGCTCGTAAAAGGCGGCGGCTCGCTCACCGCCCTGCCCATCATCGAAACGCAGGCGGGTGACGTATCGGCATACATTCCAACGAACGTGATTTCGATTACAGACGGACAAATATTTTTGGAAACCGACTTGTTCAATGCCGGTATCCGCCCTGCCATTAACGTGGGGATTTCCGTGTCGCGCGTGGGTGGAAATGCGCAGTTGAAGGCGATGAAAAAAGTTGCCGGAACGATGAAACTTGACCAGGCGCAATTCCGCGAACTGGAAGCATTTTCCAAATTCGGCTCCGACCTTGATGCCACAACCAAAGCGGTGCTCGACAAAGGGGTAAAAAATGTGGAACTGCTCAAACAGCCGCAACACGTTCCGATGTCGGTGGAAAAACAAATTGCCGTAATCTATTGTGGCACAAACGGTTTGCTCAACGAAGTTACCACGCAGCACGTACATTTGTTTGAGAAAAAACTGCTTGAAAAATTGGAAAGCAACCACAGGCAAACAGTTCTTGACGAACTCAAAAAAGGTAACCTGACCACAGAAATAACCTGCATCATAGAAGATGTAGCAAAGGAAATTTCGGAAGAATTGAAACTTTTGGGTGGGAATGTTGATACTTTGTTATTGGTGTGAAAATCTTGTTGTAATCAAAATTGATAAAAAAATAATGTAACTATGAATTTAAAAAAATATTTGTTCTTGTTTCTATTTGCTTTTACAAGCATAACATTTTTTTCTTGTAAAAAGAAAAGCGATTGCCGTTGCAGTGAAATAAAAGAAGTAGAGTTTAGAAAATCACCAGATGAGGTCGAGATTATTCGTCTTTCAAATGTATCGGATTCGGTTGCTGACAATGAAAATGGTGGCATTTATGATGTTGCACCAAATGGCGCATATACAGTAGCCTATTATGATGATAATTGTAATACTTTGCCGGAAGAACCTGCTACCGGTATTTTTTGTGTAGAATATTCTAATGGCAAAATGGTAAAAATATTGAAATAAAGTGATAAAAAAATGGCATCACTAAAAGAAATAAGAAACCGCATCAAATCGGTATCTTCAACGCGCAAGATTACGAGCGCGATGAAGATGGTATCGGCGGCAAAACTCAAAAAAGCGCAGCGGACAATCGAAAATTCCCTGCCTTATGTGTCGAAAGTAAGCACGATATTGAACAGTTTTGTGGCATCGCTTGACGGCGGCGTGCTGCCCGCCATTTCGCAGGTGCGCGAGGTGCGGCGCGTGGCGATTATCGCCGTGTCGTCAAACAGCAGCCTTTGCGGCGCGTTCAACAGCAACGCGATAAAGGCATTTACCACGCTGTACAACGATTACCGCAAAACGCTTTCAGCGGAAAATATCATCGTTTTTCCCATCGGCAAAAAAATCACGGAGGCGGTTGATAAACTCGGCATCGCCATTAGCGAGGACAACATTGACATCGGGCATAGCGTGGAATACGCTACGGTGGATAACTTGATGACACGCCTGATGCAGGATTTTGCGGAAAAACGCATCGACAAAGTCGAAATTATTTACAATCATTTCAAATCGGCTGCCTCGCAAGCGGTGCGCACGGAAACGCTTTTGCCGTTTGCCCCACCGGCTTCGACTTCGCTCAGCCAACAGTCGGCAGGTGAGCGTAGTAGAACCGACAATACGGACTACATCATTGAGCCGAATGCCGCCGAGTTGGTAAATGAGTTGATACCGAAAGTGGCGAAATTGCAGTTATTTACCGCGTTGCAGGACTCGGTGGCTGCCGAACACGCCGCCCGCACAATGGCTATGCAGATTGCAACGGACAACGCAGACGATTTGTCGCAAGAGTTAAAACTGAGTTACAACAAGATGCGCCAAGCCACTATTACAAATGAAATTATTACCATTACAGGTGGGGCGGAGGCGTTGAAGTAGTCGGTTGTCATTGCGGGTCAAGCCCGCAGTGACGGTATTAACGGGCTTTTTCGCGCATCTGCGGCGTAAGCATTTCCTCAAAGGACAAGCCCGAAAGTTTGGTTAATGAGTGGATTAAATACCACAAAATCAACGCCATAATAATGGTGCAGGGTAGGGCAATGACCGGATAACTCAATGCGGTCATTGTGCCGAGTTCTTCGTTAAATTCGGGCGTGCCGGTGGCGTGTTTTATCAGAATTTTTGCCAACGAGAAGTTTAAAACCGCAGAAACCAGAAATGAGCAGGCAAGAAAAACAGAGGAAAGTGTCAGCATTCTTTCCAAATCGCGGCGTTTGCCGTTCTCTTCCAAAATACCATCTATTCGGTTGGTATCCAATATTTTGTCATTATAAATAAAAGTTTTTACGAGCGGATATTTGGTTTTGATGGTTACCAGCACGGCGATGGCGATAACAAGCGGCACAGAGGCTTCTTTGATGGCAATCCATTCGGCGGGAAACTCGAACAAACCCACCACGCCGGTGAGCAAAATGCTTACAAAACCGAGTATGGAAATGGCATTTGCCTTGCGCCGCAAGACGAAATCGTAAATGCCGTAGCCGAGCGGAAAGGCGAGCGCGATAATCAAAACCTGATAAGGCAAAAGCGGAACGTATTTTGCCAATTTCGACAAAATGAGTGCCGGAACAACGATGTTGAACGCCAAATTAATGAGAATATTCTCTTTCTTTTCAGTGTGTTGTGCAGTCATATTTTTTTTGCGCAAAAATAGTAAAAATAATTTGCATATATGGAAAATAAACGTAATCTTTGCAAATCATAAATAAAAAAGGAGTTATTGCTGAAAATCCTGAAAAAGAGTAGGCGCAAATCTTTAAATTTATATTCTTATGAATTGGTATTTAAAAGTATTGAAACAGTATGCGGATTTTAGCGGACGCGCCCGCAGAACAGAGTATTGGATGTACACATTGTTCAATGTTATTGCTATTTTCATTTTGGCGATATTAATGGTATTGCTTGCATTAACAGGTAGTTCGGTACTTGCCGCAGCGGGAACGATTTTGTACTATCTTTATGCACTTGCGGTACTTGTTCCTTCGCTGGCAGTTTGCGTACGCCGTTTGCACGACATCGGCAAAAGCGGATGGTTTTATTTTATCGGTTTTATACCGTTTGTAGGCATAATCATTCTGTTGGTATGGTTATGCACCGACAGCCAACCCGGCGCAAATAATTGGGGCGAAAATCCCAAAGAAGCCTAACTCTTTCACACAAAAGCGGATTTCAACAATCCGCTTTTTCTTTTAACAATATCGAACTGTCCCCATAACTCAAAAAGCGGAAATCGTTTGCCAAAGCGTAGTCGTAAATGTCGCGCCAATGCTTGCCCGCAAAGGCGGAAACGAGCAGCAAAAGCGTACTTTTCGGCTGGTGGAAATTGGTAACAATGCTCTGCACAACGCGGAAAGGGAACGAAGGCACAATCATAATTTGGGTGTGCGAAGTGAGTGTTTCCAAACCGTTTTTTTGCATATAATCCAAAATGTTTTGCAGGGATTTTTCGGTAGATAGCGTGTATTCCCTTTCGTAAGGTTGCCACTGCGTTACGCCCATCAATGCCGCTGGCGCGGATTTGCAATCCGTGCCGATTTGTACGCCGAGATAATACAGGCTTTCGAGCGTGCGCACGGTGGTGGTACCTACGGCGATAACCGGTTTTTTCAGCAATTTTTCGATTAATGATTTGCTGATGCTGAAAATCTCGGTGTGCATTTCGTGCTCGGCGATTTGCGCGGACTTCACGGGGTGGAAAGTGCCTGCGCCAACGTGCAGGGTTAATTCTGCCGTTTGTATGCTTTTGCTTTTCAGAGAATTAAAAACAGTTTCCGTAAAATGCAAGCCGGCGGTGGGTGCTGCCACCGAGCCTTTTATTTTGGAATAAACGGTTTGATAAGTTTCTTTGTCGCGCTCGGTGGCGGCGCGGTGCAGATAAGGCGGAATGGGCAGTTCGCCGATAGTTTCGAGGATTTCGGAAAAAGTAACCATTCTGTCATTGCGGGCTTGGTTACAGAGCGAAGTCGAAGTATGACCCGCAACCCCCTGTTCTCTTTTTTCGGGGGATTGCGGGTCGCGCCCGCAATGACAATACCAACTGAAACGAATATGATGCGTCAAACCTTTGTTCTCGATAATTTCGGCAGAAAGAATTATTTTTGTGTCATTTACAAGAAATTCTTTTTCAACTTTCGGCTCTTTCCATTTCTTCAGATTGCCCACCATACAAAGCCACGTTACCGCCTCAGTTTGCGCAAAAGCCTGTGCATAATCGGCAGGCTCAACCGGCTCCAGACAGAAAATTTCGATGCGCCCACCCGTTTTTTTATGGAAAACGAGCCGCGCCTGAATGACTTTGGTGTTATTGAAAACCATCAGCGAGCCTTCGGGAACGATGTCGGGCAGTGCGCGAAAAATGCTTTCCGTTATTTGGTTATCTTTGAAAACGAGCAGTTTGGAACTGTCGCGTTCGGGCAAGGGAAATTTGGCTACGCGCTCGTCAGGCAAGAGGTAGTTATAGTCTTCTACGGATATGTTTCGGATAGTTTGCATCGTTTTTTTGTGAGGGCAAAGATAGGAAAAAGTTGAGAGTTTAGAAAGACTTACGGATTATCGTTTTTTTCCGGCGGGCATTTCCGCATTTACGGACATTGAAAATCCGAAAAAACTTGCTATCTTTGCACAAAAATTTAGAACGATGATAAAAATAGGAGATAAGGTGCGGTATCTGAACAGTGTCGGCGGCGGCACGGTGCAGAAATTTATCGACAAAACGATGGTTAGCGTGCTGGAAGATGACGGTTTTGAAACGCCTGTGTTTATCAAAGAATGCGTGGTGGTGGAGGGTGTGAATGAGAAAACAAATTTTCCGTCTGCCGCCGGTAGGGGCGAAAAATCTTTCGCCCCCGTCCCTGCGCCTGCTCGCGCCGATTTGCAATCAACAGGCACGGATTACAAATCCGCACCAGCCGAAGAGATTGAAGAACTTTTTGAAGAAACGCCCGAAGGCGAAAAACTGACCGTAGCCCTCGCATTTGTGCCGCAAGAGTTGAAGAAAATACAGGACACGGATTTTGATTTGTATTTGGTCAATGACAGCAATTACAGCCTTTATTATACCATTTCTGCGATTGGTAGGGGCGAAAAATCTTTCGCCCTTACGGCGGGCGAAAAATCTTTCGTTCCTAAGGCGGGCGAAAAATCTTTCGCCCCTACGGCAAAATTGATTGAAAGCGGACTGATTCACTTGAATACCACGCTGTTTTTAAGAGAAATCGCCAAGTCGGATTTGAATGATTATGAGCAACTGGATGTGCAGTTCATAGCCTTCAAAGAAACGAAAACTTACGATGTAAAGCCTGCTGTAAGCCTGACCGTTAAACTGAAATTAGTCAATTTCTACAAACTGCATTCTTTTGCGGAAAACGATTATTTTGACGAAGAGGCGATGGTGCTGCCGATAATCACACAAGATACGTTGGAGTTGCCCCTGAACATCAGTGCAGACGACTTCAACCTGCAACAAACAGCCAAAAAAGACGACACAGAAAAGAAAAAGCCCCTCGCGCCCCGCCGCCCCGCTCTCGAAAAAGTGGTGGTAGATTTGCACATTCGCGAACTGCTCGACAACACCAACGGCTTGCCCCCCGTCAGCCTCTTTGAGTACCAAATGACGAAATTCCGCGAAACCCTCGCCCTGCACAAAAACAACATCGGGCAGCAAATAGTTTTCATTCACGGCAAAGGCAACGGCGTGCTGCGCAAGGAAATTATCAAAGAAATTCACGCCAAATATCCCGCTTACAAATACCAAGATGCCTCGTTCCGCGAGTATGGTTTTGGGGCAACGATGATAACCATTCGGCAAGATATTTTTAAAAACAGACAAAAAAATGAAGAAATAGTATAAAATATTAAAATCATACAGTTATGAAAAAGATGACATTTATATTAATTTTGTTGCTACCAATAAATTATTTATTTGCTCAAAATTTGTCTGAATCTGAAAAATTAGATTCTATTCTTGCAGAAGCCACAGTTTTATTTCAATACGAAAAAGCGGCGTGGATTTCAACAGATTTATTGTATGAAGATGCTCCTTTGGCAGAGATATCAAATGGATATTTTACATATCAGGCTAATAACAAAACAATTACAATGATATTGAGCGTAGATAGGAAACGTTGTGTTGCAGAATATTTTTATGGAAATAATTTTTCAATGCCGGATTCTATTAATAAAAACGAAAGAGAATTTACAGAACGAGAGAGAAACTTAATCACTATTTTTGATGAATTGTTGAAAAAAATAAATCATTCAAATGATTATGGTATTGAAGTGCCATACAAATATAGTTATAATTCAAATTTAATTCCTTCCGAGAATGGTTTTAAATTTTATCTTATAATGGGAACTTCCCAATCAAATGTTATTCCAATAGGAAATGATTATGTGTTTTATACCGACAAAGAAGGTAATATCCTTTCGTGGCAAAAATTTCATTCACGTTTACTTCCAATACAAACTCAAATAAAAGGTGAAAAAGTGATAAGTGTCACTCATTCGCATTTAGAACAGACACCTTATATTACAGCAACTGAAATAGCAACTTTTATGCTTTATGCTCCACTTTATGATATGAATTCATTTGAAGTTTTATCTACGGTGTTAAATAAAAATTTCAAATACCATTTAAACACACATAAAATAACAACACTAACACTGCAAAAATAAATCAACAACGATATGCAAAAACCCGCAATACCCAAAGGAACACGCGACTTTTCGCCCGAAGAAATGGCGAAACGCAACTATATTTTTGACACGATACGCGAGGTGTATCGCCTCTATGGCTTTCAGCAAATCGAAACGCCTGCAATAGAAAATCTTTCTACATTGATGGGGAAATATGGCGAAGAAGGCGATAAATTATTATTCAAAATATTAAATTCCGGCAATTTTGTCGAAAGCCTGCAAGAGGTGGATTTGAAAACAGAAAGCATCGGAAAAGTAACCACTCAAATATCCGAAAAAGGCTTGCGCTACGACCTCACCGTGCCTTTTGCGCGTTTCGTGGTGATGAACAGGGACAAAATCACTTTCCCCTTCAAGCGTTACCAAATTCAACCTGTGTGGCGTGCCGACCGACCGCAAAAAGGCAGATACAGAGAGTTTTACCAATGCGATGCAGACATTGTGGGCAGCGATTCATTGCTCAATGAAGTGGAATTGATACAAATCATTGACGAAGTGTTTAATCGCCTGAAAGTGCGCGTTTGTATCAAAATCAACAACCGTAAAATCCTCAGCGGCATTGCCGAAGTGATTGGCGAAACGGAACGTATCACGGACATCACCGTTGCCATCGACAAATTTGAGAAAATCGGCTTGGAAAAAGTGAATGAGGAATTGGCTACCAAAGGCATTTCGGCAGAGGCAATAGAAAAATTGCAACCGATAATTCTTTTGCAGGGCAATAATGCGGAGAAACTTTCTTCATTAAAAAATATTCTGGAAACTTCCGAAATCGGACAAAAAGGCATTGCGGAAATCGAATATATTTTCCGATATGTTGAACGGTTGAACGTTTCTTCAACGGTGGAACTTGATTTGACGCTTGCACGCGGGCTGAATTATTACACTGGTGCCATTCTCGAAGTGAAAGCCCTTGATGTGCAAATCGGCAGCATCACCGGCGGCGGGCGGTACGACAACTTGACAGGCGTATTTGGTTTGCAGGGCGTGAGCGGCGTGGGCATTTCCTTTGGCGCGGACAGAATTTATGACGTACTCAACCAGCTTGATTTGTACCCCGAAAGCGCGGCTGCGGCAACGCAAGTGCTGTTCGTCAATTTCGGCGAAAAAGAAACCGAGTATTGCCTGCCGATGCTCAAAGATTTGCGCGGGCGCGGCATTTCGGCAGAAATATACCCCGAAAGCGCGAAACTGAAAAAGCAGTTTTCGTATGCTGACGACAAACGTATTCCCTTTGTGGCGATTGCGGGCGAAAACGAAATCTTGGCAGGAAAAATCACGATTAAAAATATGCTGACGGGAGAACAAAAATTGGTTGATAAAGATAATATTGCAAATGTAACACGTTTTTAAAAACGTGTTACATTTTTCAATGTGTCCTCAGCAATCATAAACTCCTCATCGGTAGGCACAACAATCACTTTCACACGGCGGCTTTTCGGGCTGATAACCGTTTCTTTGCCGCGCAAACCATCGTTTTTAGTTTCGTCTATTTCGATGTCGAAAAATTCCATATCCTTGCAGACAGCCGAGCGCGTTCCCCACGAATTTTCGCCGATGCCACCCGTGAAAATCAAAACATCAAGTCCGCCGAGAGCCGCTGCATACGCGCCAATGTATTTCTTTATGCGGTAGGCAAACACCTCCAATGCCGTTTGCGCCTGCAAGTTGCCTTCGGAGGCGGCTTTTTCCAAGTCGCGCATATCAGACGACGCTTCGCTCAGCCCAAGCAAACCGCTTTGCTTATTAAGCAAGTCGGAGGCGGCTTTTGTGTCCAAATTTTCTTTGTCCATCAAATACGTGGCTGCGCCGATGTCCAAGTCGCCGCAACGCGTACCCATCAGCAGCCCCTCGATGGGCGTAAAACCGAGCGAGGTGTCAATAACTTTACCGTACGCGATTGCTGTTGCCGATGCACCGTTGCCGATGTGCAGCGAAATGATTTTTTGCGTTTCGTACTTGACATTTAATATCTCGCAGGCGCGGCGGGAAACGTAGCGGTGGCTCGTACCGTGAAAACCGTAGCGGCGAATGCCGTACTTTTTATATAATGTATAAGGAATGCCGTAGAGATAGGCGTGCGGGGGCATTGTTTGGTGAAAAGTCGTGTCGAACACCGCCACCTGCGGCACGCCCGGAATGAGTTTTGCCATTGCGCGGATACCCGCCAGATTGGGCGGATTGTGCAGCGGAGCAATGTCGATGCACGCCTCAATATTTTTAATGACTTCATCGGTTATCAGTACGCTCTTGTTGAATTTCTCGCCGCCGTGAACAACGCGATGACCAATGGCGTTGATTTCCTGCAATGAGGAAATGCCGCCGTACTCTTTGCTTGTCAGTGTTTCGAGGATAAAGGCGATACCCGCGCCGTGTTCCAAAATCTCTTTTTGCAGCACAATCTTTTCGCCGCTCGGGGTTTCGTGTTTGAGGAAAGAATCCGTCATTCCTACTTTTTCTACGCCGCCCTGCCCGAGCGTTGTTTTGCTATCTATGTCGAACAGTTTGTATTTTATTGACGAACTGCCGCAGTTCAGGACTAATATTTTCATTGTTTTTTTGATATTGTCATTGCGGGCTTGACCCGCAATCCCCTATTTGTGTTTTAGGGAGATTGCGGGTCAAGCCCGCAATGACAGGTGTTACTTACTTTGTGCTTGCGTTGCCGTGATGGCAATCATTTTAACAATATCTTCCGTTGAGCAGCCGCGCGAGAGGTCATTTACGGGTGCAGCCAAGCCCTGCAAGATGGGACCTACTGCCTCCGCGCCGCCAAGTCGTTGTACGAGTTTGTAGGCGATGTTTCCGGTTTGCAAGTCGGGTAAGACGAGTACGTTAGCCTGCCCTGCGATGGGGCTGTCGGGTGCTTTGCGCCTGCTCACTTCGGGTACAAGGGCGGCATCGGCTTGCAGTTCGCCGTCAATCAGCAAATCGGGCGCGGCTTGTCGTGCGAGTTCCGTTGCGCGTACCACTTTATCCACCAATTCGCCTTTGGCACTGCCTTTGGTGGAAAAACTTAACAGCGCAATACGCGGCTCAAACTGCGCAATGCAGCGGGCTGTTTCACCGGTGCAGACGGCTATTTGCGCCAACTCTTCGGCAGTCGGCTCGGGATTGACGGCGCAATCGGCAAAAATCAGCAAGCCGTTTTCGCCATACGAGGTGTATTTGGAAAAAACGAGCATTGCGCCCGAAACCACGCTTACGTTGGGTTTCGTCTTAATAATTTGAAACGCGGGGCGCAAGACGTTTCCGGTGGTGTTGTTCGCGCCTGCCACTTCGCCGTCCGCATCGCCGTTTTTAATCATCAGGCAGGCGAGGTAGAGCGGATTTTTGACCAACGTTTGTGCCTCTTCCGGTGTTAAACCTTTGCTTTTGCGCAGATTGTAAAGCAGGTCGGCGTATTCTTGCGCTTTCGGGTTGTCGTTGGGGTCAATAATAGTGGCTTTTTCTATGTTTTTTAAGAAAAGTCGGGCGGCTTGTGTGCGGATTTCGGCGGGATTGCCGAGCAAAATGAGATGTGCCAAACCTTCGGCAATGGCAATGTCGGCAGCCCTGAGGGTGCGTTCTTCCGCTGCTTCGGGCAACACTATTCGTTGCAAATTAGTGCGTGCCGCAGCATAAATGTGTGTGATTAAATCCATTTTTTTGTTTTATTTTTTATGCTGCAAAGGTAATACATAAAAATAAAATTGCAATGTAGAGATTGCAATTTTATTTATTTTTTATCAAGTCAATATTACAAAATAAAGAAATACTTGTTCGCTTGCTTTCAGAAATTTGTATCTTTGCCATCGAAAACAACCTAAAAAAAGAGAAGAAAACGCCGAAACGCTATAAAATTCACAAATAGTGAAAGAGGTTGATTGCGCAGAAAAGTTTTTATCGAAAGAGGAATTGATAGCCGGTTTTCAACGAAACAAGTCGGAGTGTGTGCCTGTGCGGATATATATAATAACACCCTCATATTCAGGCAAATCACTTTCTACCGATTGCCATAAAAGAATCCAATCATCTTCAAGATGTGAATCCCAAGTAATTATTTTTTTTGAATAACCGCTTAATGGGTGTGTTTTATACTTATCTACCGGCAATGTACCGGTTTCTTCAAGTAATTTCATTGCATTACGCAAAGTATCAATGTCATAATTACGTCTGTTGATTAACTTGACATCTTTTTTAAATTGTCCTGTTTTTCTGCTTTCGTACATATTTTTATTTAAAACAGTCTGATAATAAATCATCTACAGAATTGAATGATTGCAAGCGGTTATAATTGCCTGCCTCTCTTATTGCATCTTTTGTTCTTTCATTTGGAATATCCGTTACCGGAAATTCTAACATTCTCTCCTTAAACATATCACGCAATAAAGAACCATACTTCGGATAACTGAATGTTATACTTTTCGGTTTGCCGGTGTATGTTTTTTCTACTGTTATACCTGCTACTCGTGCCATAATTTTTGGTGTGTTAAAATAATGCTACAAAGATACTGAAACATTTGTTACTGTCCAAACAGAAAAAATAAAAAAAATCTTTATTACAGTTTCCGGTTTTTCGGCAAAATTATTCGGAAAGTAGTTCCCTGATTGATTTCCGAATGTTTCACAAAAATCTTCCCGCCGTGATATTCTTCCACTATGCGCTTGACGAGCGACAACCCAAGTCCCCAACCGCGTTTTTTGGTGGTAAACCCGGGATTGAAAATCGTTTTTTGTTTCGATTTGACAATGCCTTTGCCGGTGTCGCGCACGTCTATGAAGACGTTGTTCGTGTGTTCCGTTACCGTGATGTCGATTTCGCCTGTGCCGTCCATTGCGTCAATGGCATTTTTGCAGAGATTTTCGATAACCCACTCAAACAGAGATATGTTGAGCGGTAAAATAATTTCTTCTTCGGGCAGGCGGCAGTCGATTTTCACTTTGTTGGATGTGCGGTTTCGGATATAATTCGCGGCGTTTTGCAGCACATCGCCCAGTCGTTGCGGCTCAATGTCGGGTTGCGAGCCGATTTTGGAAAAACGCTCGGCAATGGTGCGCAGGCGATTGACATCTTCGCTCATTGTGTCAAGCAGGCGTGGCTCTATCTGCTTGTTTTTCAGTATTTCTACCCACGCGAGCAATGACGAAATGGGGGTGCCGAGTTGATGCGCCGTTTCGCGCGACAAGCCCACCCACACTTGATTTTGTTCCGCCTTTTTGGTGCTTAGCAGGGCATACAGCACAATGACACAAAAGGCGATGATTATCAGCAGTTGAATATAGGGAAAATAGGACAGTTCTGTGAGCAGCAGCGAGTTTTCGTAATAAAAATACTGTTTCCCATAGGAGGCGATGTTGATTTCGATGGGTGGATTTTGCGCTTTGAACTCTTGTACTTTTTCTTTAAAAAATCGGTCTTTGTCTTTTCCGTGAAATTCTATATTTCTGTAATCAATCAGGTTGTCGTTCTCGTCAATGATGATGACGGGGATTGTGGTGTTGTTCTCTATGACGCGCAGGGCGAGCGAAATATCCTGTTCGGGCGTTGCCTCCACGATGTAGCGCGTTGCCTCCGCAAGGAACTCCATACGGCGTTTTTCTTCTAACGACAGTTTGTTTGCCAAACGGTTGGTGAAATACATTGACGAAGAAACGATAACCGCCAACACAATCATAAAGATGATGTTCAGGTGGTTTCGGCGGGAATAAATGTCGCGGGGTGTTTTCATTTTCTTGTTGCTTAAAATTTTAGAACGTAAAAATACAAAGATTATTGCTTTTAGCACGCAAATAACGCAGATTTTTAAGATTTTCGCAGATTTCTTCTGTTGGCGCGGATTTGTAATCAGGAGTGTTCGGAAGATTATTTTTAGGCACAGAGTGCCGCAAATATTTGTAGCATAATAGTTTTA
>JAISJU010000197.1 GCA_031261165.1 Prevotellaceae bacterium
CGAGGTACTCCGAAGCAATCCAGAAAAAAAACATTACAAATTAAATCTATTGTCATACCACATTAATTTGTCGTTACCGTTGGGCTGACAAAATATGTTTTAAGCATTTTTTCTTCGAGCCACAGGCGGTTGACGGAAATATTCCTGTTCAAATACTTTTCCATCATCAAACTGCCGATGGGATATGCCCACGAGGCTCCGAAACCGGCGTTTTCTATCACTACGGCGATGGCGATTTTCGGATTGTCCATCGGCGCAAAGCCAATGAACATTGAGTGGTCTTTGCCGTGATTATTCTGCACGGTGCCGGTTTTACCGCACATTATCACGTCTTTGATGTTGTACCACCGCGCCGTTCCGGTGAGGCACACGCGCCGCATTCCCTCCACCACCGGCGAGAAATATTTTTCTTCCACATTGGTTGTGTGTTTCTCTTTGGCGTAATCGCCCATACGCGCCACGTGGGGCGTGTAAAAATGCCCCCTGTTGGCAATGGTGGCGGCGAGGTTTGCCATTTGCAGCGGCGTGCAGGACACCTCGCCCTGCCCTATGGACAACGAGCGAATGGTTAATGCACGCCAGCCTTTTTCGCCAAACATTCGATTAAAGAAACTTTCACTCGGAACGTTGCCCCTGTCCTGTTCGTCTGCGTCAATGTCGCTGTCAAACTTCTCGCCGTAGCCGAAACTCATCACATCTTCGCGCCATTGGTTATACGAATTTTTAAAATCCGCGTTGTCTTTTCCGTAGCCGTCTTTTTCGAGCGTGGAGCGGAATGCGCCCCAAAAGTAAGGGTTGCAACTTTGCTCTATGCCGCGCAGCAGTTCCACCGGCGAGCCGTGCGAGTGCGTGCATTTGATAGGGGACGAGCCAACGCCGTTGCAGGGGAAAAGCGAGTTTTCGGTAATGCCGCCTTCTTGCAGGCACACTAAGGCTTGCAACGGTTTAAAGGTGGAGCCGGGCGAGTACCGCCCTTTTGTGGCGCGATTGAGCAGCGGTTTGAGGGGGTCAATTTCGAGTTTTTTGTAATTCTTTGAGCGTTGCCGCCCGATAAGGGTCGAAGGGTCAAAAGTCGGATTGCTTACCATTGCCAAAATTTCGCCCGTACTCGGCTCAATGGCAACTATCGCGCCGCGCTTGCCCTGCAACAGTTTTTCGCCATACGCCTGCAAAAGTATATCCACCGTCAGCGTGAGGTTTTCGCCCGACACGGGAAGTTTATCGTGCTGTCCGTCTTCGTACTTTACCGGCGTATCCTTATCGTTTTTTTCCGTTACAATACGCATTTTATTATCCCGCATTTCTATCGTAAATCCTTTTTTGCCTCGCAATATTTTTTCATACGCAAGTTCTATGCCGCTTTGTCCCGCATAGTCGCCGCGCATATAATAATTATCGGGATTGTCTTTTTCAAGTTTGTTTTGCGATACTTCGCCTGTTGAGCCGAGCAAATGTCCTGCATAGGAATAAGAATATTCGCGCACAGAGTTTGGTCGCAACTTAAATCCGGGAAATTTCCAAAGTTTTTCCTGCAAACTTCCGTTTTCTTCCTTTGAAAGTTGCATAATCAACACCTGCGGCGTATATTCCGAGTAACCTTTGTTTTTCTTTTTATCCTTCACTTCGGCAAACTTTTGCCGCAAAAATTCCGGTGTTATATTAACCGACCTGCAAAAATCAAGCGTATCAAAAGGTTTCACATCATTAACAGTAACCATCACGTCATAAGCAGCGCGGTTATACACAAGCACTTCGCCATTTCTGTCATACAATAATCCACGGTCGGGAATAATCATATTTTTTATCAATGCGTTATTTCCCGCAATGGTCAAATATTTATCATAATCCACTACCTGCAACAGAAACAGTTGCGCTAAAAAAGCGACAATAACAACCACTGCCATTGCCCCGATGGTGTATTTGCGGTTTATATAGAGGTCGTTTCTCACAACTTACTTCGTTTTAAATTTCTCAATCCCCATAAACATTGCCAAAGTAAAGGCAGAACTCAACAATATGCGCAGTGAAATAATGCCGATGGAAGCAAACGAGAAATAGTCGATAAAGAACAACAGCGAATGATGTATCAGCACCATCAGCAAACTGTACCGGAAAAACGCGCCCAAACCAAAGGTAGTGATAGACGGCACAAGTTCCTCATAATCGTTTCTCGGTTCAAAGATTCTCAGCAAATAATAGCGGGCAAAGGCGGCAAAAGTAGTGGCAAAGGCGTGAATACCGAAAGTATTGCCGAAAACATCAATGCTCAAACCGAGCAAAAACCCGACAACCAGCACCCATTCGCGCCGCATTCGGCAAGGCAAAGTAATAAGAAATATAATGTACAAGTACGGATTAACATAGCCGAACAACTGTATGTTATTCAGCAAAATCCCCTGCAACAGTACAAGGAAAGCAAAGCGTAATATATATATGTATAAACTCATTTCATACTTTCCTCCAAATTTTCACGTTCATTTTTATGATGATAATCCACAACTTTGACATACGACAGCGTTTTGAAGTCCGTAAAAAGTTCCACGTCAATATCATAATAAGTATTATCCGTGCGTTTATAAAACGCCTTCACCACCCCGATAGGCATATTTTCGGGAAAATAAGACGAGAAACCCGTTGTAACAACCGTATCGCCCACCGCCAAGGGCACGTGTTCCGAAATATCAATCATTTTCATATAGCGGTAGTCCGCTCCGTCCCACACCACCGAGCCGACATTATTATCGCGTTTAAACTTCGCGCTGTACTTTATTTTCGGGTTTAGCACCGAAATCGCCACCGCAAAATGGTCGCTCACCGCACAGACAATTCCCACAATCCCCGCATCACTCACCACGCCCATATCCGTGTGCACACCGTCTTTCGTGCCTTTGTCCAGCGTAATGTAGTTGCGCAAATGGTCGGTGCTGTTGTTTATCACTTTCGCGGGCAAAAAACGATACAACGTATCCGTTGGCGCCGCTTTCACACTGTCGCCTTCGCGATATTTTGAGAGTTCCTGCCTAAGGGCATACACCTCGTTCAGCAAATCGGCGTTGGCAAGCGCGAGGTCTTCGTTCTTGCCGTACAGCCCGAAATATTCGGTAGTAGTAGTGGTCAAAGCGTTTAGCCGCCCCACAAGTCCGTTTGCGGAAGTTAGATAAACGCTTTTCTGAAAATTATTGAAATTAACAAGCAAAGCAAAACTAATGATTTCGAGAATCAAGAAAATGATGTAAAAAACATTATTGACGAGAAATTGGATTAGTTTTCGCATAGTTTTTTATGTTTTGTCATTGCGGGCTTGACCCGCAATCCCCCGAA
>JAISJU010000219.1 GCA_031261165.1 Prevotellaceae bacterium
ATCTTAACCTCATTACCTCATTAAAACAATGAAAAAGAATGAGGTAATGAGGTTAAGATAACCCAATTTCTATGCTACTGAGGTTGTTTTGTTAGAAAAATTAGGTAAAAATGAGGTTGTTACAATCTTCCGAACACTCGTAATTGCAAATCCGCGCCGGCAGTAAATCCCAAAATGAAAACGTAACACGTTTCTACAAACGTGTTACGTTTCGTTTTACAATCAATGGCAACTTTTGGTAGTTGTTGGTGCAACGCCGTTGGTGGGATAGCCCAAATCCACAAGTTTTTGTTTCAGGGTTTCCGCAGTCGTTTTGCTCGGGTCGTATTTGATGGTAACGGTTTCCGCTTTCAAATCTACAACCAGACTTTTGACACCTTTTTCAAAACCCACATTCTTTTCAATGCGGTTTTTGCAATGCTCGCCGTGCATCTCGCTAACGGCAAAAACTACGGTTTCGCTCTTTTTTACAGACGCATTGTTTTGGGCTGTCAATGACACGCAAAACAAGAGAGCCAACGCTGATACTAATACTTTTAGTGTTTTCATTTTTATTAAAATATTAAAATTGTTTCTTTTGTTTTTCTGGATTGCTTCGCTTCACTCGCAATGACGCGGCTTCGACTTAGTTCGACTGCGCTCACCAACCATCGCTCAGCCACCGAAGCCGCGTCATTGCGAGGTACTCCGAAGCAATCCAGATATTTGACTTTAAAATAATACAATAGTTTAATTCAATTTGCCAATTCTTAACCTGATGCCTGCATAAATGCGAATGCCGGTGATGGGTCCCCATACTTGCGAGGCATCAAAGTCTTGACTGAAGGGCTGTTCCCAATTCAAAATCGGCTCTTTCTGTTTGTAATTCAGAAAGTTTTCCGCGCCGGCATACACATCAAAACGTTTGCTGTTCCGTGTAACCTGCGCGAACATCACCGGAAATGCGGGCGAATACTGCTTTTCGCTGCCATAGCCGTTTTGCGCAGGCAGGCGCGTTTTGCCGTTGAACTGCGCCGTAACATCGAACACCCAACGGCGCAAATTGGTGGCATACGACAGATTGACCAAGCCGCGATAGTTGGAAATAAGCGGCTGGTCGGTTTCGGTGCCGTCTGCGTAGGTTACGCGGTTGTTGTTATAGCGAAACGCGGCGAAGAGGTCAAAGCCGTCAAAGAGCGTAGCCGAGAGGTCTGCCTGCCAGGCGTTGGCGTAGTTTTTCGAGCCATCGGAGTTGTAGAAAAACACGGCATTGCGGTTGCGCTCGGTGTCGATAACGATGCGGTTGTCAAAACTCGTGTGGTAGTAGTCGAGGCTCAATTTTGCCTTTCTGCCGCTCCAAATCGGAATGTTGAAAGCGATGTTTCCGCCGAAGTTCCACGCTTTTTCGATGTCCAGGTCGTTGATGTTCGACAGGTCAAAATTGCGCGAAGACGCCATCAATCCGATGTTTTCCGCCAACACGTTGGGCGAGCGGTATCCCCTGCCTGCGGAGGCGCGGAAAATGACGTACTCGTTCAAGTCGTATTTGGCACTCAGTCGCGGCGTAATCAACCAACCGAAACGGCTGTTGTAATCGGCGCGAATGCCCACTACGGCAGTCAGTTTGTTGATGCTTGTTTCGGTGTATTCAAAGAATGCGCCGGGTACAACTTCTTCGCGATTTATCGGCGTAAGCGGCGTTTGATTAAATGGAATTTCGTCTTTAAACTCCGTGTCAAAATTATCATACATCAAACTCAGCCCTGTCGTATATCTATGGTCGGTATTACTGAAATATGACGAGAAAAGCGCGTTCAGATAGTATGAATCTTGCTTGCCGTTAAAAGTTTTGTAGCCGAATGCCGAGTTTTGTTCGTAGTGCGTAAAACTGTTGATAATGCCGATGCTTTGCCCGGGTCGCTCGCCCACCACAAAACCGGTTTTGTTTTCCACCGTCAAACCTTTGTTGTCGATGAAAGTTTTGTAGAGTTCATCGGTAATGTTTTGTTTTTTGTGATGCTCTTCGTCTTGCCCTGCGATGCGGTCTTCGTACAAAAACTTAATGCCGGTGCGGGATTCGATGCCCTTGTCTTCGTTTTCGTAAAGCCAACGGTTGTAAGCGTTGATGTACTTTGTTTTGGGCATATCGAGGAAGGTGTCGCCGTTGTTGTCGTGCGGTTTCTCGTTATACATTCCGCTGAGCATTAAGCCTGTCCAAAGGTTTTTGGCAACTTTCGTTGCGCCGGTAACGTTTGCCTCGTAGCGTTGGTCGAGGTCGCCGTAGAGGTTGATAAACAGCGGCTCGGTGTTGTTCGGCTTTTTAAATTCGAGGTTCATATTGCCGGTAACGGACTCGTAGCCATTGACTACCGATGCCGCGCCTTTGGAAATCTGTATGCTTTCCAGCCACGGCGCGGGGGTGTAACTCAGTCCGTAAGTGCTTGCCAAGCCGCGCATTGTGGGGATATTTTCCGCCATCGTTTGGCTGTAAATGCCGGACAAACCGAGCAACTGAATTTGTTTTGCGCCCGACACGGCATCGGTAAAACTGATGGTGGCGGAGGCGGAGTTTTCAAAGGTTTCGGACAGGTTGCAACACGCGAGTTTTTGCAAGCCGGTGGTGGTAATGGTTTCCGTTTTCAGCAGCGAGATGTTGGACATTACCGTACCCGATTGTCTGCCTACAACGGTGGTTTCCTGTAAATCGACGGCATTCTCACTGACCGTATCTGTGCTGTCCGCCGCCACTTCTTCGTGGTTTTCGTTGTGGATTGTCCCGTCTGCGTGTCTGTGCGTTTGGGCAATCGCGGTGCTGCACACAAGAAGTGCAACACATATTATTTTATATGGTTTCATTTTTTTTAGTTTGTTTGATTAATTAATAGACTGTGAGATATTCCATTTTTTTAAAAAATGGAATATCTAAATAAATCAAACAAACCGCGGTGGTTGCAAGATGCCTTTGACGTAAGGCGAGAAGTAAATCGGTTGCGTATATTCGCTTATTTCGGTAGAAATTTCCTGTAATTTCACTTGCAGGCAAGTAATTTCATTTACCACAAAACCCGTACTGCTGCAAATGCTGCAATTCGTATGCGGTGTGCAATCATCGTGGTGCATATCGGCACAGCAGTGTTGCTCAGTATGACAACAGTCGCTGCGGCTTTCAAATAGTTGAATGCCCGGACTGAATGACACGGTAAGCATCATCACATAAACGGATAATATGCCGATGGCGATTTTCATACCGCAAAGATACGACTTTTTTTTCATTACAAGAAATTTGCTGTTAAATCTACATAAATTTTGCACGCGATTTCTCACCGAGATAACCGCCGTGATGCCGTTTTGCATATTCGGCGTGCGTAAAGGCGATTTTCTGCATCACGCCCACCACGAGAATATCCCCGATAACGGTCATCATCGTGGTGGAAGTGGTCGGCGTCAGACCCAAAATGCACACTTCGGCGGGATTGCCGGTACAGAGGCAGGCATCGGCGGCTTTTGCCAGCAGACTGTCCGCATTGCCGGTAATCACTATAAATTTGATGTGCGGGCACAGCCGGCGGGCTAAATCCGTCAATTCTACAATTTCGCGCGTTTTGCCCGAGTTGGAAATAAGCAGCATCAGGTCGTTTTCCTGCAAGACGCCCAAATCGCCGTGCTGCGCCTCGCTTGGGTGCAGGAACACGGCAGGCGTGCCGGTGGAACTGAACGTAGTGGAAATATTCATTGCAATTTGCCCCGCTTTGCCCATTCCGCTGGTTACGAGTTTGCCTTTACGCAAGTGAATTTGCTCGCAAATCAGGTTGATGGCTTTTTCAAAGTCGTCTGTGATGGGCAAATTTAATATTGCATTCGCCTCTTTTTCAAGCAGTTGTTTGATTTCTTCTTTTTGCATTTCAGAAAATATTTTAATTCTGCAAAAATATAAATTATTCTGCGTAATTTTGCTTTTTCTAATTTTTAAAATGATGAGAAAGTTAAAAACAGCCGTTTTTTTGCTTTTGCTGTCCGTTGCGTGTTGGGGACAACCTCCCGCTTTTGAGGAAAGAGAGGCGTTTTCGGACAATGGCGAGCCTGTCGGAATGTGGATAAAAAATGTTGGCGGTGCACCTGTGTTTATTGATTACGATTTCAGCCTCAATTATTCCGATGCCGCCTGCCCTGCTGACGGTTTGCCCGACAAATTGCGCTTTTTTCTGTTCGATGACAAAAGTTTGGGTTACATCGCGCCCTGTATCGAAAGCGGCGAAAGGGATTTTTCCGCATACTTCCACAAGCATATTTTTCTGCCCTACGACTCGCTTTGCAAAGCCGCAACCCGCCCGCAACCGCAACGCGTTATCGTGCAATTTACGATTAGCGAAACCGGGAAAACGGAAAATATCGCCATTGTAAAAGGCTCAAACAGCCTGCTGTACGACAAAGAGGCGGTACGGCTTGTGCGTGCCTTGCTCTTTTCCAATCCCGCGTATCTGAACGGCAAGCCGACCGAAATTTGTGTGCGCTATCCGGTTTTGTTTGATACGCGGCTGTTTTGTAAATAGCCCCCCCTTAAATGCTGCAAGTTATTGATTGGCATAATGATAATCATACGTTTTCAGCACTTTTTTTGTTTCATTGCCGTTGGCGTCTTTTTCGCCGATGTAGGTTGTTTTCAGTCTGCCGACATTGTCGTATTCATAATAAGTTGTTATTCCGCGTGGGTCGGTGGTTTTCGTTACGCCGACAAGCGGTTTGTAGGTATATGTTGTAACAAAAGCATTTGGCAAAGTATTGCGCAAATTATTGATAGCCGTTAAATCATTGCTTGCAGGTGTATCTGCATTTGTAACTCTGGTAATTAAAGTTTCTGTTAAAGCATTTTTTACTTGGTCGTAGGTAGCATTTTTTATTTCGGCAATGGGGTATTGTCCTTTGTAACTCCATAAATAAGTAACAGGCACGTTACCTTGTCCTATTTTCTGCAATATATTACCCTTGTTGTCATAATTGTTGTATCTGATTTTTTCTACAGGTTGATTTGTAGTTGTTTTATAGGTTATATATTCAGGTAAGTATTGATTGTTTTCGTACTTGTAATGTATTTTTTGTTGCTCTGACAAAACATTGTCAATATATTGGCTTTTGTCAGCAAGTAGATTAACAATATGTTTGCTTTTCATATCCGAATTGGTAGAAGTATAGTTTATTTTGTTTTCTATTGTTTTACCTGAACTGCTTGTTGTTTTCAATTGTTTAGGCAAATAATTCGTATTATCATACAGATACTCGACGGTGGTAACCACATTATTTAATCCATTATTAAAATATTTAGTTGTTACCGTTTTTTCTTTTTGTAACCATTCGGAATGTAATGTGTATGCTCTGACCGCTACCTCAAGAGTAGAGAAACCGCCATTTGTTACTGAAAAAGCAGGAAAAAGCCAAAATTTATTCATACCCCGAACCGGATTTGATGTTGTATTTTTATAAGAATGCTCAATCTTTTCAACTAATCTATTGTTATTATCATACATATTAATGGATTTTAATAGTCCGTTTTCCCCTGGCGCCATTGAAATCTGACCAGGTGTAACATTTGCTACATAACTATTAATAACTCCTCCTTCCAAAGCAGGCGGCCCTTGATACCATACACTTTCATCTACATCATAATTATGAAATGAATACACTGTTCTATAAGAGGCTGCATTTTTGTTGATTTCTTCTACTTTAGAATAGCTCACAGGACTACCTGCAAAAGTTTGAGTTAAAGGAATAATAGGAGAAGAACGCACCATTAAATAAGTAGCAAGCCCCGGACTTCCATAAGGAGGTTTTTGCGCATCCCAGGCAGCATTATATATAAAATAGTGAAAAGGGATTACAGATAAATGACCGGTAGAAATACCATAATCGGTATAATTGAATTCTTTATCTGTTTGAACTTGACCATCTACGGTGTTGTATATCCTTTTTATCCGTAGTCCGCCGCCAATAGAATTCCATTTTTCCTTAAATGTTTCAAAAGTTGCTTGCAATAAATAACTGTTGGAACAGTTTCCACTATTTCCATAAATTTGATTTGGAAAAGATACAACAAAATTATACGGTTCAATAGACATAGAATATGTACCGGGGTCTAAATAGAATTGTGCCCCGCCTCCAAATTGATTTGCTCCGAGAGAAGAATTATGTCCGTTGAAATGATAATTATTGTAATAAATAGAACTACCTGTTGACGATAATTTATTTATATTTAATGTGCCAAAAGCACTGTTGGCAGATTCCATTTTGACATTCCAAAGACAAGATGTAGATAAACTGAGTCTGCAAAAAGTTCTGCTATTAATGGTAGTAGAAAAAGGATTATTAACGGGGGCAGATGACGTAAATGTACTGTAACTTGGAGTATAATTTGATTGACCGGCTGGCGGAGGGCAACTAAATTTTTGAAGAATATTTAAAGATGCTACCTTACTGGTTGTTTCAAAACCGTGATGAAATGCGTTGCTAAATTTATGAGGTTCATACTCAAAGTGGCTAATGCCACCTGTTGGATATTTAATAGACTGCAATACGCCATATTGCATATATTCACTATGTGGCGACCTGTCTCGTCCAGACATAATTTGTATACTGCTCTCAACATTATTAAGTGCTTTAAATATCATAGATGGAATAAGCGTACCCTCATTAATGCTACCACTGCCTCCCCAATGAGAAGGTGCTTGTGAATTATTATAAAATCCCCAAAAATCTATTTGACGTGAATTTTTGGCAGGCAATACCCCCATATTATAGGTAAATTGATGGGAATTAAAAAACTGATTTGCGTGTTTTGTATTCAGTTGCATTAATAACAATCGGCACGTTTCCGGCTTACTTTGACTGCCAAGATATGTATAATCAAATGTGTATGATTTTATCTCTTCTGTTTTATTACTTATTGTTATTTTATCTAATTTCTGAGCCTTTGCATTATTGTCGTTCTTGTTTTTAATATCTTCTCTGCCCGAAGTAGAAAAAGATATTTCACCATTTGGGAATGTTATTTTCGACAATAATACTTGTTTGATAATTGCAGCATTAAAAGAATAATAATTATATCTTGGAGTACCTTCGCCAAGAGCATTCATTCTCAAATCTTCGTGAGACATCACTACTGATGCTATTTTTTCCGATTTATATTCAAATACTATTTTATTTTTATTGGGTGCTACAATAGAATCTAAATACCAAGCAGTAATAATATCTTCGTATGGGTGTTTTTCTAATAAATTTTCTATTGTCGGTGTAGAGGAAATACCTTGCGATGGAGTACCATAATTGGTATCGTAAATGTAGCGAGTCGAACTAATGTCGCGGCTTTCTTCCGAACCACCAAAGTAATATTTAACCCCAAAACCATCTGTAATTGTCCAACTGTTTTTGTCTTTATTAAATACGGGTTGTATATATTCGGTGCTGTTTTTAACGATTACCTGAAATGGCGACGCATTAAAATACATACTCCCCGAATAATTGCAAAAATTAAATTGAAAAATATCGGGTTCCGTGTCATACCGCATAATATCGTAACCAAACGTAGCGAATCCTGTGTATCCACCCGAGCCATCTATACCTCTAACTGTTTTTTCTAATTGTATATCCATATTAGGATTAATCAAATAGCCAAAATTATCACCCACTCTTTGGAGGTCATCACCTCCTATACATTGGCGAACAATACAACCTCCAGCATTCAGTGTCCAACCCAGCCCAATCCAACTGGCTTCTTGCGCTACTTTAATGCCCGAACTGTGATAACTGATGGATATAGGAACTTTCATTCCGCTGCTTTCTATTTCATACAAAGGAATTTTGATTTCGGGAGTTCCTGTGTAATAATTAACGGGTATTTCTCCATATTGTCCCAATGAGGCAGCGTTAGGCGACACCGGAATAACTCGAGGAATATAGACATCGTTATCTGCTGCATAGCCATAGTGTATTATACTAAACAGCAGCAATATAAACACATAGTATATTTTCTTCATATTGAATCTTGTTTTTTTAAAATTTATAACCTAATTCTATTTGTAAATATTGTGTTTTTGTAAAAAATGCAGACGAAATAATAGGTGCTTTATAACCAAAATTCAAAGAAACACATTGTTCTTTCCATACTAAAAAATCAATGCCGACACCAAAATTCAGATTATTGAACAAAAAACGGTCATATCCGTGATTTCCCCAATCTTCTCTATTCGTTCTAATATTAATCTTGCTATTTTTGTTCAAAATCTCTCTTGCATATTCTTCATAAGAATAGAGTTTTTCGTTAAAATTCCGACCATATATATTTATCCCCATTTGACAATTTGGACGGAATTTGCCTTTTGGATAGGTATATTTGAGATATAATTCAGTACCTATTTGATAAGCATTAAGAGTGTAATCCATAAAAAGACAGTTATAATAATTTCCGGTTCTGGGTGTTTCAGATACATAGATGTCTTTTTCAGGGTCGCCTTTGTATCTTAATTCTGTTTTCGTCAAATAAAGATTAAAAACCAAACTGAGCGATTTTTGCCAGCGTGGAACGGAAAAATCTATGCCAGCCTTAATGAACGGGGCAAAATAAGGGTCGAATTTTATATCCAAATGTTCATTTTTAGTTGATTGATATTCCATACCACCCGACACTAAAAAACGCACTTTTGTCTTTTTCTTATCTTCTTTTGTTTCAAACTCAATACATTCTTCATCTGTTGTACACACCAATTTATGGTAATCTTTTGCTAAATCAATCATTGAAGAATGCTTAAAATCAAGTTTTTGCGCCTCTTTTTTTATTGATTCGTAATCTTTAAACGTATAAGCAAGAATACTTCGATAACGATTGTCCGGTTTGTTGTACTGCCCATTCTCTGTTGTTGTTATTTCGTCAGGTTTTTTGGTGGTATAAGTCATTTTTCCCGTATCTCTATCCTCAAAAATATAATAACTCAAATCGTTTTCGTCTGTATAAAAATACAAATTCATAAGCCCCTGCACCAAATACTCTAAAAATACGGTTTGTGGCTGTCTTTTTTCTATTTCTATGCTGCGCGTAACATAAAACTTTCCTTCCTGCGAAAAACGAAAACCGATAATATCGCCCGGCTTGTATGCTGTCGGCTCTTTGTCTTCTATGTTTCGTTTGAAATTACAAATTTGTGCATTCATTTTATCTGTACGGTAGTCTATCCAACCGCGCAGGGTATCATTGTTGTTTGTTATCACATATCCCTCTTTGTAATTGCTTTGCGCAAAAGCAAACAGCACTTGCAAAAGCAATACGGTTAAAATGTAATATCTTTTCATTGTTATTTTGTTATATAAAAGTTACAAACTTTTTATTGTTTTAGGCACAAGTTTTGGAAACTTACGCCAATAGGTGCCAGTCAGTGTCTCCTTCTTTGAACACAAATATCGGATATAGTATTTTCTTCAAACCAAATAGTAAATCCTATATTTTCAAAAAAATAACATTCTTCATTAACATCTTCTTCATATTCATATTTACACAAATATTGAAGTCCATGCTTGTTATGATAGTCATCAATAAACTTCACAATTTCATCTTTTGTCAATGATGAAAATTTTACATTATCTAAAATTATATCTTCTGTACTAATACTTGAATAATCAAACTCACCATTCTCATAATATATTGATGGGTGGATATTTATTTTATAATAATATAAGTTAATAGCATATTCAGATGAATTAAATACATCTATTTCTCTCTCATCAGGATTTCCTAATATTTTTACAATATCATTTTCCTGAAAAGAGAACAATATATCCCCCAAACCTATTTGTGGTTTAAAAATAATATTAATATCCTTGTCCTGTTCTTCCATGAGGTTCTGATTTTTTTTGCTGATTAATTGCATGTTCTATTTCTTTTTTTATTTTGTTTTTTTCTGCATTTGTTGTTGCTGTTTTTAATTGTTTTCTTAATTTTATTTCTTGCTCTTTCCAAACATCTGCTCTTTTTGTATTTATTTTTCTTTCTGTTTTTGTACTGCTTTTTGCAAACCCGCTTTTATTAGCATCAAATGTATTGGTAGTTCCCATTGGGCTTTTCATCTCATTCCAGAGGTATTTTATGGCAGCCCACCCAACTCTTGTTGTACCTACTAAACCAATCATTTCAGGGAAAGTATTATCTAAACCTCTTTCTCCAACAACTTGTCCTCTATTGTTATAAACAATTCCATTGCTCTCATAAAAATCTAATTCAGGATAACCAGCATTAGAAAAATTAAGCATTGAAACATTTGTATCAAAAAACTCGCCTATTATGCCCGCTTTACTTTCCATTCCATAACTTACAAATGCTTTACCTGTTTCATCATTAAAAAAAAGATTTGCAGTAAAATCCACATCAGTAACGTGTCCCCAATTAGTAGCATCAAAGTATGTTTGTTCATTTTTTACTGCATTAAGAAATCGTTCTATTTCTCTGGGGTCGCTGGTATGCCAATAATCCAATCCGTCAGGGTCAACAAAGTTAATAGGATTATTTGCACAATACACATACGGTGAAATCGAATAATACTTTTCACAAAGTGGGTCAATAGTAGTAAATCGCCCCATTGCCATATCATAACTTCGCCAGCCGTAGTCATATAGGTTTAGCCCAAAATCCGCTTGCAGTTCTTTGCCTGTGTATTTTTCTTTGCTTGGTACGCCGGGTGCCGGATTGTATCCATATTTTTCCATTTCGTCTTCCATACCAAAACCGTAGTAGTGCGTATAACCTTCCGTTTCGCCTGTTTCGGCGTTCAGGGTGTAAACCACACTGCCCAAATGGTCTTTTATATTGCAAAAATATGTCCAGTCGGAAAGTAGCCAATAATTCGGCGTATTGTATTCTGCATAGCCCGTTTCGGTTAACAGTTTCATACTTGTTATATTCCCGTTTTCGGTGGTATAACGTAAATTTCCTGCATAATGCTCGCGTTCCGTATGGGCAAAATTCCAATTACTTGCATCGGTTGTACCGTTCAAAGGTACATTTACATCGCCTACGCCTGTCTTGTATTCTACCGCGTGTTTCACGCCTGCGGCATCATACACATAGTGCATCAAATGTCCGCCTCTGCGGAACAAAATACTGTCCGGCAAATTTAAGAAATTATATTTGATTTTTGCAATACCTTTGTTATCATCTGCACACATATTTCCGTTTTTGTCGTAAAGATACTGAATATCAAGCGTTGAATTGGGTTTAAAATCCTGCGAGCGATAAGATGTTTGACTGCCTGCGGGGTCGGTAATTTTTGTTATTTGGTTACCGTTGTAACTGAAAGTCAAGTCGTCTATCGTTTCCGAAAAATAGTACATATACCTGTAATCGTATATACGCCCCTCCCTTTGTTGCGTGTTTATATTCCCGTTGAGGTCATAAGTCTGTCCTTCGCGCACATATAAGCCTAAATTCGGGTCATCGTGGTAAGTAGCGGTTAATCTGTTCAAGTTATCATAAGCATATTCGTAGGATTTGGGGACATCTTCTATGTCATTCCAAGTTTCTTTAAATGCAATGTTTCCGTTGTAATCATATTGCAGATTTTCGTAGAAACGGTAATCCTGACTGTACATTTCTTCGAGCCAATTACGAACATTGTAATAGTAATAATCATTTTCTACGCCGTTGTGTAATTTCTGTTCTATGGCACGCCCCAAGTCGTCATACGCCAATTGCGACATCAGCACTTCGGGCTTGTCGTTTATTTTGTGCCAAGTTTTGGTCAATCGGTCGGCGTGGTCGTATTCATAGCGGTAAGTTTCTGTAAAATCATTCCAATCGGAATTGGTTATAATGGAATAGTTGATTTTTTTGTTTAACAGTTCCCCCGTAAAACTATATTTATAAAATTCGTTAGTGCGCTGATAGTTAAGATACGAATAAAGCGTTTTTTGGTCGCTGTCTGCCCAAAATGGTTCAAACTTGTTTTCGGAATACTCACTTTTTTGTATCACCCGCCCTTTGTTGTCATAAAAATAAGTTGTAGCCGTTTCCGTACCTGTGTCGTCAAGTGTTTTAGCGCGTGTGCCTGTCAAAAGTCCTTTTATTGATGAGGTTTTTTGTTCATACGCCTCCGTGCTTATAAAAATATCGGCTAATGGGTCAGTCATATTATAATTCAGTTGTTCACTAACATACTCGTAAGTATCGTAATAGTTTATCAAAAGAATATCCTTAAACGGCACATCTGAAAAATAAGACGAAGTGTAACTTGTTTTGTCGTATGTATTACTTTCGTGTTGGAGTGTTTCCGTTACTATCGCATTTTTATAAATATTTGCCTGAGTACTACGGTCATTATTATTACGATAAATTCCGCTAATAATGAGCCTACCAAGTGCATCATACTCATAAAATGTCCATTCTTTGGTAGGCGTTTTGTCGCGTTGGTTGCCGTCTTGCGACAAAATTAAACGGTCGGCTTTGTCATACACATAATATATCCAATCAGCACCGGGCAATTTCTTTTCTATGCAGCGGTTGCGTTCGTCATATTTGTAGATATAAACAAAATTGGATATTGCTGTTACCGTATTAGCAATAACAGTCGCGCTTTTGCTTATGCTGCTCACAGCCATTGGCGGCAATACATAAACCAAATTGCCGAAATTGTCATACACATAGCAAGTTTTGGCATTGCTTTGTTTGGTCATTACAACCTTTCCGAGTTTGTCGGTAAAGGTGTAAGACGGATTGCCGTTTTCGTCTGTGATTTTGCTTACATAAAGCGTGTTGACTGCATAATCTTTGCTATACAAAAGCCCTGTTCCCGAAATTTCAAAGAGCGGACACGCCAAATCGCCGCTTGCCGTATTGCTCAAATATTCTGTAACAACGGCTTTGCCGCCATCAGCCCGCCACTCATATCCCGCACCAAACTGTTTATAAACGCGATTTAACGGCGAATTTTCATAAACGGTTTCGTTATAAGGATAAACATCATAGACAGTATTCATTGAATTGCTTTTTGCTGTTGCAGCAGAAACGTATGCCCCATTATTCCCGTCTTTTGCACCGGGCAGCCATTGTTTATTTTCGCGCCCCACGCCGTCATATTCCTGCAAAGCAACCAAATCGGCTTTATCGGGCGTAATGCCTCGCATTACCAATTCTTCCGGTCGCCCCAATCCGTCAAAATACTGTATATCAACCAACGTGCGGGCATTGCCGCTAATGTCTAATTTCCCATTATTAAAAGAGGCAGTCAGAGCCGCATCAAGCGGCGTAACAGCAACAATATAGTTTTTGTTGCTCGAAACAGAGGTGTTTTCTTCCCGCACTGCGTACTGTTCGTCAATATATACGCGCAGGGATTTTCCTTCTTTCGCTTTAAACGAAAATCCGGGTTGCAGTCTGACACATTGCCCTGCCATAATCTCGCCCCCTGTGGTATTAGTTGTGTTTTTGGTTACAACATTTTGAAATTGGGCAAAAGCCGATGCCGCAAAAAAGAGTAATATGAAAAAAAGATATTGTTTCATTTCTTGTTGATTTTCTTTTATGGTTGCTATTTTCACCCCTAAATTCATTGTTTTAACCTGTCATTCTGACGAAAGTCAGAATCCCTTTTGTTTTCAGGGGATTGCGGGTCATACTTCGGCTTCGCTCAGTAACCAAGCCCGCAATGACAGGGCTGATGGGGTAATCTCACTTTAATATTTAATAATCACTTCGTCAAAAGTTTCGTGTCCGTTGTAAATTTTCAAAAAATAACTGCCGGTTACATACCCACCCATATTAATTGTTACGTTATAAACACCGCTGCTGTTGTTGATACTTTTGTTGTATAAAAGATGTCTTTGCGCATCATAAAGAGTAATGATTACATCACTCGGCTTTTCTGCGTAATATTCCAACGACAAGACATTGTACACCGGATTGGGGTGAATGTTGTAGGTAAATATGCCCCAATCGGCGTTCCCGCTATTATTTGAACTATCATTTGAATTACTTGAACTATCATTTGAACTATTTAAACTATCTAATTCCGCCAAATTTTCGGGGTCGTCTTCCAGATAATAATGCTCTTGCGGCGGGTAGAAAAAGGCTACATTGAAAAATTTTTGTATGCTGTCCTGCGTTTTGGTGATGGTATTTACCGTTTCAAAAATGGGATAACGGTAACCTTTGGCATACCAGCGGAACGTTTCTATTTCAAACAAAACACTGTCGTTTTGCAAGCGGCTGTTGATACTGTCTGTCGACACAAATGTTTTCGGCTGCTTATTGCCGCGTTTTAAGGATTTCATCGTTTCCGCAAAGGTTTTCACGCTGCGAATGCGCAGCACGTTTTTCATCGTATCGCCGTTGGGCAAAATCATCATACCGTAAGCATCGGCATAACCGCACAGCGTTCCCATTGCGCTGATATGCAGCCGCTCGCTGTATCTGCCGTTGGCATTGAAATATCCGAAAGTGCTGTCGCCGTAATACACCGGAAAAACCATTAAGATTTCCGGCTGTTCGTCAATGGACAGTGTTGTGGGGTTTTCGTAGCCTGTTTGCAATAGCGTATCGCCCGACAAACGGTAATAATAGCGCGTGTTGTGTTCCGTGCCGCGAATTTGTCCGTTTCGGTCTTCCGAATAGGTCAGGCGGTAAGCCTCGTTTTGCAAATTCAACTCGCCAAAGTTCCACAATACGTTTTGCCCCGCTCTGCCCGGGTCTTTGTAATCCACTTGTTGTTTTACGATTTCATCTTCGGGGCGCATCATATTATTTTCTGCTGTGAGAATATGCTGCGCTTGGGATAAAATCGGCAGGGCGGATAATAAGAATATGTAAATTGCTTTTTTCATTTGCTTTTATTTTTTGGCACGCAGATAACGCGGATTGCACGGATTTTCGCAGATTTTGTATGGTATTTATCTGCGAAAATCCATATAATCTGCGTTATCTGCGTGCTTTCAATAATTCAATCTCTTGTTTCAATGCCTCATTTTCTTTCTTCATATCTATCATATAAAGCGTCAGTTCCTCTATTTTTCGCAAAAACAACGCGCTCATTTCGCTTACATCAATGCCGACAGCCTCCATTTCGGCAGCGGGGGCAACATCGGGCAGGTGTTTGTTCGTATTGATATAACTTTCCACATCGTTGAGGCTCATCAGGTTGTAATTTTTGTCAAATACATAATCGCAACCCTGTGTTAAGCACACTTTTACCTCTTTGGCTTGGATAGTGCCATCAACATCAAGTTTGACGGTAGGAGTTTTGCCGATACCGACATTACCATTATCCATCAGTGTAAGCCTTGAAGCAGCGAAATTACCGGAACCATCTTTATTATATGCCCAGAATTGAAGAGAATTTCCATAAGCCCCCGTCATATTATAAATACTCCATCGATGCGCTTGTGCCGATTGGGTTTTGGATTCATTGGTAATGGTTATGTTGCCGCCTTCATTAGAAGTATTTCCTTTTAAATACAAATTATTGACTATTCTGGCAGAGCCATCGACATCTAACTTGTATTGAGGCGAGGATATTCCTATCCCTACATCTCCCAAATAAGTTACAACAAATTTATCATTTCTATTTACTTGCACCCGTAGTGGATAAATACCTGAGATAGTTGAATTTATATTAAACATAGAATAATCGGGGAAATCGCCAACTCCTACTTTTCCATCAGTATCAAGAATAAGAGAATATTTATAACCAACAATATCATTTCCACTTCTTATCCATAATTGGGGATAATAATTCAATAGTCCTACTCCATTCTCCCCGCCTCCGTGTCCTAAATAGACATTTTTTCCAGAAAACATATCACCTACAAAAAATCTTGCGCTAGCAGAAACTCCGATACTTCCATTAACAAAAAGTTTTGCTTGCCAAAATGGATTACTTCCTACGCCTATATCACCATTAGGGTTTATAGTAAACTTGGTCTCTCCGTTTATATCTATCTGAAATGGCGATTCCGTGTCAGAAGAATTGATATGAAATTTGGCGTTGGGAGTAGATGTGCCTATCCCCAATTTGGTAGTTAATGGATTTAAATACATTTCCGAAGAATTGCTTGTCCAAGTTTGCGCCTGTGCTATAGTATAGCAAAAAATAAAAAGGCATAGAGCGAAAAGTGTTTTGAGATTGGTTTTCATATTCCTGTGATTATAAAAAATTATGTGTGCAAAGGAATATAAAAAATAAACAAGAAAAACCAAAAGGCTGAAATACTTTGTGAAAGGTATGTTTTAACTCGTGAATAGGTAAAATTAATCTGTGAATAAATTATTTTTTAGAGATTAAAATCAATAAATTGTTTTACGGTTCTGACATTTTTTGCAACACATTTGAACGTATGATTGCCAAAAAGAGAGATTTTACATTCTTTTGTTTGCAAAGAATTTACTTTTTTTGCGTTGATAATAGTATTGCGCCTGATTTTGATAAAATATTCCGGCAATATTCGCTCTATATCTTTCAGTTTTTTGGTGCATATAAATTCATCATTACCTTCTAAGTAGAATGTACACAAATAGTTATCTACTGTAACTGCCAAAAGTGAATCAAAATGTATGGCTTTGATTTCTGTTTCGTTTCTAACTGTAAATGCGGTATGTTTCATATTAGTAGAAAAGTAAATAGGAAAATCGCGAACTTTCATATTATTCGTGCTTGAGGTTCCGGAAAAGACCCGTACAGCAAATAATTAAATAAAGCCCACGACACCCGTGAGCGTTATTACTTTATTTCTCGCTGTACTGAAATTTTCCGGATTCCAAGCACCAAAACTTAAAGATAACGCTTTCCCTAATATGTTAGTAATCTGTTATTTGTTTTTTATTGTTATGTTGTTTTTGTTAGAATTAATGCACAAAGATAAAACTTTTACTATAAATAGAGAAATCTGAAAGAAAAATATTTTGCAAATACTTTTTTGTTTCCCATTTTCTTCGTATCTTTATCCCTCGAAAAAATCTGTTTGTTACCGGTTTATTTGCAATGGTTTATGCCTGTTCGCTATTTTATTTTAGAAGGATAGATTAAACCTTTAACTCGAAAATATATCAAATAACTAAAACTTATATATTCCACTGATTATGAAAAAAATATTTTTATTACTGCTGGTTGCCGTTTTGGCAGCAGCCTGCGAAGGTCCGACAGGACCTCCGGGAAGAAATGGTTTGGACGCAGAAAGAATAATTATTCCTGTTACTATTTTCAACACAGTTTGGCGGGAAAGCCCTCCGAATGAAAGTCTTTATTATCAGGCAAGCGTTCCGGTACCTGCATTAACCCCGTCTATTCGCGACAACGGAACTATTTTGGTTTATCGCGATTTCGGCAATGGTTATCAGCAAATATTGCCCTTCACCAGACACAAAGAAAAGGGCAATGTTCGTTGGACACAGACTATTGATTATGAATTTACCGATGGTCAGATTAACTTTTATGTAACCAACTCCGACTTTATCGCCGACCCGCCCGAAACGATGTATTTCAGGGTTGTATTGATATGGTAATAATTTGAGAATGCCTTTTTACACCTACTTATTATACCCGTTCGCACTGATATACGGCGCAGTTGTTTCCCTGCGCAATCGGCTGTTTGATTGGGGCGTTTTCCGCGAGCAGCGGTTTGACGTTCCCATTATTTGCGTGGGCAATCTGGCAGTGGGCGGAACAGGCAAAACGCCTCATACCGAATTGCTTATCTCTATCTTGAAAGATAAATACAAAGTTGCCGTTTTAAGTCGCGGATATAAGCGCAAAACAAAAGGTTTTATCTTGGCAAACGAAACCGCTACTGCTGAAACAATTGGCGACGAGCCTTTCCAAATCAAACGAAAATTTCCAAATATTGCCGTGGCGGTGGATAGTAATCGCAGGCGCGGCATTGCTTGCTTGCAAAAAACAGTAAAGCCCGATGTGATTTTGCTTGATGACGCTTTTCAGCACCGCTATGTGAAAGCAGGCTTGTCTGTGCTGCTGACCGACTGCAATTGCCTTTATACACGCGATTGCCTGTTGCCTGCGGGCAGGTTGCGCGAGCCGAAAAGCGGTGCCGAACGCGCGGATATGATTATTGTTACCAAATGCACAAATGGGATTGCGGGTCAAGCCCGCAATGACAAGACTGATAAAATCGAAAAGGAATTAAAACCGAATGAAAAGCAAGAACTGTATTTTTCGGCATTTCGGTATAAGGACATAGAGCCTGTTTTTCCGCTCGCGCGGATTTGTAATCCGTGTGATATTCGGCACGAGTTGCAAACTCGCGCCAGCGTGTCGGTACTACTGCTTACCGGCATTGTTAATCCGCAGCCGCTGCACGATTATTTGGCACAAAAAGCAAAAAACATCGTGTCCGTAAATTTCCCCGACCATCACGATTTTTCGCAACGCGATATTGAAAATATTTCAAAGAAATTCGCTGAAATCGAAAGCGAAAAAATCATTATCACCACCGAAAAAGATGCTGCCAGATTAATAGATAATCCGTATCTTTCGGAAGAATTGAAACCGTTTATTTACAGTATTGGCATTGAAGTTGCCATCAACAAGGAAGAAGAATTTAACGCTAAAATATTAGAATATGTTGCAAAAAATAAAAGAAACAGCCGATTTTCTGAGAAATAAAATCGTGCCGAACACCAAAACCGCCATTATTCTCGGCTCGGGCTTGGGCAATCTTGCCGAACAAATCACGGACAAAACCGAAATTCCGTATGGCGAAATCCCGAATTTCCCTGTTTCCACCGTAAAAGGACACAGCGGCAAGTTGATTGCGGGCAAGTTGGGCAACACGGATATTTTGGCGATGCGGGGGCGTTTTCATTTTTACGAAGGCTACGATATGAAAACGGTTACTTTCCCCGTTCGCGTGTTTCAGATGCTGGGTATCGAAAATCTGATACTCTCCAACGCGGCGGGCGGACTAAACCCCGATTTCCATATCGGCGACATTATGATTATCCGCGACCACATCAACCTGTTCCCCGAAAACCCTTTGCGCGGGCAGAACTTTGACGAACTCGGCGAGCGTTTCCCCGATATGAGCGAGCCATATTCCCAAAAACTGATTGAGATTGCCAAAGGTGTTGCCGCAAAAAACAATATCGCCGTGCGCGAAGGCGTGTTTGTCGGCACGCAGGGACCAACCTACGAAACGCCTGCGGAATACCGCTATCTCCGTCTGATTGGCGGCGACTCGGTGGCAATGAGTACCGTGCCGGAAGTGATTGTGGCGCGGCACGCGGGTATGCGCTGCTTTGCCGTGAGCATCATTACCGATTTGGGCGTGGCTGGCAAAATTGCCGAGATTTCGCACGAAGAAGTGCAGGCGATAGCGGCAGCGGCAGAGCCGAAGATGACGGTGATTATTAAAGGATTGATAGAGGAATTATAATTTGCGTTCAAAAAATCTTCCGCGCCAGCCGCAAATCCTGCACCGGTTGATGCACCAGCGGGCGGCGTTCTATCACCACATTGCTCTCGTCAATACCAAATGCGCTTTGCCCGCTGAGGGATAATTTGCGCAGCAGGAAGTAGGATTTCAAAATCGCGCCCTCGCGGAAATGAAACTCGTTTTCGTAGGACAAATAGCGCGAAATAATGATGAATTTAAAGCCAAGTTCGGGGTTGTATTTTGTACTGCCGTTGTAACGCAGGTGCAAATTCAGTTCTTTGTTGGCAATCAAATCATTGATAATGCGCTTGAAATACAGTTCAGCACGCGGGCGCACACGGAAACCGACATCGACATTGATTTTGATAACTTTGTCTTCCACCAATTCCTCCACCTGATAATTTAACGCATAAGGATTATTCACGCGGTTGATGTGAAAAAACCAATAAACATCGGCGCGTTTGGGATTTTGCGCGAAGATTGACGTAATGATTTTTTCCTCAATTTCTTCTCTGTTATTCGCTTTGGTCAGATAGACAAGGTGCGTGGTGTATTTGGGAATGGATTTGTCGTTGCTCAAGTCCACAATTTTGTCGTAATACTTGCGCAAATCAATGAAATTGATGTAACGATTGACCATAATTCTGCCGTAATATGCCACATACATTACCCAAAAGAACGCGCCGCCCACCAGCACGGTAATAAAACCGCCATCTTTGAATTTGGCAATATTGGCAACCAAAAACGAAAGTTCGATACCGGTAAAAATAAACAGCAGCGCGAAAGTCGTTATCCTGTGCCAATGCAGGTTTCGGCGCAGGAAGAAGTACAGCAAAACGGTCGTCATCAACATCGCCAACGTAATTGTCAAACCATAAGCCGCCTCCATACTCGATGAATCCTGAAAATACAGCACCACCGTGATGCAGCCCAGCCAAAGAATGGTGTTGATGCTCGGAATGTAGATTTGCCCCTTCGTTTCGGTCGGCTGTTTGATGGCAACGCGCTGCCAGAAGTTGAGGTTAATCGCCTCGTTTATCAATGAAAACGAGCCGCTGATTAATGCCTGCGAGGCAATAACGGCGGCAGCGGTGGCTATCAATATGCCCGGTAGCAGAAACCACTGCGGCATCGCCTCAAAAAACGGATTGCGCGAGCCGAGAGCCGCATTGCCATTGTGCAACAGCCAAGCCGCCTGCCCCAAATAATTAACCACAAGGCAGATATTGACAAAAAACCAGGTAATGCGGATATTCCGCCGCCCGCAATGCCCCATATCCGAATAAAGAGCCTCCGCGCCGGTGGTACAGAGGAAAACCGCGCCCAAAAGCCAAAAACCCTGCGGATATTGCGTCAAAAGTTCGATGGCATAATAAGGATTGAGTGCTTTCAACACGGAAGGATAATGCACAATCTGCGTAATGCCGACCACGAAAAGCACGCCAAACCACACTGCCATCACAGGACCAAAAGCCTTCCCCACGCGCTCGGTGCCAAATCGTTGCACAAAGAAAACGATGGAAATAATCACCACCACAATCGGCACAACGGACAGTTCCTCCATTCCCTTCATCATCGACAGCCCTTCAATCGCCGCAGTAACGGACACGGCGGGCGTGATAATGCCGTCTGCCAGCAGTGCCGCCGCGCCAATCATTGTGAAGATTGCCAACTTCTTGCCGTTTTTGCGCACGAGGGAATAGAGCGCGAAGATGCCGCCTTCGCCCTCGTTGTCGGCGCGGAGGGTGAGCCAGACGTATTTGACGGTGGTTTGCAGCACGAGTGTCCAAAACACGCAGGACACGCCGCCGAAAACCAGCACTTCGTCAATCGCTCGCGCACCCACAATCGCTTTAAAGGTATAAAGCGGGCTGGTGCCGATGTCGCCGTAGATGATGCCGATGGTTATCAGCAAGGTAGCAAAAGAAACTTTGCGCGTTTTGTCCATTTCATTAATGAATAAATAGGGCGCAAAAGTAATTGATTTATAGGAATTTTGTATTTAAAAATTGTGAATGAAGAGAAATTGTTTTTTTCCGAAAAAAAATAATACCTTTGTGTCTTCAAATTGATAAAAGTAATGGAAGAAATCGAAATAAACATAGATAAAGCCGTATTAGTGGGCTTAATCCTGCCCGAGCAGAGCGAAGAACGCACCCGCGAATATCTTGACGAGTTGGCATTTTTGGCGGACACATCAAGCATAGAGCCGGTAAAACGCTTTGTGCAACGCCTCGAAACGCCGAACAGCAATACCTACGTTGGCGAGGGGAAATTGGCGGAAATAAAACAATACGTGGCTGATAACGAGATACCGATTGTCATTTTTGATGACGAACTGTCGCCCCGCCAACTGCGCAACATCGAGCGCGAATTGCAGGTGCGGGTGATGGACAGAACAATCCTAATCCTCGAAATTTTTGTGCAACGCGCCCAAACCTCCTACGCCAAAACGCAGGTGGAAATGGCGCAACTGCAATATATGCTGCCGCGCCTCTCGCGCCTGTGGTCGCACTTGGACAGGCAGCGCGGCGGCGGCGTAACCTCGCGCGGCGCGGGCGAAAAACAAATCGAAACCGACCAGCGCATTATCCGCACGCGCATCGCCCTCCTGAAAGAAGAACTCAAACACATTGACCGCCAAATGGCTACGCAGCGCAAAAATCGCGGAAAACTCGTGCGCGTGGCACTTGTGGGCTATACCAACGTGGGCAAATCCACGCTGATGAACCTGCTGAGCAAGTCGGAAGTGTTTGCCGAAAACAAACTGTTTGCCACGCTGGACACCACCGTGCGCAAAATCGCCATCGACAACCTGCCCTTTCTGCTCACGGACACGGTCGGCTTTATCCGCAAACTGCCGCACGACTTGATAGAATCTTTCAAATCGACACTCGACGAGGTGCGCGAGGCTGACGTGCTGCTGCACATTGTGGATATTTCGCACCCGAACTTTGAGGAACAAATCCAAGTGGTGGAACACACCCTGAACGAGTTGGACAAAACCGTAAAACCCACGATTTTAATTTTCAACAAAGTAGATGCCTTCACCTACACGCCCAAAGACGAAGACGACCTCACCCCCGCCACGCGCGAAAACATCAGCCTCGAAGAGTTGAAAAAAACGTGGATGTCCAAACTGAACGAAAACTGCATCTTCATATCCGCCCGCAACAAAACAAACATTGACGAACTGAAAGCGCTCGTGTATCAAAAAGTAAAAGAAATACACGTGCAACGGTTTCCGTTTAATGATTTTTTGTATCAGAATTATGAGGCGGAATAATGTTGTTTTTTAACATCAGGGTTTTCATTTGATAATCTTTATAGTTTTTAATTCTATTTTTTTTTATAACTTTGCCTCCCGAAAATTTTATGCTGAAAAATATGAATTTAAAAGAAAAATCAATAAAAAACTCACAGCAAACCAATGTGTTAAACCAGAATGGCTTTATCACGAATTTTTTCTCACGGTTGCGTTCTAAACTAAAAAAGGATGTGAAACTAACCCATTTCGCTATGTTGATGAGTGTGGCGAATTTCCTGTTTTTTCATTACCATTGCTTTGCTTTTGTGGCGGATAATGTTGATTGGCACAGTTTTAACAGTATTATTATCATCGTCAGTTTGGTGGTGATTATGTTGGTGGCGAACTTTCTTGTTTTTTATCTCGTGCTTTTTCTATTCCGATTTGTCGGGCGATTGTTGCTGGCGTTGACCTTTGCTGTTAATGCCGTTGCCGTCTATTTCATCAACACTTATAACGTTATTTTAGACGAAAGTATGATTAGTAATGTGTTCAACACCAATTATGATGAGGCAAGCGGCTTTTGGTCTTTCAAACTCGTGCTGTACTTTGTTTTGTTTGCCGTTGTTCCCTGTATCTATCTTTTTAAGGTAAAAATAATCAATGGAACTTGGAAACGATTTCTCACAACTTCCTCGCTAACAATAGTTTTTCTGCTCGTTCTGGTCTTTGCCAATGCAGGCAACTGGCTGTGGATTGACAAACACGCAACGAAATTGGGCGGACTTCTTATGCCCTGGTCTTATACCGTAAATTCGGTGCGTTACCAAACCCATCAGCACCAACAAAACAAAAAAGAGATTTTGCTGCCCGATGCTGCGATAACCGATAATGAAAAAGCCGTTGTTGTGTTGGTTATTGGCGAATCGGCGAGAAGTCAAAATTTTTCACTCTGTGGTTACGAAAAAAATACCAATCCGCTGCTGTCGAAAACGCAAAATTTATTTGCATTTAAGACAGAATCAGATGCTACCTACACCACTGCAAGCGTAAAATGTATTTTGGAACATAAAAGCACTTCCGATTTGTATGAAATATTGCCGAATTATCTATACAGGAACGGCGTTGATGTTGTTTGGCGAACATCAAACTGGGGCGAACCGCCGGTTCACATTAAGGACTATCAAAATCAAAAGCAGTTAGCGGCTGACTGTCAGGGCGAAGAATGCGGTTACGATGAAATACTTTTGAAAGGGCTGAAAGAGCGAATATCGGCAAGCGAAAAGAATAAAATTTTGATTGTGCTGCACACAAGTACAAGCCACGGTCCGCAATACAGCAAGCGATACCCGCCGAGATTTGAAGTATTTAAGCCCGTTTGCAACAGCGTTGAATTGTCGCACTGTTCCCGCGAAGAACTGATTAACGCTTACGACAACACGATTGTTTATACCGATTATCTTCTGCACCGCGTGATAGAAGATTTAAGCAATCTGAAAGAGTACAAAAGTACAATGATTTTCGTTTCCGACCACGGCGAATCGTTGGGCGAAAAAAATCTGTATATGCACGGCGTTCCGAAAAGTATCGCGCCGAAAGAGCAATATGAAATTCCTTTTATTGTTTGGCTGTCGGAAGATTCCAAACAACTGAAACCTGGCATAAGTGTGTCGCAACACAATATTTTTCACAGTGTTATGAACTTTTTGGGCGTAGAAAGTCCAATTTACGATGAGGAAATGAATATTTTTCAATAAAACATTGGTGTTTATGAAATCAACAGCATTAAAAATCTTTTTGGCATTTTATGGTTTATTCTTTTTGGGCTTGCTGTGCGTAGTGTTATGCATAAGTCAGTCTGATTTGCACATTGCACTGACGCTTGATTACCTGTCGAATTTTAGCCCCGATTGGGTGGCATTCCAAGATATTTTCTTTAAGTATATGACGGAATGGGGTTCGTGGGTGCCTTTTGTTGTAGTGGGCGTACTGCTGTTTTACAAGGTTGGCGATTCGCTGTTTGTGCTTCTGCCGCAGTTGCTGCTTGGCATTGTGGTACGCATTATCAAAGTGAATGCGGCTGCACCGCGTCCGAGTTTGTATTTCAGCACACATTTCTCCGATGTGGCGTTGCATCAGGTTGATGGCGTTGTGCAGCACCACACAAACAGTTTCCCTTCGGGGCACACTGCAACAGTTTTTTCGCTGATGCTGTGTCTGACGCTAATTTTTAACAAAAAATCGTGGCTTGCACCGATTTTCTTTGTATTGGCGGTGCTTGCGGCTTATTCGCGAATTTACCTGTCGCAGCATTTTGCCGAAGATGTGCTTGTCGGCTCGTTGGCGGGCGTGTTGATAACGATGTTTGTTTATTGGCTGTATCAGCGAAAACTTTATGCTTGGGAAGATAAATCGGTTGTGGAACTGTTTAGAAATATGAATTTTAAAAAAAATATTGGTACAGGCGTTTCCGTTTAATGATTTCTTGTATCAGAATTATGAGGCGGAAAAAGGAAGTCCTCTTTCTGAAAAAGGAAGTCCTTTATTCAAAAGAGGAAGTCCTTTTTCACACAAAACGCCCCATATTTATTTTTTTATTGTAACTTTGCAATCTAAATATTCACAAAACTATGCGCCACCTACATTCAGACGAAGTCGCCGCCCTGCAAACGCAACATTGTACCGCCGAAAATTGGCAAAACATCGCGGTTGCCGAAAATTTTTCGCCGAACGATATATATAATGTATCTTTTTCGGGGGAAATTATTTTAGAGGCAAACATTCATATCCGCAACAGCGAAATTTCCAATTATCACATCAAAGAAGGCGCGTTTATTCATAACGTAAAATCTCTGTCGGTAGAAGGCAAGACCGCTTTCGGCAACGGCACGGCAGTCTGCGTACTGAACGAGGCAGGCGGGCGCGAAGTAAAAATTTTCGATAAACTGTCGGCACACTTCGCATACCTCTTGGCACTCTATCGCCACCGCCCGCTGCTCATTGAGAAAATGAACGCCGCGATAGACAAATACGTCATTGAGCAAACAAGCGGCGTTGTCGGCAGAGGCGCAAGAATTACAAATTGCGGCGTTATCCGCAACGTAAAAATCGGCGACTGCGCCCGCTTGGAGAATGTGGCGGAGTTGCAAAACGGCAGTATTGCCGAGCAGGCTTTTGTCGGCACAGGCACGGTTGCGCGGGATTTTATCATTGGCAAAGGCAGCCGCGTGTATGACTACGCGCTGTTGGAAAAAACCTTTGTCGGCGAAGCCTGCGAGGTGGGTAAGCAATTCTCGGCAACGGATTCGCTCATTTTTTGCAACAGCCAACTGCTGCACGGCGAGGCGGCGGCGGTTTTTGCGGGTGCTTACACCACTTCGCACCACAAATCGACACTGCTCATCGGCTCCCTCTTCTCGTTTTACAACGCCGGCAGCGGCACCAATATGAGCAATCACATGTACAAGTTGGGACCCGTACATCAGGGCATTTTCGAGCGCGGCGCAAAAACCGGCAGCGGTTCTTACCTGATGCTTGAGGCGCGGGTGGGCGCATTCTCGCTCGTCTTGGGGCATCACGAGGCGCATTTCGACAGCAGCGATTTGCCCTTCTCCTACATTTTGGAAAAAGACGGTCGCACGGAACTAATCCCCGCCGTCAATTTCCAAACAGTCGGCACGCAGCGCGACAGCCAAAAATGGCGCAAGCGCGACAAACGCACCGGCGACACATTAGATTACATCACTTTCGATTTATTAAATCCTTATATTATAGGAAAAATCTGCAACGGCATAGCCGTCTTGGAAAAATTAGCCGAGAAACAGGCGGATTACCATTCTTACAAAGGTGTGCGGATAAAAAACATCTTTTTGAAAAAAGGGATTGAGATTTATAAATCGGCGATTGCTGTTTATGTCGGGCAGGCACTCGCTCTTTCCTATCATTGCGGGCTTGACCCGCAATCCCCTGTTTCAACCCGTCATTCTGACGAAAGTCAGAATCCCCTTTGTTTTCCGGGGATTGCGGGTCAAGCCCGCAATGACACAAGAGAACAATGGCTCGACATTGCCGGTCTAATTGTCCCACAAGACATATTAAATGAGATGTTACTGCAAATAGAAACCGAAAAAATCACAAGCATAGAAGAAATAAATCACTCGTTTTCCGAAATGTACAAGAATTACAGCCAATACGAGCAGGCATTTGTTGCTCAACTGCTGCAAAAATATTTCCCTGAAAAAGCAGAAATATCGCAAAAACAAACGGAACTAAGCAACGCCATTCTCGCCGATGCCGAAAAAGAATTTTCCGCAAGCTCAATGGTCGGTTTCGGCATTGATGGCGATGAAGAGGTGAAACGCGCCGATTTTGAGAATGTGCGGGGGACGTTTGCCGAAAATGCTTTTGTGAGAGAGATTAAAAAAACTTGTTAAGTCTTTAAACTTAACAAGTTTAGCCTCATCGTTAATCTCTTAACCATACGCCTGCGGCTGCTACTGCTGCCCAATTTTTTGCTTTTCTTGTTTGTATTAATGTTTCTTCTGCTATTTCTGACTGTCGCTGTTGAACTGCCAACCTTTTTGCAGCGTTTTCTTCCAATGTCCATTTATGATATTGGTCATCGTATTTATCTATCAATTCTTTCCAAGTATCTGCTTTGCCTTTTTTCAAAAATTCCATCATAGTTTCAAGTGCCAGCATATAGCAATATCCTTCGTAGATTAAAGGTAAATATTGTGTATTTCTGAGTTTCTCGTGTGCCTCATTTTCTTTTGCATCTGCTCTTGCTTCTTCGTCTTTGGCTTGCTGTTCAAACTTTTGCTTTCTTTGTTTGCATTTTTGTTTTGCTTTTCGCAAAGGAATTATACAGATAAGCAATAATAATGGTAAAAACATTGAAGGTTCTTTTGAAATCATTTGTATAATTTGTTGCATACCGCATATTATTACTCCCATTATTAGCACAACCCAATAAAATGTTGAGAATAATAGTAATAGTTTCCAACCAGAACCTGCGTGTTTTGGATTTTCTTCTTTTGCTTTTTGGCGAATAACTACTGCATTCTGCCGATGTTTTTCGGCTTGTTTTTGCAATATTTCGATTTCATTCAGTTCTGAATGTGCTTTTTCGAGCAAGAAATATAATTCCTCTCTCGAACGATTGCTCAACCAATTTAAGTGTTCTGTGTTAATCATAAGAATTAAATTTTAGATTGTTATTAAGTGAAAATAGTTTATTCTGTATCTATTTTTGGACAAATAAAAAAGCGGACTTACATTATCCGCTTGTGAGGTATTAGGAAACCCGTAGAAAGAAATAAGTTAAGCCCGCAATATTGCGTGCATTTACAACTTATCCTTTATTCTACATTGAAAGTTCCTAATTTTCACAAGCGAGAATAAAGCGTTAAACGCGATTCCAAAATGTCTTATTTTGTGCCTAATCAGCACGAATTTCACATCATATCTTTGTTTTTAAATTATAGAGTTATATATTGATTTTACTTTATCTGAAATGTCATTATCTATTTGCCCCATAAAACTTTCTATCATATTGGTTTCCAATGTTGCCATTTTATGAACACGCACAACAGAAGGCAATTTTAGTCCGAATTTTTCCCATTCATCAAGATAAATATCATATTTGCCGGTATAAATCTTGCTTGTAATACGGCAAACAAGAATGTCGCCGTCAGCAAAATCTTTAAGTACCAACACGGGTCGCCGTTTGTAAGTAATGCCGTCAGTAAAAGGGAATTTCAATAATACGATACTGCCTGTTTCTATTACATTCATAATCATTTATTCATTAATCATAAATAGCATCTGTTTCGGCATAACCTTTCAAAAATTGCGTTGCCGCCATTGTGCGATATGCTTTTGTATCATATACATCGGCATCGTCTATATAAACAACGACACGCACATTTTTACCATTATCGGCGAATGCTAATTCGGGTTGCATTCTGCGCGGTATCAAAATGCGGTTTTCCCTGATTTTAGACTTGAACTCTAATGCTCTCATTGTTTTTATCTTTTAAAATTTCAAATGCAAAATTACGAAAAAGTTTTTATATTCAAAATCTTTTCAATATCTTTCACCGAAAGCACTTCCCCCGCCGAAACCACTTTCCCATCAACCACCAGCGCAGGCGTACTCAACACACGGTATTGCAAAATCTGCAAAATATCGCTCACCTGCGCCACCAGCACATCTAAACCGAGTTCCTCCATCGCCTGCAAAGTGTGGGTGTATAACACATTGCAATGCGCACAGCCATCGCCAAGCACCTTTATCTCCATTGCGCCGCTCCTTCCCTGAAAATACCGTTTTCAAAAGTCAATTCGATGCTGTCGCCGATTAAATATTTTTCCAAATCGGCGTAAATTTCTTTCGGCAAAAACTCTTTTGCATTGGATTTCAGTACAATATCATTGTCTTTTGGCGAAAAACTGATGGTAGCAAACAGCGCATCGTGCTTTTTGACGACATTTTCCACTCTTTCGCCTTCGTCAGCGATTTTCACTACATTCAGAAAATCCTGCACGGCAATATCGGGGAACATCTGGTTGCCGTCTGTGTCCAATCGCCTGAAATTTTTATCGAAAAACGCCACTTGCGAATCGCAGACCGGCGCACAAACCGTGTGCGAAAAACCGATGATTTCCGCTGTATCGTTCAGATGCCAGATTTTCATCTCAAAAGTGCTTTTTTCGGTCAGATTCACTTTCAAATAATTACTGTCCAGCACCGCCAAGCGGCTGATGCCTTTCAGGTCGTTTTCAATGCTATCCGCGCCCCCAATGCTGTGGTTAAACAACAAAACCGAACGTTTTTCTTTGCTCAACAGTGGCAAATATTGCTCGGGCAAATTGATAAACGCCTGTTCAATATTTTGCGCAGAAATCGGCAGCGCAGCAATTATCAATAAAATAAAAATTATCTTTTTCATAAAAATTCTACTGTTTTTTCCATTTTCATACTGTGAGAGCCTTTTATCAAAATAAGGCGGTTTTCAAGTTTATTGTCTTTCAGAAAATCAATCAGTTCGCTCGGATTTTCAAAGGTGGTAAAATTCGATTTCGTACTTTGAAAATTCTTGCCGACCAAAAACACTTCCGAAAAACCGTTTTCGTTCAGCAAATTGACAATTTCTTGATGTTCTTCCGCGCTCACTTCGCCGAGTTCGAGCATATCGCCCAAAATTAATGCCTTTTCGCCCGCCTCAATTTGCGCAAAATTCCGAATTGCCTCCGCCATACTGCTCGGATTGGCGTTGTAAGCGTCAATAATCAGTTTATTTTTCTGTGTTTCGGCATATTGCGAGCGATTATTGGTCGGTACATACTTTTCTAAAAGCGGACCCATTTTTCTTACCGAAACGCCAAAATGATGTCCGACAGAAAACGCTGCCAGCATATTTTCGGCGTTATAACTCCCAACAAGATGCGTACGGGCAGGAGTATATTGCGTACTCGAATAGATATTTATTCGCAGAAAAGGCGAAACACTTGTGATTTTCCCATATACGGTTGCGTTTCTATCCGTCAGCGAGTATTTTATCAAAGATTGAGCCGTCAAACCCGCATTATCAGCCATTGTCAGCAGGTAGTCATTGTCTTGATTGATAAAAACTTTTCCGCCTTTTTGAAAAATAAAATCGTAGATTTCCGCTTTGCTGCGCATCACGCCCTCAAACGAGCCGAAACCTTCGAGGTGCGCCTTGCCCACGTTGGTGATAATGCCGAAATCCGGCTCGGCAATGGCGCAAAGTTCCGCAATTTCGTGCGGGTGGTTGGCACCCATTTCGATAACGGCGATTTCGTGGTCGGCGGTCAGTTGCAGCAGCGTGAGCGGCACGCCGATGTGGTTGTTCAGATTGCCCTGCGTGTAAAGCGTATTGAACTTTTGGCTTAAAACGGCGGCAATCAGTTCTTTGGTGGTCGTTTTTCCGTTTGTGCCGGTAATGCCGATAATTTTTGTTCCGAGCGTTTTGCGGTGCAAGTTTGCTAATTTTTGCAAGGTTTCGAGCACATTTTCCACCAAAATAATGCGCTTGTTACCGGCAAATTCCGCCTCATCAACCACAGCATAAGCGCAACCTTTGTCCAAAGCCGCCTGTGCAAAGCGGTTGCCATTGAAATTATCGCCCCGCAATGCAAAGAAAATCGAATTTTCGGGACAAACGCGACTGTCGGTCGTAACAAGCGGAAATTGCTTGTAAATCTGATAAATGTTTTCTATATTCATAACGTCTTGTATCTTGTGTCTAAAGTCTTGTGTCTAAAATCTTGTGTCTAAAAATCTACTTTGACAAAAAGTTTTCCAACTCTTCCGTTTTAAGTTTCAAGTTCAGTTGCCCATTTTCGGCAACGGAAATTTTACCGGTTTCTTCGGATACCACAATAGCGATGGCATCAGTTCTTTCGGCAATGCCGAGTGCCGAGCGGTGGCGCAAGCCCAAGTTTTTGGAAATATTCGGGCTGTGCGACACCGGCAAAATGCAGCCTGCCGCTTTGATTTTATCGCCCGAAATAATCATTGCGCCATCGTGCAGCGGACTGTTTTTGAAAAAAATATTTTCAATCAAGCGTGCACTGATGTCGGCATTGATTTCCTCGCCGGTTTCGATGTACTCGTGCAAAGTAACTTTTTTTTCAAAGATAATCAGCGCACCGACTTTCTCTTGCGACAGTTTTCGGCAGGCAGTAACCACTTGCATAATGCACACATCGTTGGGCTTTTCATCTTTGTTCTTAAAAAAACTTTCTATGCTCTTAAAAAAACGATTTTTTTTCCCCAGCATAAAGAAAAAACTGCGAATTTCTTTCTGAAAAATGATAATCAGCAATATCGGTGCAAAACTCATAATGCTGTTCAGAATTTGCCCCAGCAGCCGCATTTCAAACACCCGCGTGATAAAAAACCAAGCCACCACAAAGGACAAAATGCCGATAAAAATATTGGCAGTCCCCGTGCCTTTCATCAATCTATACGTTTGATAAAGAATGATGGCGACCAAAAAAATGTCGATAATGTCTTTTATTTCAAAATTCAGAAACATATATTTTTAGATTTGCGATTTGCGATTTGCGATTTGCGATTTGCGATTTGCGATTTGCGATTTGCGATTTGCGATTTGCGACTGTTTTTTTGTCGCAAATCGCATATCGCAAATCTCATATCTCACATCGCATATCCATTAAAAATTTTCACACACTCCACCGCCTCTTTCACATCGTGAACGCGCAGAATTTTCGCGCCGTTCATCAACGCCATTGTATTGACAACGGTTGTCGCGTTCAGGCAGTCTTTCGGCTCGCATTGCAGGGTTTTCCACAACATTGTTTTGCGCGACATTCCCGCCAAAATCGGCAAGCCAAAGGTAGTGAATTTTTGCAAATTCCGCAGCAATTCAAAATTTTGTTCGGTCGTTTTTGCAAAACCAAAGCCCAAATCTACAATGATACGATTGACATTCAAACGATTAAGTTCCGATATTTTTTTCTCAAAAAAATCAAAAACATCATTTGTTACATTATTATATATAAGGTTTTCGGCATTTTGCATCGTTTTGGGTGTTCCGCGTATGTGCATCAACACATAAATAACGTTTTTCAGCGAAGATATTGTGTCGAACATTTTTTCGCCGAAAGTGTCGCCCGAAATATCATTAATAATTTGCACACCGCAATCTTCCGCCAAACATTTGGCAATACCGGCGCGGAAAGTATCAACCGAAAAAACGGTATCGGGAAAATGTTTTTGTATCAACTCAATGGCAGGTTTTAGGCGGTCAAGTTCCTCTTTTTCCGAAATATCTGCCGCCGAAGGACGCGAAGAATAGCCCCCAATGTCGATAATTTCCGCCCCTTCTGTCAAAATTTGCTCGGCTCTTTTCAATATTTCCGCCTCTTTTGTGTATTTTCCGCCGTCAAAAAACGAGTCGGGCGTAACGTTCAGAATGCCCATCACCAAAGGCTTTTCAAGCATTCTTTGAAATAAATTTTCGGTAGTCATCATTTTTCTGAAAAATTTTTCTGATTTTTTTTGCACAAAGATAAGAAAATTATTCTTACCTTTGAGCGGTTAAAAACAAGGCAAAATTTTTTTTGTGTTAATGCAATAATATTACAAATTATTGCGTTATATTTGTAACCTCAAAATTGAAATATTTCTTGAAGTTTAATCTTATATCTAAATAGTTATGAATAAAGCAGTTGCTAAATTTTCATTCGCTTTGATGTTGGCGTTATTGATGCTCTCTTGCGCCAAAAAACAGACAGCGGCAGACACTGGTTGGGCTTACAACGATAAGAAAACCGGTGGTTTTCAGGTTGTAACAGGCTATGTGCAAGACACACCGCCCAATATGGTATTTATCGAGGGTGGTACTTTCACAATGGGGCGTGTCGGCGAAGACATTCTCTATGATTGGAACAATGTACCGCGCCGCGTTACCGTTAGTTCGTTCTATATGGACGAAACCGAAATCAGCAACCTTATGTGGCGTGGATATGTTCATTGGATGAAAATGGTATTCGGTCAGGCAACTGATTTGGTTGAACGCAGTTACCCAGACACCACTGTTTGGCGTGAAGAATTGGCTTACAACGAGCCTTATCTGCAATATTATTTCTCGCACGTGGCGTATCAGGACTATCCTGTGGTGGGTGTGAATTGGGAGCAGGCAATGGACTATTGCCAATGGCGCGGTGACCGTGTGAATGAACTTCGCCTTGTGAATGAAGGCATCATTCAGTTGCCCGACTTCGAGGCGTTGAAAAGTAATTTAGACGTGGTAGATATTGCTCAAAACCAAGTGTTTAATACCGATAAATACCAAATGAGCGGCGAATACCAACCTGCGGAAGGCAAACGCCCGATGAAAACGGTGTATGGCGAAAACCGCAAAACGAATATGAGCGATGGTATTATGTTCCCCAAATACCGCCTCCCAACTGAGGCTGAATGGGAATATGCCGCTTACGGTTTGATTACACAGGAAATCGAAGAAAACGTAGAAAACAAAAAATCCTATCCTTGGAGTGGCGACCAACTTCGCAGCGCGGAAAAAAACACGCGCGGTATGATGCAGGCGAACTTTGTTCGCGGTCGAGGCGATATGATGGGTATGGCAGGCAAACTGAATGACCGCGCCAACATTACCGCACCGATACGTTCTTATCTGCCCAACGAATTTGGTTTGTACAATATGGCAGGCAACGTCAATGAATGGGTATTTGACGTGTATCGCCCGCTCAGCACCGAAGAATCATCAGAATACAATCCTTTCAGAGGTAACGAATATGTATCGCCACTCGTAACCGAAACAACAGTAGAAAGCGGTAGCAAAGTACGTGTGCCGCAAATCGACAGTTTGGGGCGCGTTATATTCGTTATTGCAGCCGACAAGGAAAAAGAGCCTGCTTTGTACTCGAAACTTGACGTGCGCAACTACAAAGACGGCGACTATCGCAGTCTGCAAGACAAAAATAAATGGCAAGTGGCAACAGACCCCGCTATTTCGACAGCCCAAATGTACGACCCTGTAGAAAATCCGGAAAGTCCTGACGCAGAAACATTGCTGCTCTCGAAATTGTCGAACACAACGCGCGTGTATAAAGGCGGCTCGTGGAAAGACCGCCCCTATTGGCTCAACCCCTCTACCCGCCGCTGGATAGACCAAAAAGAAAGACGTAACGACATCGGTTTCCGCTGTGCAATGAGCAAAGTAGGACCGGAAGCCGAAAACGATTTGAAACGCAGATAATTTTTTAATCATAGTTGGTTTGAAAGGTGGTGTCCCCCAAAGACACCATTTTTCTTTTAAGATGAATTTTTTATAACAAAACAGAAATGTTTTAACAAAATAAACTTATCTTTGCAGGCTGAAATTAATTTTTTCAAGTAATGATAAATATCGGGCATAACTTATTGGTGGATTCAGGAGTTGCATTAAGAGCATATCCGTTTTTATTTATTCTGTTTTCGTTTATTATCGGACAAATTTTGATGCCGTACGTTCTTTCTATGGCAAAAAAGAAAAACCTGATAGTGAAACCCAACAGGAGAACTTCGCACAAAGGCGGTATTCCCAATATCGGCGGCATTAATATTTTCTCTTCATTTATTATTCCATACTTGCTTTTTTCCACCGGCAGTTGGGATTTTTACAACCGTATTATCATTGCGGGAATGTATATTATGCTGCTCATCGGCTTTTTCGATGATATGGTGGAACTTTCGGCAATGAAAAAACTGTTTGGCGAAGTAATTGTCGGCATCATCTTAATCGGTTTGGCAGGCAGACAACTCACTTCGCTGTCGGGATTTCTCGGCATACACGCAATACCGGTTTGGCTGAGTTATCTGTTCTCGCTCTTTGTTTTTCTATTGGTGGTCAATGCGTTAAATCTAATTGACGGCGTAGATGGCTTGGCATCGGGCTTGGGCATTTTGATATGTTTGTTTTTCGGCATTTATTTCCAACTCGCGGGCGACACGCAACTGTCAATGATGGCTTATTCTTTAATCGGTGCGTTGCTTATCTTCTTTATTTACAATGTATTTGGCAATAAATCCAAAATATTTATGGGCGACTCGGGCGCGTTGGTGCTGGGTTATGTGATTTATTTGTTTGTGGTGGAATTTTGCAAAATCAGCGAGGGCGGAGTGCCTAATGTACCGCCACACCTGTTAATGAGAGCGGCACCGGTGGTAGCCGTTTGTGCATTGGCAATACCGCTGATTGACGTGGTGCGCGTAATGGCAACCCGCATCAAGAAAGGAAAATCGCCCTTTGAGGCAGACCGAAACCACGTTCATCATTTGCTGCTAAGCACAGGACTGAAACACAAACAAGTAACTTTTATTTTATTGATTGTTCAGTTGATATTCATTATATTAGGATTATTAATTTGTAATATTGCCATTGAAGTTGCCGCTTTGATAGTGATTGTTTGCGCTACATTATTAACCATTGTGCTATGGCGGACAGTGGATAAAATTAATACGAGAAAAATCAATACCGATGAGAAACAAAATACAGGTCTTACAGAATGAAATTGCCAATTTCGCGGCAAAAAACCACGATGAATTGGAGGCTTTGCGCATCAAATATTTGAGCAAAAAAGGCGAAATAACCACTCTTTTCAACGATTTCAAAACCGTAGCAAACGAAGAAAAACGCGAAATCGGGCAGTTGCTCAACGAACTGAAAAACGCGGCGCAGGACAAAATCGCCGTGCTCAAAGAAGTGTTTGACAGCGCACAAACGGCAACAGACAAAAGCGATTTGACACGCACCGCCGACCCCATTGCGCTCGGCACGCGGCACCCTATTTCCATTGTGCGCAACGAGATAATCCGCATTTTTTCCAATCTCGGCTTTACCATTGCCGAAGGACCCGAAATTGAAGACGATTGGCACGTGTTTTCGGCACTCAACTTTGCACCCGAACACCCCGCCCGCGATATGCAGGATACGTTTTTCATTGAACAAAACCCCGATATTATACTGCGCTCGCACACCTCATCGGTGCAAACACGCACGATGCTGAACACGCAACCGCCGATTCGGATTATTTGTCCGGGCAGGGTGTATCGCAACGAGGCGATTTCTTACCGCGCACACTGCTTTTTCCATCAGGTAGAGGCGTTGTATGTGGCAAAAGATGTGTCTTTTGCCGATTTGAAACAGGTGTTGCTTTATTTTGCCAAAGAAATGTTTGGCGAGCAAACGCAAATCCGCCTGCGACCCTCGTATTTCCCTTTTACCGAGCCGAGTGCGGAAATGGATATTTCGTGCAACCTCTGCGGCGGAAAGGGCTGTCCGTTTTGCAAACATACCGGTTGGGTGGAAATTTTGGGTTGCGGAATGGTGCACCCCAATGTGCTGGACAACTGCGGCATTGACAGCAAAATTTATTCGGGTTACGCGCTTGGAATGGGCATAGAGCGCATCACGAATTTGAAATTTCAGGTGAAAGACTTGCGAATGTTCTCGGAAAATGATGTTCGGTTTCTGCGGGAATTTGAGGGGGCGGTGAATGTGTGAGAAAAAAACACAATAATTATTTGCATTATTGAAATACTGTGTGTATTTTTGCATTTCAAATAATAAAATGATGAATGATGTAATGGACATAGATGTATGCGAAGAAATTTATTCTTCGACACACACATTAGAACAAAATCTGCCGTATGCAGAACGTTTGTCTATTGAGCGTGGGTATAATGATTTCCTGCAAAACAGAGTTATTGCTCATACACAAGTACGAAAGCGTTATGAAAAATGGCTTTGAGATAGAATGGGCTTCTGATGCCGAACGAAATTTGAGTGCTATTTTTGATTATCTGGAAAGCAGATGGTCAGAGAGAGAAATTTCAAATTTTGCCGAATTATTGGAAACATATTTGCATACCATATCACAAAATCCCGCTACTTTTCCATATTACGACAGAAAAAAAAACATAAGACGTTGTGTGCTTTCACCGCAAACGACTATTTATTATAAAGAAATTACATTTGAGAATAGGGTTGTCATTATTGCCTTATTTAATAATAGACAAAATCCCAAAACTTTGAGAATTTGAAAATACATTTTATTTATTAGCGTTTTCAACGCATTTCTTGGCTCTTGGAACTTAGACAACTTCAATGCTACAAGAAGAAACATATTCGCAGCAATGCGGGTTATATCTTGTAGCAGGTAGTCTAAGACCTCAAGAGCAGATATAGTCCGATTTTTTATTTGGTATTTTTACAATAAATTAAAAACAAATTCGTTTATATTGTATATTTGCAGTCTGAAAATAATCCGAAAGAATGATAACCTTAAACAACATCAACAAAACCTATTACACGGAGGCAACCTCGCTACACGTGCTTAAAGGCATTGATTTAGAGATAGAACGCGGCGAGTACGTGTCCATTATGGGTACGTCCGGGTCGGGAAAATCTACGCTGCTGAATATTCTCGGCATTTTGGATAACTACGATACGGGCGAGTATTTTCTTGACGGCAAACTGATAAAAAACCTCTCGGAGAAACAGGCGGCGCAGTATCGCAACGAGATGATTGGTTTCGTTTTTCAATCTTTTAATCTGATTAATTTTAAAAATGCGCTGGAAAATGTGGCGTTGCCGCTCTATTATAAAGGCATCGGCAGAAAACGGCGCAACGAAATTGCGCTTGAATATCTCGACCGTATGGGACTGAAAGATTGGGCTACGCACTTGCCAAACGAACTGTCCGGCGGACAGAAACAACGCGTTGCCATTGCGCGGGCGATGATTTCAAATCCGAAAATACTGCTGGCAGACGAGCCGACCGGTGCGCTCGACAGCAAAACGACCGAAGAAGTAATGCAGGTGCTGAAACAGTTGAACAACAGCGGCATTACCACCATAATAGTAACACACGAACAATCCGTAGCGGCGGAAACGCGGCGGGTTATTCATATAAAAGATGGATTGATTGAGAATATAGACACAAGATAATAGACACAAGACAATAGACAGAAAGACAAAAGACCTGTATTATTTAGACTAAAAAAAGCATTATGAACATTCTGCAAGAAATATTCGCCTCGCTGAAACACAACAAACTCCGCACTACGCTGACGGGGCTTGCGGTGGCGTGGGGGATTTTTATCTTTATCGTGCTGCTCGGCGCGGGGAATGGTTTGCGGAATGGAGTGATGAGTAATTTTAGCGGAGAAGTGGTCAATGCGGGCGATTTAATTGCAGGGCGAACAAGTATGCCGTATAAAGGTTTGAAATCTAACAGGGAAATGAAATTTTCTCAAAAAGAATTGGAAATTTTGGAAAAACAACCTGAAACAGGCAAAATAAGCGGTGTAGTAATGACCGACCAAACGGTTTCTTATGGTAGTGAATACGGCTC
>JAISJU010000045.1 GCA_031261165.1 Prevotellaceae bacterium
CTCAAAGGCACATTTTTTTTATTAAAAAAGAATAGGGATATATTTTCTAATAAATTATTTTTCTGTATATTACGCGCGTGAGATACCCGGCGACCAGAGAGAGAGAGAGAGAGAGAGAGAGAGAGAGAGAGAGTAAGAAAAATACCGAAACGAACAAATTTAAAGTGTTAAATTTGCAGCAGTTAGCGAATATTTTTTGATAGTGAGGCATCTTTTTGTTTCGTTAATTTTGTGGCTGCAAATATAGATATTATTTTTTATTGCGCAAATGTTTTTTCGGATTTTTTTTTTTGAGGGGAACGCAGATTACGCAGATAACGCAAATTTACGCAAATCTTTTTTTAAGGCACAGAGTGCCGTAAATATTTGTAGCAAAATAGTTTTTTTGTTTTTCTGGATTGCTTCGTTCCTCGCAATGACGCACTGCTCGGTCGCTGAGCGAAGTCGAAGCGTGGGCTTCGCGTCATTGCGAGGAACGAAGCAATCCAGATTATTTTTACCAATATTTACGGTGCGCTGCACCTCTGATAAAAAAATAAAACTATTATGCTACAAATATTTACGGCACTCTGTGCCTAAAAAAGATTTGCGCCATCTGCGTAATTTGCGTTCTAAAAATATAGGCTCTGCTCAATGTCATCAAGGTCTATACCCCGATTTTTCCAATATTTTCCGATAATTCCGTTCCGCCATCAATTCCTGCAAAGTAACGCCGGTATTGTTTTTCATATATGCGCGAACGATTTGCCAGCCAATCCACGCACCGGCGCGACCGGGCGACTGTTCGGGAAAATAAACGGTATAAGGCGCATCGTCTAAATATTTTTTCAGCAGCATATAGTCTTGCGAAAAAAGGTGTTTCTTTTCCGCTATCATTGTCCACATCTGCTTTTCATTGTCGCGACACCACTTGATTTGTTCGGGCGTGTAGGCTATTAAAATATGTTCCGGCTCTTCGGGCATAAAGGCTTCGAGCAGGTACATAATTTTGCCCTGATAAAGCATATTGTCGAGCAATGTTTCGCTCTGTTCAAAGGGGAAACAGTGCGCGAGCCACACCATCACATAATCGCAGGGCACATTTTCGGGTTTCATTCCTTCGAGTTGATATTCATACACGAGGGTTTTGTAACCGGAGAAATCTTTGCCCAAATAATTGTCCGCGCTCAATGCCAAAACGCTGTCCGTAGCCACCACCGGCTGATTGAAACCCGACACGTACATAATCACGCGCGGCACAACGGTTTGCGGAAAATAATGCTTGATGTAGCGGAAAGCACCGGTCAGTTTTGCCTCAATGTCCGCTACATCGGCAAAAGTGCGCAGTTCCGTTTCGTAAGCATTGTGAAATGCGCTGTCTTTCAAAAAAGTTTGCACGGCATACTTATAAAATGACGAATCATCGGGCGAGCCGAATTTCATAATTTCTTGCGTGTAGATGCGGAAAAACGTAGCGTATTTCGCTTGCAATGCCGCCGTTTTGGCAGTGTCTGCAATGAAATCGCGGTCGAAACGTTCAATTTTTATTTGCAAATCGCTTTCGTCTGTGTCAATGGCGAAACGGTTGCTTTTGTGGCAACTTGTCAGCAAAATGGCAAGCAGTAATATATATAATGTATGTTTCATTTGTTTTTTTGCCACTGATTCACTAATTAAATTCGTGAATGAGTGGCTATTTTAATATTGTTTCAATATAATTCAAAACATCTTCTTTTCCCGCCCGCGTTTCGGAAGAAGTTACGAAAATCGGCGGCAGTTCTTCCCATTCTTCGAGCAGTTTGTTTTTATACGTTTCAATATTGGCATTGAGTTTTCCGGTCGAAAGTTTGTCGGCTTTGGTAAAAACGATGGCAAAGGGTACGCCCTCTTCGCCGAGCCAACGGATAAATTCCAAATCTATTTTTTGCGGCTCTAACCGGCAGTCGAACAGCACGAAAATCGAAGTGAGGTTTTCGCGCTGCAAAATGTAATTTTCAATGATTTTTTTCAGGTTTTCCTTTCCCTGCTTACCGATTTTGGCATAGCCGTAGCCCGGCAAATCGACCAGATACCATTCGTTATTAATCAAGAAATGGTTGATTAACTGCGTTTTGCCGGGTGTGGAAGAGGTCATTGCCAGTTTGTTTTGGTTGCAGAGCATATTGATAAGCGAGGATTTGCCCACGTTGCTGCGCCCGATGAAAGCAAACTCCGTGCGGCTGTCCTGCGGGCATTTGCGCACGTCTGTATTGCTTATTACGAAGGTGGCGGTTTTTATTTCCATAGTTTTAAAAAATTGCAGTGCAAAGGTAATAACGATATTCCGTACAAAAAATTGTTTCGCGCTTTTTTTATTCATATTGCTTTGCTTTTCGTTGTATTGCCGAATAAAAAACAATAAAAATTATTTTCCACACAAATTTCTTGCACAATAAAAAAATAATACATACTTTTGCAGCGGAAAAAGCGCGAAATGAGAGGGGGGACAAGACAGTCCCCCATTTTATTGAACGAAAAGAAAAAATAATGATTACAAAAGAAACTGTATATCAGTTTGTTGAAAGCCGTATCGGCGATGAAGATTTGTTCTTGGTTGATGTGCAAATTACGGCGGACAAACGCATTTTGGTGGAGATAGATACCGACAACGGTGGCGTTTCCATTGATACTTGCATTGCATTAAGCCGGTATATCACGGCAGAATTTGAAGAAGAAATCGGCGATTACGAACTCGAAGTGGCATCGGCAGGCGTAGGGCAACCGTTCAAAATCCTAAGGCAATACACCAAACACATCGGCAAAGAAGTAGAAGTATTGACCAAAAACGGTGTGAAACACACAGGCGTTTTGCAGGAAGTTACGCCCGATGGCTTTGCTATTGAAACGACAAAAAAAATAAAACTTCCCGATGCCAAGCGCAAAACGGAAGTAACAGAAAATGTAAGATTTACATACAACGAAATAAAACAAACAAAATATATTTTTAAATTTTAGATATGCGATATGAGATATGCGATATGAGATATGTGATATGAGATGTGTGATGTAAATCGCAAATCGCAAATCGCAGGTCGCAAATCGCAAATCGCAAATCGCAGGTCGCAAATCACTAAGACTATGGCAAGAGCAGGAAAAGTCAATATGATTGACACTTTTTCGGAGTTCAAGGAACTGAAAAACATTGACAGAAGTACCCTCATCGGCGTACTCGAAGAGTCGTTTCGTAACGTTATCGCCAAGTTGTTCGGCACGGACAAAAACTACAACGTGATTGTCAATCCCGACAAAGGGGACTTTGAAATTTGGCGCACGCGCACGGTGGTGGCAGACGACACTGTGAAAAATCCGAGCCTGCAAATTTCGCTGACAGAGGCGCGGCAAATTGACGAAGACTACGAAATAGACGAAGAAGTAACCGATGCGGTGGATTTTCTCAGTTTCGGGCGGCGTGCCATTCTCACTTTGCGCCAAACGCTGGCATCGAAAATCCTCGACCTGCAAAAGGATAGCATTTATAACGAATATTCGAGCAAAGTGGGGCAAATCGTAACCGGCGAAGTATATCAGGTGTGGAAAAAAGAACTGCTCATTCTTGACGATGACGACACGGAAATGGTGCTGCCCAAAACAGAACATATACCGAGCGACTTTTTCCGCAAAGGCGACACTGTGAAAGCCGTGATTGCCAGCGTGGATAACAAAGGCGGCAACACGAAAATCGTGCTTTCGCGCACCTCGCCCATCTTCCTGCAAAAACTCTTTGAACAGGAAGTACCCGAAATTAATGACGGACTGATAATCATCAAAAAAATAGCCCGCATTCCGGGCGAGCGGGCAAAAGTAGCCGTAGAATCGTATGACGACCGCATTGACCCGGTCGGCGCGTGCGTGGGAATGAAAGGCTCGCGTATCCACGGCATCGTGCGCGAACTGAAAAACGAGAATATTGACGTAATTAACTATACCTCAAATATCTCACTGTTTATCACACGGGCATTAAGTCCGGCAAAAATATCGTCAATCCGCATCAACGAAGAGGCAAAACGCGCCGAAGTATTTTTGAAACCCGAAGAAGTATCTTTGGCTATCGGCAAAGGCGGCGCGAACATCAAACTGGCGGGAATGCTGACGGATTATATGATTGACGTATTCCGCGATGTGGAAGAAGAGAACGAGGAAGAAGATATTTATCTCGACGAATTTAGAGATGAAATAGACGAATGGGTTATCGACACGCTGAAATCCATCGGCTGCAACACGGCTAAAAACGTCTTGGCTATTTCGCGCGAAGAACTCATTGCCCAAACCGATTTGGAAGAAGAAACCATCGACGAGGTATTGAACATTATCAAATCCGAGTTTGAGCAAAATGATTGATAAAATATTTGACAAATGACCGTCAGGTGTCCCCTCCGGCATAAGTTCTTTGTAAAACGTACCGAACAATGTAAGTTTTGTCATTGCGGGCTTGACCCGCAATCCCCTGAAAAAGGGCTTCTGACTTTCTTCATAATGACAAGCAGCAAAGGGGATTGCGGGTCAAGCCCGCAATGACAGAGAACTTAACAGCCCTGTGCCGGCGGAGATAGGGGGGTGGAAGAAACAAAACCAATAAAGGAAACTCTTTATAAAATAAGGGTAAAAGGATATTATTTTTCGGAATTAATTTTTTAATTCGTAATTTTTAATTTGTAATTGATTTCGTATGTCAGTAAGATTAAGTAAAGTAACTAAAGAATTGAATGTGGGACTTGCTACGGTAGTAGAATTTCTGCATAAAAACGGCTTTCGCGATGTAACTGCCGACCCGAATCTGAAAATTTCAGATGAGGCGTTTGGTTTGTTGGACGCAGCGTTCAACAAAGACAAAGCACTTCGCGTGGAATCCGTGCGCCTGAGCCAGGAATGGCATACGAAAGACAAAAAGCGCGACACAGCAGTAGCGATTGAGGGCTACGAGAAACAACAACAGCCCGAAAAGAAAGAAAGCGACTCATCGGTCAAAGCCGAAGTGCCGACACTGAAATTCAAAGAAGTGGGTAAAATCGATTTAAGCGCGATAAACCAAAAAGGCATTATGGAAAATGTGCCGCGCCCATCGAAGAAAAAAGAAAAAGAACTCAAAAGACAGCAACAGGAGTTGCTAAAACCGATACAACAAGCCAAAAAAGACGATAAACCGAAACAGCAGCAGCAACAACAGCAACAGCATCTGAAAAAACAGGACAAAAGACCCGAACAAAAACAGCAGAAAGAAGCGATTGCGGGACTGCCGAAAAAAGAAAAAAGAGATTTCGTAGAAGTGGCGAATGCGCCCACTCCGCAGAAAAAAGAACCGGAAATCTTTAAATACGGTGTAGAAGAATCGCGTTTTGCCAAAAAGATAGAACTGAAAACCACCGGCGAGAAAATAGATTTGGCTTCGCTCAATCAGTCCACTCGCCCGAAAAAGAAATCGAAAGCCGAAAAACGCCGCGACCGCGAAGACCGCGACCGTCAAGCCAATGCCAACAAGCCAAAAGTTGCCGGTAGCGGCAATCAGGCGCAGGGCGGCGGACAAGGCGGCGGCGATAAGAAAAAACGCAAACGCATTGATGCACGCCAGAAAGTAGTTGTAGCAGGTGATGACAAGAACGTTCACACCGGCGCAGGCAACAAAGGCAAAGCACCGATTAAACGCATAAAAAATGAAGTGAGCGAAGAAGATGTATCAAAAAACATCAAAGAAACTTTGGCTCGCCTCACCTCGAAAAAAGATTTCAAAGGCGGCGTGAAACACCGCAAAGACAAACGCACCGCCAATTTGGAGCGTATGGAAAAGGCTGCCGAAAAGGAACGATTAGAAGGCAGCACACTGAAACTCACCGAGTTTGTTACCGCCAGCGAATTGGCGGCAATGATGGACGTGCAGGTCAATCAGGTTATTATGACTTGTTTCAATCTCGGTATTCCTGTTTCGATAAATCAACGTCTTGATGCGGAAACCATCAACTTTGTGGCAGACGAATTTGGCTTTAAGACCGAATATGTGAGTGCCGATGTGGTAGAGGCAATTCAGGAAGAAGAGGAAGACAAACCCGAAGACCTTGAGTCGCGTCCGCCCATCGTAACCGTGATGGGACACGTTGACCACGGAAAAACTTCGCTGCTCGACTATATCCGCAAAGCGAATGTGATTGCGGGCGAGGCAGGCGGCATTACGCAGCACATCGGGGCTTACCACGTTACGCTTGACGATGGTCGCCGCATTACCTTCCTTGATACGCCCGGACACGAGGCATTTACGGCAATGCGTGCGCGTGGCGCGAAGGCAACGGACATCGCCATTATCATTGTGGCGGCAGACGACAGCGTGATGCCCCAAACCATTGAGGCAATAAACCACGCATCGGCGGCAGGCGTACCTATTGTGTTCGCCATTAATAAAATAGACAAAGACGGGGCAAATCCCGAAAAGATAAAAGAGGCGCTTGCCAATATGAATTATCTGGTGGAAGATTGGGGCGGAAAATACCAGTCGCAGGACATTTCAGCCAAAAAAGGCTTGAACGTGAAAGAACTGCTCGAAAAGGTATTGCTCGAAAGCGAACTGCTCGAACTCAAAGCCAATCCCAACCGCCGCGCCATCGGTACTATTATCGAATCGACACTCGACAAAGGGCGCGGATATATCGCTACGGTGCTTGTTTCCAACGGCACTTTGCGCGTGGGCGACCCCGTGTTGGCGGGCGCGTACCACGGTAAAATCAAAGCAATGTTCAACGAGCGCAACCAGCGCATCAAAGAAGTGGAACCGGGCGAGCCTGCGCTCATTCTCGGTTTGAACGGCGCACCGCAGGCAGGCGACAATTTCAAAGTAATGGCTACCGAACAGGAGGCACGCGAAATCGCCGCCAAACGCGAACAGTTGCAGCGCGAACAGGGTATGCGTACCAAAAAGCACCTCACGCTCGACGAACTCGGCAGACGTATCGCGCTCGGCAACTTCCAGGAACTGAACGTGATAGTGAAAGGCGATGTGGACGGCTCGGTAGAGGCATTGTCCGACTCGCTCATCAAACTCTCAACACCCGAAATTCAGGTGAATGTTATCCACAAAGCGGTGGGCGCGATTTCCGAAGGCGATGTGATGCTCGCCGCCGCGTCGAACGCCATCATCATCGGTTTCCAAGTACGCCCGAGCGGCGCGGTACGCAAGTTGGCGGAAAAAGAAGAAATAGACATTCGCCTCTACTCCATCATTTACGACGCCATCGAAGAAATAAAAGAGGCAATGACCGGTATGCTCTCGCCCGAAATAAAGGAAGAAGTAACGGCTACGGTGGAAGTGCGCGAGGTGTTCAAAATCACGAAAGTCGGCAATGTAGCAGGCTGTATGGTGCGCGAAGGCAAAATCAAACGCTCGGACAAAGTACGGCTTATTCGCGATGGCATCGTGATTTTCAACGGCGAGATAGACGCCCTCAAACGCGAGAAAGACGATGTGAAAGAAGTCGCCACGAACTACGAGTGCGGTATCAGCCTGAAAAACTACCAGGACATCAAGATTGGCGACATCATCGAAGGCTACGAAGAAAAAGAAGTGAAGAAAACGCTATAAAGTTAAGAGTTAAGAACTAAGAGTTAAGAATTGCCTGACGGCGACAGCCCAACTCTTAATTCTTAACTCTTAGTTCTTAACTCAAAATGATAGATTTAATCATCATAGCAGCCCTTGCCTACGGCATCATTCGAGGAATTATCAAAGGTTTTGTGCTTGAAGTTTCCTCGTTTGCAGGCGTTTTTGTGGCTATTTTGATTGCCCGACTGTATTATGTGGGCTTTGCGGAACACGTTCGCGTGTGGTTTGACCTTGATGTTCGCTATGCCCGACCCGCTGCTTTTCTGGTTATCTTTTCCATAGTCGTGTTGGCTTGTCATTTTCTGGCTGTGCTGATAGACAAATTCCTGAAAATCGTACTCCTCTCTTGGCTCAACCGCCTTATCGGTGCCGTCTTCGGCGGACTGAAAATGTTGGTTATTTTGAGCATTCTGTTTAATGTAATGTATGCTTTCGGCAACCGCACAGGACTGTATCCGCAAAAGTCAGTTGAAAAATCTATTTTGTTTGAGCCTGTGCGGAGGATTGGGGCGGTGTTTTTGCCGTTTGCAGAAACGTAGGGGCGTTGCGTGCAACGCCCTGTAATGGTTTTTTGTGTTGTAGGGGCGAAATATTTTTCGCCCTCTTTATATATGCACAAATACAGGGCGAAAAATATTTCGCCCCTACAATACACACCACACAGGACAGCCTCTCTAATTGGCGCAAGTTTGCGACCATAAGTGTTTTTGCAGATAAGCATTATATTTTTTGTCCGCCAAATAAAAAAAAACAGAAAATTTTACCGTATTAATAAAAATAATTATCTTTACGCCGTCAAAAAAAATAAACAAGTGCCAATAATCCTGTTACAAATATCGTCTTTTGCACTCCTGTTGCCCGACTGTAAAATGCCCCTCACGCGCATTTTAAGCCCCGCCGCAGGCAGTTTCGGCGCAATTTCGGCTTTACCCCCCCCCCCCCGAAAAACTCGCTTAAAATCAACGTATTAACTGTATTTTCAACAATATATTTTGTTGCACGTTCCGTAGGGGCGCGATTAATCGCACCCTTACAGGCACGCGCCGGAATTTCTGTCCCGATGGAAATTTATTTCTATCGCGATGGAAAAATATTTCTGTCCCGATGGAAATTTACGGCTGTCGGCTTTATCGGTAAAAACCTTAAACTCCCCAAAATCCTTAACAACTTTAAAGGCAAAGCCGACAACAAACAAGCAAAAATTTTCTCTATTGTTTAACCTAATAAATTCTTTGTACTATGAAATTCAGATTAATTGAGCGGGCTAACCCCAATCAGCCCTCTGCGCCGAAAAAACTTTATCCGAGCGCGGTAAATGCGGGTAAATTAACACTCAAAGACCTTGCAAAGGAAATTGCGGGGCGCAGTTCGCTCACAAAGGGCGACATCGAGAATGTGCTAAGCAACTTTATTGACGAACTGCCCATTTTCCTGAAGTTGGGTATGAGTGTACAGTTGGGCGACTTCGGAACGGTGCGCCTCAACCTCACGGGCGAAGGAGCGGACACCCCCGCCGCCTTCAAAACCGAAACCATCGCGGCAAAGGTTATCTTTACGCCGAGCGTGGAACTGAAAAATGGATTGTCGGACATTAAATTTGAAAAGGAGGCAGCCCTATGAAAAAGATTTTAACATTCAGTATCGTTGCCATAATTTTGGCAACAGGAAATTTACAGGCAACAAATTGGAACGTAAATGTGGGAAAATTCCAATTTGTTGTTGTTACGCCAAGTGCAACGGACTTAACCGTTACCGATGCGTATTTGGCAAGTGCTTATCTTGAATATGGTGAGCGGCTTCCTGCAATACTTACTATTCCTAACACAATTACTTTCAATGGGAATACATTGACAGTTAAGAAAATCGGTAACGGTTTTGTTATTCCAAACTACGGCGCACACCCAACAAATGCCGAAGATATTTTGGAATTGTATATTTCCGAAGGTTATGAAATGATTGACGGTTATTTTGACAATTGCCCGAATATGTATTTGGTGTCGTTACCTTCTACGCTGAAAAGTATTGGCTACTACTGTTTCAATAATGATTTGGCTTTAACCTCAATTACTATTCCGGCAAATGTTGAAACTATCAGTCAATCAGCGTTTTCCAACACAGGATTGACTTCCGTAATCATTCCCGAAAGCGTAACAAATTTAGGCGGTTATGCTTTTGACAACTGTGTAAATTTGACAAACGCAAATATTCCTTCCACGTTGCAAACCGTTCCTGCCGCTATTTTCAGAGGTACGGCAATTACTTCAATCGAAATTCCAAATGCTGTTACCGAAATAAAAAATCTTGCATTTGCGAATTGCACAAGTTTGCAGCAGGTAAAAGTAAATTGGCAAACACCGTTAACTAATATTTATAGCAACATATTTAGCGGCGTAACTACCGCCAATGTAACTCTAATTGTTCCCTGCGGTACAAAGGAATTGTACGAAGCAGCTAATGTGTGGAAAGATTTTATTGTAACGGAAGAAGAGGGCTGCAGTATCAATACCGCCATTGCAGAAACGGGGCTTACTCCTGCGCAGGTTGCGGGCTATTATAATTTGCTCGGCAAAAAACTTGACGCTGCCCCCGACACAGGCATATACATTATAGTATATGATAACGGAAAGGTGGAGAAAGTGCTGAAATAATGGTTAATGGTTAATGGTTAATGGTTAATGGTTAATGGTTAAATGTAGGGGCGTTGCGTGCAACGCCCCTTTGTTATTTAGTTAGAAATGAGTATGAGTAATCTTTTTGGAAAACTTTTTCAAAAAACAGAAAATACAAACATCTGATTTACATATAAATAAAAAATATTTTGGAAAACAATTAGTGAATGTTGAAAACTAATTGTTTCTTTTTTTGTGTATCTGTTTTATATGTCGTAATATTGCAGTCGCAAAAAAAGAAAATTCTAAAAAACACCAACGATATGAAAAACAAAACATTTACGAATGAAGAGGCGTTTCAATCTTCGCTAAAATATTTCGGCGGAGACGAATTGGCTGCCCGCGTTTGGGTAAACAAGTACGCCCTGAAAGATTCGCAAGGCGTCATCTATGAACAAAATCCGGACGATATGCACCATCGCTTGGCAAGCGAAATCGCACGGATTGAAAGCCGCTACAAAAACCCGCTGTCGGAACAGGAACTTTTTGATTTGTTCAAAAAATTCACCTACATTGTTCCGCAGGGCAGCCCGATGACCGGCATCGGCAACAATTTCCAAATTGCCTCGCTGTCAAACTGTTTCGTTATCGGTTTTGACGGCAACGCGGACAGTTACGGCGCGATTATCAAAATAGACGAGGAACAGGTGCAACTGATGAAACGGCGCGGCGGCGTGGGACACGACCTCTCGCACATTCGCCCCAAAGGCTCGCCGGTGAAAAACTCCGCCCTCACTTCCACCGGACTTGTGCCGTTTATGGAACGCTACTCGAACTCCACCCGCGAGGTGGCGCAAGACGGGCGGCGCGGCGCATTGATGCTGTCTGTGTCGATTAAGCACCCTGATTCCGAGTCGTTTATAGACGCGAAACTCGAACAGGGCAAAATCACCGGCGCGAATGTGTCCGTGCGCATTGACGACAATTTTATGAAAGCCGCCATCAGCAAAAAGCCTTATACGCAGCAGTATCCGATTGACTCGAAAAATCCGACCTTTAAAAAAGAGATTGACGCCGAGTCGCTTTGGAAAAAAATCGTGTATAACGCTTGGAAATCTGCCGAGCCGGGCGTGCTGTTTTGGGATACCATTGAGCGCGAGTCCGTGCCGGATTGTTATGCCGATTTGGGTTTCCGCACCGTTTCCACCAATCCCTGCGGCGAAATTCCGTTGTGTCCATACGACAGTTGCAGGCTGTTGGCGATAAACCTGTATTCTTATGTGAAAAATCCGTTTACAAAAGAGGCGGCTTTCGACTTCGATTTGTTCAAAAAGCACGTGCAACTCGCACAGCGCATTATGGACGATATTATTGACCTCGAACTGGAAAAAATCGACAAAATATTGGAGAAAATCACTTCCGACCCCGAAACATCGGAACTGAAACGCGCCGAAAAAACGCTCTGGGAGAAAATCAAAGAAAAAAGCGCGTTGGGTCGCCGAACAGGTGTCGGCACCACTGCCGAAGGCGATATGCTGGCGGCTCTCGGACTGCGCTACGGCACTGATGCGGCTACCGATTTCTCGGAAAAAGTACATAAAACGGTGGCGGTAGAGGCGTACCGCTCGTCTGTGGAAATGGCGAAAGAGCGCGGCGCATTTTCTATTTATAATACTGAAAGAGAAAAGAATAATCCTTTTGTAAAACGTATTAAAGATGCCGACCCCGATTTGTATGCCGATATGGCAAAATACGGTCGGCGCAACATCGCCTGCCTCACCATTGCGCCCACCGGCACCACGAGTATTATGACGCAAACCACATCAGGCATTGAGCCGGCGTTTCAGGTCTATTACACCCGCCGCCGAAAGGTCAATCCGAACGATGCCAATGTGCGCGTGGATTTTATTGATGAAGTGGGTGATTCGTGGGAAGAATTTACCATTTTTCACCACAAATTTGTGGAATGGATGCTCATCAACGGCTACGATGTAACCAAAATTTATACGCAGGAAGAACGCGAGGCGATGATAGCCAAATCGCCCTACAATAAAGCGACTGCAAACGATGTAAACTGGCTGCAAAAAGTGAAAATGCAGGGCAGGATTCAGAAATGGGTTGACCATTCGATTAGCGTAACCATCAACCTGCCTGCCGATGCGAGCGAGGAATTGGTCGGACAACTCTATGTGGAAGCGTGGAAAAGCGGCTGCAAAGGGGCTACGGTATATCGGGACGGCTCACGGGCGGGCGTGCTCGTAACGCAAACAGACGAGAAAAAAGAGGACAAAGATTGTAACTGTTACCCCGCCCGCACTACGGAACGCCCCAAAGAATTACAGTGCGAAATCGTGCGTTTCCAAAACAACCGCGAGAAATGGATTGCCTTTATCGGTTTACTCGAAGGCTATCCTTACGAAATTTTTACCGGTTTGAACGATGAAGAAGAGGGAATTATGCTGCCCAAAGCCGTTACGGAAGGGAAAATCATTAAAACGAAAGACGAGAACGGCAAGACACGCTACGATTTTCAGTTTGAGAACAAACGCGGCTTTAAAATCACGGTAGAAGGCTTGTCGCACAAGTTCGACCCCGAGTATTGGAACTACGCCAAACTGATTTCGGGCGTGCTGCGCTACGGTATGCCCATCGACCAAGTGATTAAACTTGTGGGCGGTTTGCAACTCAACAGCGAAAGCATCAACACGTGGAAAGCAGGTGTGGAACGCGCTTTGCGGAAGTATATACCCACCGGCACGGAGACAGGTCAGGCTTGCCCCAGTTGCAAGGAAAAACTGATTTTCCAAGAAGGCTGCTTGAAATGCCCGAATTGCGGGTATTCAAAATGCGGGTAAAAACTAATTGTAAATTGTAAATTGTGAATTGTAAATTGTAAATTACAAATGGCGTTAATTTACAATTTACCATTTACAATTTACCATTTACCATTTACAATTTAATGAGATGTTAAGCATATTAATTCCAACATATAATTATAATGTAACAAAATTAGCAGGCGACTTGCAGCAACAAGCAAAATCGTCAGGCATTGATTTTGAGATAATTATTGCAGAAGACGGCTCGCAAAAGTTTTTGAAAGAAAATGCAGAAGTAGAAAAAATGGACTTTGTTCGGCATTTGGCTTTTGAAAATAATGTGGGGCGCGGCGCAAACATCAACCGTTTGGCAGATGCCGCTCAATTCGATATTTTGTTGATAATAGACAGCGATGCGGAAGTTTGCAGTGAGGATTTTTTGAAGAATTATTTGCCGTTTTGCAATGAGAATGCCGTTGTTGTCGGCGGTACGGCGTATGACGAAAATGAAAATAATCCGAAATACAGTTTGCGGCTAAAATACGGCAGGGCGCGTGAAGCACTGACCGTACAAGTGCGTGAAAACGGTAAATTTCAGATATTTACTACTTTCAATATCTTGATTTCAAAGAAAATATTTAACCAAATCAGGTTTAACGACAATATTCGCGAATATGGTCAGGAAGATACATTGTTTCGCAGCGATTTGTTGAGGCAGAATTATAAGATTACACATATCGAAAATCCGTTAATTCACAGAGGATTAGACGAAAATGCGATTTTCTTAAAAAAGACCGAAACATCAATGAAAAATCTCTTTCTGTTGTATCAAACCAAAAAATATCCGGAATTAAGAAATTATTCAAATCTTCTAAACACTTTTCTTAAACTGAAAAAATGCCATTTGATTTGGATTGTCAATCTGTTTTTTATGCTGTCTAAAAAAATGATTACCGGAAACTTAATGAGCAAAAATCCGTCATTGTTTTTATTTGACTTGTACAAGTTAGGATTTTTGTGTAACATTGCAACTCAAAATTAATTTCTATGAAAAACACTCCAATAGACTACAACACAGTCATTTCCGTTATCGAAAGTTTTGATATTAAGGACTTCGGACAGGCAACCATTCGCGAGGTGGTTGCCATCGTGAATAAACTCGAAACACTCACCGGACAGCGTTTTGTGCGTATGGAAATGGGCGTTCCGGGTTTGAAACCCGCGCAAATTGGCGTAGATGCCGAAATAGAGGCACTGAAAAACGGCATTGCCGCCGTGTATCCGATGCTTGACGGGCTGCCCGAACTCAAAACCGAAACCTCGCGCTTCATCAAAGCCTTTATTGATATTGACGTGGAGGCGGCGCATTGTATTCCGGTGGTCGGCTCTATGCAAGGCACTTATGTGTCGTTCTTGGTGGCGTGTCAGGTAAATCCGCAGAAAAACAAAGTGCTTTTCATTGACCCGGGCTTTCCTGTTCAAAAGCAGCAGTTGCGTGTGCAGGGCTATCCGTTTGAGGCGTTTGATGTGTATGATTTTCGCGGCGAAAAGTTGCGGGACAAGTTGGAAAGTTACCTCGCAAAAGGCGATATTGCCGCCATTATTTATTCCAATCCGAATAATCCTGCGTGGATTTCGTTGAACGAGGGCGAATTAGAAATTATCGGCACGCTGGCAACGAAGTACGACACCATCGTTTTGGAAGATTTGGCATATTTTGCGATGGATTTCCGCAAAGATTTGAGCAAGCCTTTCCAAGCACCTTTTCAGTCGAGCGTGGCGCGATATACAGACAATTACATTATCCTCGTTTCCGGCTCAAAAGTGTTCAGTTACGCGGGGCAGCGCATTGGCGTTATCGGCATTTCGGACAAACTTTATGAGCGGCATTTTGACGGTTTAAAGGCGCGTTACGGCGTTGGCGGTTTCGGCAATGTGCTGGTAAATAGAGTTTTGTATGCGCTCTCATCAGGTACTTGCCACTCGGCGCAATATGCGTTGGCGGCGATGTTTAAAGCGGCAAACAATGGCGAGTTTAACTTTCTCGAAGATATGAAAGAATATGCCCGCCGCGCCGAGCGAATGAAAAAGATATTTACCGAAAACGGCTTTCAACTCGTTTATGAAAAAGATTTGGACGAGCCTATCGGCGATGGTTTTTATTTCACGCTGAAATACAAAAAATTATCCGGCTCTGAACTGATGAAAGAACTGATTTTTTACGGTATCAGTGCTATTTCATTAGACACCACAGGCAGTTGCCAGCAGGGTTTGCGGGCTTGTACCTCGTTTATCAAAAACGACCAGTATGACGATTTGGAAGAACGGCTGAAACGCTTTGCGGCAGAGCATTGACAGCGGAGTTTTTTAGAACGCAAATTACGTAGATAACGCAAATTTACGCAAATCTTTTTAGGCACAGAGTGCCGTAAATATTTGT